>JBOHQX010000030.1:0-91042 GCA_050732395.1 bacterium
AATTTTCAGAATTTTGTTCCATGTTTGAATAGGCAAACCGCTTAATGGAGTTTTTCACCTTTTTTCAACATCTCCAACATTGCCTTCATTCGCCTTTCGCGCGTCTCCGGCTTTTGGGCCGTTTGTAGCCGCCAGGCGATGGCGTAGGTGTTTGCTTTGCTGAGCGTTTTAAAGAACGCATACGCTTTTTTGTTCTTCTTCAGCTCTTTCAGGAAATCAGCAGGTACTTCAATATTCTTGGGAGAATCGTATGCTTGATTCCATCTGCCGTCTTCTTTGGCGGCTTCCACTTCTTTGAGTCCTGCGGGTTGCATGCGCTTTTCTTTGATGAGCCGGGCAACATGCTCTCTATTCCGTTTTGACCACAAGCTTTTTGGCCTCCTCGGCGTAAATTTCTGAAGCCACGATTTCTCGTCGTACTTGTTTGACTGGCCGTCAATCCAGCCAAAGCAGAGCGCCTCGTCCAGCGCTTCATCGTGAGTGACGGTTTTCTTGCCTGAGTCTTTCTTGAAAATCCGAAGCCATAGGTCATCTGAGGTAGCGTGATTCCTCGCCAGCCACTCTCGCCATTTTTGCGGAGTAGCGAAAGATTTTATCAACGAATCTTTTATTTTGTTCATACTGTGGCTATTTTTCTCTGCTCATTTCCATTAGCTTACTCATTGTATCAAAATTGCGCATGGTTTCGGAAACTTCGAGCTTCTTCTCCAGAAAAAAGCTGCCAAAAAGCTTTTGGAATTTTGTTCTATGTTTGTTTCTCTAACCGCCTACATCAGTTTTCAGTTAAGCTGAAAACAGAAGCCGCTGCGCGGCTGGTTCTTTTTCGACAGGATTTACAAGATGAACAAGATTGATCCTCATCCTGTAAATCTTGTTAATCCTGTCAAAAAACTTCTAGAATTTTATTCTAAGTTTGCTTCTTTAAACGCTTAGAAATTCGCGCGGCGCGGTGACCTGGCTCAATTCAGGAAGAACTCTTGACAAAAGTGCCAGGAATTGTATCATATGCGTCGAGCGGAAGGTGTTTTTTTGAAAGCAAATAATGGCATGAATATGGAGCAAGAGATCAGTAAAATAGCATCGAGAAAACCCTCCGGCACCGTCACCTTCTTGTTCAGTGACATCGAAGGCTCCACGCAACTCCTGCAAAGAATTGGCGACAAATATTCGCAGGCGCTTGAAGAACAACGCGTGATCATACGCACTGCCTTTCAGCAGCTTGAAGGTTTTGAAATCGATACCGCCGGAGATGCCTTCTTTGTTGCCTTCAGTCGCGCGCAGGACGGCGTGCTGGCGGCGATTACGGCGCAGCGCCAATTGGCCATGCACCAGTGGCCCGAGGGTGAGAGCCTGCGTGTGCGCATGGCGGTGCACACCGGCGAGCCGGTGGGAACCGCGACTGGTTACGTGGGCGTGGACGTCCATCGTGCTGCGCGCTTGTGCTCGTCCGGGCATGGCGGCCAAATTCTCCTCTCGGAAACCACCCGCCAATTGGTGGCGGGCAATCTGCCCGAAGGCATGACGTTGCGCGATCTCGGCGAGCATCGTCTCAAAGATATGCAGCAGGCGGAACACATCTACCAGATCATTGTTCCGGATTTGCAGAGTGAATTTCCCGCTTTGAGAACTCCGAGCAGCAGGCCCAATAATCTGCCGGCGCAAATAACCCCGCTCGTCGGCCGTGAACACGAAGTCGAAGCGCTCAGGCAGCTCCTGGTCAAAGCGGAGGTACGACTGGTGACATTGACCGGCCCCGGTGGCATCGGCAAGACCAGTCTGAGCCTGCAAGTAGCGCAAGGCCTGCTGGATGCGTTTCCTCAAGGCGTGTTCTTTGTCGGCCTGGCGGCGATCTCTGACGTCGAGTTGGTTCTGCCCACCATTGCCCAAACCCTCGGCATTCGTGAGAATCGCAGCAAGCCTTTGCGTGCGAGCGTCATCGAATATCTGCGTGACAGGCGCTTGCTGCTCGTGCTCGACAATTTTGAACAAGTGGTGGCGGCCGCCCCCGTCGTGGCCGACTTGCTCGCCGCCTGTCCGGACTTGAGAATACTCGCCACGAGCCGTATCGTGCTGCGCCTCAAGGGCGAGCACGAGTATCCGGTGGAGCCTCTGCCTGCTCCTGATCCGCACGCTGAAATCTCGACGGATTCGTTGTCGCAATTTGCCGCGGTCGAGCTTTTCATCCGGCGCGCTCGCGCCGTCAAGCCAGATTTCGAGGTGAACAACGAGAATGCGCCCGCAGTCGCCGAGATTTGTTTTCGTCTCGAGGGCTTGCCGCTCGCCATTGAGCTGGCTGCGGCGCGCCTCAAGCTCTTCACCCCGGCAGCATTGCTCGCGCGCCTCGGCAGTCGCCTTCAGCTTTTGCGCGGCGGGCCGCGCGACATGCCCGCCCGGCATCAAACGTTGCGACAAGCGATTGCCTGGAGCTACGATCTGCTCTCGCCCGCTGAGAAAGTTTTCTTTCAGCGGTTGGCCGTGTTCGCCGGCGGTTGCACTTTGGAGGCGGCGGAAGCGATTTGCCATGCGCCGGACCAGCTCGAAGTCGATACCCTCGATGAACTCACAGCTATAATCGACAAAAGCCTCCTCAAGGCCAGCCTTCCCAAAAACCAGCCTCCGGAAAGCCTGGCGCGACCAGAGCAGGCGAAGGAGAGCGAGCCGAGATTTGTGATGTTTGAAACCATTCGTGAGTTTGCGCTCGAACGCTTGCAAGCGAGTGCTGACTGGCCGGTCACCCGGCGCCGCCACGCGGATTTTTTTCTGGCGTTGGCGGAAAAAGCTGAGCCGGAGCTCACTGGACCAAAGCAGGCGTATTGGTTGAATGCACTCGAACGCGAGCACGACAATCTGCGCGCGGTTTTCTCGTGGGTCGAAGAAACCGGGCAGCAGGATTACGGCTTGCGTCTGGGTGCGGCGATTTGGCGGCTCTGGATTGTACGCGGGCACTGGAAAGAAGGCCGAGAGCGATTGTTGGCGTTGCTGGCAATGCCGGGGGCTGTCAAGCCGACGCGAGATCGCGCGAAGGTTCTCAATGCGGCTGGAACCATCATGCACGAAATGGGCGAGCATATCACCGCCCGTCCTCTTCTTGAGGAAAGTCTGATGATCTGGCGCGAGCTGGGCGACAAAAAAGGCATGGCCACCGTCATCAACAACCTCGGTTGGATCGCAGCGCAGATCGGAGAATTAGCCTCGGCGATCGAGCTTTCGGGCGAGAGCCTGACTTTGCATGCGGAATTGGAAGATAAACGCGGCATGGCCGTCGCTTTCAACAATCTCGCTGCAGTGGCATTTACACAATCTGAATTCGCCCTGGCACGCTCGCTTCAGGAAAAAAACCTCAACCTCCGGAAGGAAATCGGCGATGAACGAGGCGTCGCGTTTGCAACGGGCATGCTGGCATGGTTTGAAACCGTACAGGGCAATTATGCAAATGCCGCCTCGCTACTGGAAATTGCCCGAAAAAAACTTCGGGAATTGGGCGACAATATGATGATGGGATTTATTGTGTGGATTCACGCTCAACTGGCCATCGACCAAGGCGACTTTGACCGTGCGGCCAGGGTGATCGCCGAGGAAGGCGCCGATCTGATAAAAGATAGAGATGCGCAAATGTTGTGGCCGCTGGCCCTGGTAAAGCAGCACGAGGGCGATCAGCAACAGGCGCAGGCGCTCCTGGAAGAAAGTCTCTCGAAGTTTCGGGCCTGGGGGTACAAATGGGGAATCGCCATCACCCTCTACTATATTGGCCGGCACGCGCTCGGGCGCAATGACAACGAACGCGCGGCAGCTTGCTTGCACGAGAGCTTGAGTTTGAATAAGGATTTGGGAAATAAGCTCGGAATGTCAAAGGCACTGTTTGAATTTGGAATCCTGGCTGCGGCTAAAGGTGATCCTGGTCGAAGCAGCCGCCTCTTTGCCTCAGCCGAGGCACTGCACAAGAGCATCGGCGCGCCCATGCCGGCACACGAAAGAAAGCGATTCGAGCGCGAAGTCACAGGCGTGCGGTCCCTTCTTGGGGATGAAACATTCGCGTCAAACTGGAACGCGGGGAAGAAGATGACGGCCGAGCAAGCCGTGGCTTATGCGCTGAAAGAGTGAAGAATCTAGAAAGACAAAAGCAAAGACGACAAAACTTGAACTCGCTGCCAGACCAAGAACGAACGGAACTTTGGGCGCTGAGCGATCTCTGCACCCCGTGGTGCATCCACGTGGTTGCAACCCTGCGCATCGCGGAACACATCGCCGCAGGCAGAGAGGAGATCAATGACCTTGCCGCGGGGCATCCTGAACGACTGGCCAGATCGCGAAGCGACGGCCATCCTGCGCCGCTGCGCAGAGGCAGCGCTTCCCACCGGCCGGGTTGTGGTCCTGAAAAACGTGAGCCCAGACCGCGCTCGTCGCGGCCTGACGATCGAGATGGTGTTGTTGGGAGGCAAGCACCGCTCGCTGACCGAATTCCGCGAGCTGGCACGGACTGCTGGGCTCGAGGTCCTGGCAGCAGAGCCACAGGCATCTGGCTACTTCGTCGTTGAGTGTCGCCCTGTGAAAAAGGAGAACTAGGAATGGCAAAATTCTTCTTGGAAAAATCCATTGTCATCCATGCTGCGGCAGCAAGGGTCTGGGAGGTGTTTACCAATCCTGCTGTTACAAGACAAATGGGTGGTGAATATGTTTCCGATATGAGCTGCGCGCAAGAGAGGTGGGCACTGAGCTTTATGCACGCGAGGATTTCAACAGCCCTCTTAATGATAAAGAATATGCTGATGCTGTAGAGGGCTGGGAAGCAGCGCTGAGCGCGGTCAAGGAGTTGGCGGAGAAAATAGGCGCTTAGCGAAATAAACTCAGAATAAAATTCTAAAAGTTTCTGACCTAAAAATCTCCCGCGGATTGAAGAATCCCACCGATGAAGCTATGATCTGTGGGGTTCTTCAATCCGCGGGTAAAATTTGATGCTGCACGAAGTGCTTCAGCTTTCAGCTTGTCTGAAAGACTGGTGTAGACTTTACACGTGTAAGGTGTAATTTCCGGGCTTCATATCCAATCCAATTGCTCGACCGTCCTTTCGTTGCGTTGATCGCCGGTATTCAAGGTCGAGGCAGGTTCGAAGAGCATAACGTGAACTTCTTCAACTGCAACCGGCTTGTGGTCCACGCCTTTCGGAACGATAAAAAACTCGCCAGCTTCAAGCCAAACGTCACGATCCCGTAATTTCAAACACAGCTTCCCGCCCACTACTAGAAACATCTCATCTTCCGCCTCGTGATGATGCCAGATGAACTCCCCTTTCAATTTGACGAGCTTGACGTGCTGGCCGTTCAACGCGCCCACGATTTTAGGGCGCCACTGTTCGTCAAAGATGGCGAATTTTTCGCGTAGATTGACTTTTTGCATTTGGGCATTCCTCCGGAGAAGGGTTGACCTTAAACTTTCAGCACGAAGTGATCAGTTGAATCTCGGCAACAACTCAGTGCCCAGATTGATGGTCTCACGCACCAGGGCTTCAAAATCCTCCTTGCGGCTGCGGTGATTGGTGATGGCGGCGCGAATCGCATATTTGCCTTTGAGCATGGTGTACGTTGGCACGGCGAGGCCGCGCTCGTGCAATTCCATCAGAATCTCACGATTTAGATCATTTCGTTTGTTTTCGTCGAGCTGTCTCGAAACGAAGCGGAAACACACGACGTTCAGCGGCACGGGCGCGAGCAACTCGAGTTGTTCGCTGCCTTCCACGAGCTGGGCGAGATAGCGCGCCTGCGCGATATTCTGCCGGATCAAGCGCCCGTATTTTTCCATGCCGTGTTCCTTGAAAGCAAGCCAGACTTTCAGCGCACGGAAGCCGCGAGAGAGCTGTACGCCGTAATTTGCCAGCCAGGCGGGCCCCCCGCCCAAGCCACGATCGTGCCGTACCAGGTATTCGGGAATCAACGTGAACGCCTTTTGATGCGCGTCATGATCTTTAATCAACACGCAACCTGCTTCATAGGGCAGGTACATCCATTTGTGCAGATCGAACGCGAGCGAATCCGCCCTCTCCATGCCGGATAAATAGCGGCGCATTTCCGGCACCAATGCCGCCAGCGCGCCGAACGCACCGTCGACGTGGAACCAGATTTTTTCACGGGCGCACAGATCTGCGAGTTTGTCGAGTGGATCTATGGCGCCGGTGTTGACGGTACCGGCGTTCCCCACTACACAAATTGGAATAAAACCCGCCGCGCGGTCGGTCGCCAGCATTTTTTCCAATTGGGCGTAGTCGAGGCGATATTGATTGTCCACCGGTACTTTGCGTAAAGCCTTGCTGCCCAAACCCAGCAGCTCTACTGCTTTTTGCACCGAGCTGTGGGTTTCAGTGGAACAATATACCGCGAGCGTTCCCGGCGCTGCGCGTACGCCTTCGCTCCGCAAATCGAATCCAGCGCATGTGTTGCGTGCGACGGCCAGGCCGAGCAAGTTGGCCATCGAGCCGCCGCTCACCAAAATGCCGCTCGCTGTTTGCGGATAGCCCAACATTTCTTTGCACCAATCCAGCACTTGCAGCTCGACGTAAACGGCGCTGTGATCCGCGCCACCGACGTTGGGATTCACGGTGGCAGCCAGCATTTCAGACAGCATGCCGAACACCGTGCCCGAGCCGTTCACAAAACCCCAATAACGCGGATGAATGTTGCCGTGCGGATAAGGCAAGACATTCTCGACAAAATCTTGATAGGCTTTGTCCACGCCCTGCGGCTGCTGCGGCAGCGGCTGCCGCAAATTTTCCTTCACCTGCTGCGGAATGGGTCGCCACGCCGGTCTGGTGCGCAGCGTTTGCAAATACGTGATCATGTCATTGACCATGCGATGGCCAAGACGGCGCATTTCGTCCCAATCTTGAGGGTCGAGCGTTTCTTCCTGCTGGAGGATTTTTTCGAGGCTCATGATGGTGCTTCTAATGTAAGTTCAAAGATTTGATGACATGCCAAAATGACCGAAACGCGTGCAAGAATTGCCACCCGTTTCTTGCGATCGGCCGCAACGCGCAATTATGCTTCTTCCAAACACAACGCTTCCAATTTCTCGGGCTCTTCTTGCTTGCGTGCGGCCACAGGCCGTTGTTGCGGCGCCGGGCTGGTGACGATCAAAATCACGGCGACGACGATGATGGCCGCTGCGAACAAAGTTTGACGCGTCAGAGTCTCGCCTGCCAGCGCCCAGCCCAAAAAGATTGCAATCATGGGGTTGACGTAGGCATAAGTGGAGACGCGCGCCGGCGTGGTCACGCGCAGGAGCCAGACAAAAGCGGTGAAGCCGATGACGGCACCAAAAACGATGAGGTAGAACAGCGAGAACAGTGAGCGCGCGGAAATCGCGGCAAAATGAAAGTTATCCATTTCACCCGTGAGCAATCCCGCCAGCAGCAGCAATACGCCGCCGCATAGCATTTCCATGCCCGTTGCGAGCAGAGGCGATTGCGGCAGGGGCGCGCGGCGCGAATGCAATGAGCCGGCGGCCCATGCCACGCTGGCGATGAGCATGGCGACGACACCGTACGGATGGAGGCCGTGGCCTTGCAGCAGGTTGTTCGGGCCGATCAAGACGAGAATGCCGATGAAACCGACCAGTAAACCGATCGAGGTGCGCATGCTGGGACGATGGCCGCCTTGCCACACCCAATCGAGCAACACGATCCACAACGGCGTGGTCGCGACCATCAGTGCGGCAATGCCCGACGGCACGAACAGCTCGGCCCAAGTCACGCCGCCGTTGCCCAGCAATAATAGCAATACGCCAATGACGGTCGCCGAGCGCCAATGCACCGCCGTGGGCTTTTCGGCGCCGCGCCAGCGCGCCCAGGCATAGAGCATTCCGCCCGCGGATAGAAAGCGGATACCCGCCATCAGAAATGGGGGAATCGTTTCAATGGCGAACCGGATCGCCAAATAGGTCGAGCCCCAGATTAGATATACCGCTGCGAATGCGATGAGTATGCGCATCTGGAGATTCTTGGTTGAGTCCTTCAATGTTCACCTCACTTCTTGATAATAGAGCCGTACCGAAAACTTCATTGTGTCAAGCTGTAGTATCTTGGCGAATTCGGCATTCAGGTTTGAAATAAGCACGCGCTTCATTCCACCAAATTCCTCACGGCATGACGTTCTAGAATTTTTGGATTGCACTTGGTTAAAGCAATCTTTTCCGATAGGTCGCATCAAACGCGACTGGATTACGCAGTTTTGTATTCGAGAGGATCGTCACGGAGGTTGCATCTGTTCCAAAATAGCCTGCGTGGTGATGACGGTAGCAGATTCAATGTTGAATATGAAAAACGGGCCATCGGCGCGCCCGCCAATGGTCGAGCAACTGGTATTTTATGCAAGCGAATTTATATAAAATTTCTTAACAAAACAGATGCAGTTTGTTGCAATTGTGACCATAACAGTTTATATTTCTAAAGAATTGTTCTGGCAGCCTTTTTGCACACATTTGACTGTTGCGGCATAGCAGTGAGAAAAAACTACGAGAAGGTGTACAGTGATTTTATCTGAAAAGCTCCATTTGTATGAGCAAGTCGCCGATGACATCGCCCGGCTCATTGAAAAAGGTACGTTCCGTCCCGGCGAGCGGGTGCCCTCGGTGCGCAAGCTCAATACGAAACTGGGCGTGAGCATGTCCACGGTCTTGCAGGCTTACGTCGTGTTGGAAGATCGCGGGTTGATCGAAGCGCGGCCGCAATCCGGTTATTACGTGCGCTTGCATCCGCGCGAGTTGCCGCCGGAGCCGCGCATTTCGAAGCCGGCGCGCACCGCTTGTAGAGTCGACGTCAGCATGCTGGCCGCGGAAGTGCACGAGGCTGCGATGAACCCCGACAACGTGCCGTTTGGAGCGGCCACCGGCAGCCCGGAATTGCTGCCGAGCCACAAGCTGAACTATTTGCTCGGCGCAATCGCACGGCGCTCGGTCATAACCACCAATCGTTACGACATGCCGCAAGGCAATGAAGAATTGCGCCATCAAATCGCGCGGCGCGCCGTGGATTGGGGTTGCCATCTCAGCAGCGAGGAAATCGTCGTGACCTTTGGCTGCACCGAAGCGCTAAATCTTTGCCTGCGCGCCGTGGCCAAACCCGGTGATACCGTCGCCGTCGAATCGCCAATCTACTTCGGCTTCTTGCAAATCTTGGAAAGCCTGCAGTTGCGCGCGTTAGAAATTCCCACACACCCGCGTGAAGGCATGAGCCTGGAAGGATTGGAGCAGGCCCTGCGCCGGCAAAAAATCGCGGCGTGCTTTGTGGCGGCAAATTTTCAAAATCCACTGGGCGGCTGCATGCCGGATAGGAACAAGAAAGACCTGGTCGATATATTGTCGCACCGCGGCATCCCGTTGATAGAGGACGATGTTTACGGCGATCTTCATTTCGGGCCGGAACGCCCCCACGCGGTGAAGGCATTTGACAAACATGACAGCGTGCTGTTGTGCTCCTCTTTTTCAAAAACCATTTCGCCGGGATTCCGCGTAGGCTGGACGGCGCCGGGCAGATTTCTCCAGCAAGTGCGCCGCTTGAAGTTGACCAATTCAATTTCAACCGCGACCTTGTTGCAAATGACCATCGCGGAAATGCTGCACAACGGCGGCTATGATCGCTACCTGCGCTCTTTGCGCAAAACGTACGCCAAACAAGTGCAACTTATGTCGCAGGGCATTTGCAAGTATTTTCCGGAGGGCACGAAGATCACGCGCCCAATGGGCGGGCATGTATTGTGGGTCGAATTGCCGAAGACCGTGGATTCGCTCGAGCTCTATCGCCGGGCGGTTGAGAAAGGCATCAGCGTCGTGCCCGGGCCGCTGTTTTCATCTAAGCAGCGTTACCGCAATTTCATACGCTTGAATTGCGGCTTTCCCTGGACGGAGCGCATTGAGCGCGCATTGATCACGTTGGGGCAGATTGCGGCAAAGCTGGCCTAGCATGCGAAATGCTGCATCGCATGTCAAGCCGCCCGATTGCGGCGCGGCAACAAAAAAACGAGAACGCCAACAATGCCAACCACCGCCAAAGCCGGGTGTTCCAAAATGAAATCCATGACTATGCTTCATCAGTTTGCCAATGCAAACCCTCGCCGCAGGGCCTTGAGTGGCCGCAATTCAAAAGACAGAATATATGGAAGACAAAATGATGTGAGGATCATTTTGTCTTCCATTATTCTGTCTTTATTGAATACAAAACTCACGAGCCAGCTCAACCAGCGCGTCGCGGCAGGCGAGCACTTCGTCGATCTTCACGTATTCTTCCACGCTATGTAATCCTGCGCCGCCGGGACCGAAGATAACCGTTGGGATGCCGGCTTCGCCGAGAATGGCAGCATCGGTCCAGAACGTCAGTCCGCCGCGAGCAGCAGATCTGCCGAGACGTTGCAAAGAAATACCCAACAAGCTCGGCAGCTCGTGATCAGCGGAGATTTGATACGAAGAACGCTCGAACATGAGCCTGGCGCTCGCTTCGAATTCGGGATCTTCGGCGCGCAAAGATGTCAAAATCGCTTCGACTTCTTGCAAAATCGTTGCTCCGGTCTCGCCGCTGATCGTACGTCGCTCGATTTGCAAAACGCAGTGATCAGGATAAACACTCAATTCGCGCCCGCCGTTGATAAAGGCGGCATGTAATGATCCCGTTCCCAGAGTGTCATGCCGCGGTTTGGCTTGCAGCTCGCGATCCAACTTTTCTAAACGAAAAAGCACGCGGCCGGTCCTGAATATTGCGTCACGGCCCTCGGCCGGGCGGCTGCCGTGTGCGGCACGGCCTTTGACTTCAATTTCAATCCACACAAAACCCTTGTGACCGATGCCGATCACCAAATCCGTGGGCTCAGTAACGACCGCGGCCGCGGCCTGCCATTTTTGGGCCAGGGCCTGCGCACCGAGGCTGGCATATTCCTCATCGGCAACAGCAGCGATGAGCAATCTGCCTGCTGCCAATCCCCCGGTCTCCACCAATTTGCGCGCCGCGCCGATCATCGCCGCCACACCGCCTTTCATATCCTGCGCGCCACGGCCGTATAGCTTGCCCTCCTTCTCAACCGGTTCGAAAGGAGCCTTCATGCCAGTCACACCGACGGTATCGATATGGCCGCAAAACATCAAAGTTCTGCCGGCCTCGCGTCCCTCCAAAATGCCAACGACATTTGGTCGCCCGGGAGCGACTTCTTCGATCGCGATTCTCATTCCAATCGCACGCATGTCTTCCGCAATCACTCGCGCGATTTCGGCTTCACCGACGGCCCCGGGCACCAGGACGGGATTGATGGAATTCGTCGCGACTAATCTGCACAGGAGTTGAACGGTCGGATCCGGCATGACTGGTTTCCTATTTTGGGCAGGAGGTTTCTTGCCGGAGTCGAGAATAGCGATTCGGAGCGTGACTGTCAATGCGGGTTTGCCGAATGGCATAAAAAGGCTGGAGCGGCTACAACCGGCTCCATTTTTATGCTGCAAATGAAGCCGGTTGGCTGCATGCTCGAGATCACCCCAACGAACTATCTGAGCAGGTTCATCTTCTTCATCTCAGAAAAACTCCCCGCTTGGAGCTGGTAGAAATACACTCCGCTCGAAACGGCATTTCCGGCATCATCCTTGCCATCCCAGCGAATGCTGTGAATACCGGGCTCATACTGCTTATCCTCCAACCGCCGAATCTCCTGGCCCAGCGCATTGAAAATTCTGACCACGACCCGGCTGACTTCCGGCAATTGAAAGCTGATCTCGGTCGAAGGATTGAAAGGATTGGGATAATTCTGGAAGAGCGCGTAAGTTGAGGGCGAGGTTTCTTCGCCGGCGCCCTCCGTTTGTTTTGCCAGCCTAAAGACCAGCAAGGAGGATTGTGCTTGTTTCAGCTTCGCCAGCGCTCTCCCGGTCTCGAATGCCCTGGTGAAGACGTTGCTGGCTGCTTGTGCTTTTTGAATACGTTCCTTGGCTTGTCCCAGGGTCGCAACCACTCCCTGTTGCACCGCCGCGTCTTCCATAGAAGCGATCGCGTCCTCAGCTTCCATCACGGCGATTCTGAAGAACTCACCGGGGTTGGGGATCCCAACCGTGCCGATCAACAAATCATTTACCAGGCGGATGTTATCGAGCACGTTGAGGACGTAGAGGAAAGCCGTCACTTGAAAGACCTCCTTGTCGCTCAAGTCGATTCCACCGATAAATCTACCCGCCGGAGAATTGTTGAACTCGTCGCTGTTATAGAAGGCCACGGAAGAGTCGAGATCGGCGCTGATACTGTTATGGAAATTGGGCTCTGTATCTCCCGCTTCGATTAGGGAGGGCGTGTTGAACGTCCCGTCGCCAAAGCCGCCTTTGCCGTCACCGTCTGCCGTCCGGCCAAAGCCGCCGTCGCGTGGCAAGCGCTGGCCTAAGTCGGCGAATGGGCTCGGGAAATCCTCGACGCCCGTGTTGAAATTCCCGTTCATGTTGGTCAAAATAACATTTGAGCCCGCATTGAAATGGCAAAGGTTGCACTTGCCCTTGGTCAAGAAGAGCGCCTGCCCGGCGATCACATCGAAGTTTTTGAACAGCGTCAAAGCCAAAGCCGGCTCTTGCGGACGGCTGACGGAGAGCTGGTATGCTTCGAGCGCGTCGAGCTCGCGATCGTTGGGCAAGCGAAAATCGACACCCGGCTGGCGCTGCATAGTTTTGGTGAAGTGCTGCACGACTGCGCCGGTCGCAAAATCACGCAGCGTGCCTCCGCCGGGAGCGCCGTCGCCTGACCAGCCGGTTCTTTGAAATGGCGGCTGGGTTGTGCCGTCAACTATGCTCGGCTTCAGTGAGAACTTCAGCGCCAGGATGTGCGGAACGCTGCGCATAACGAACCTGTTCTTCACGTCATCGAAACCGTCCAAATTCTCCACGATCAGCCCGCCCTCGCGCATCAACGTTGGGTTCTCGAAAACCAGCCCGCCATTCTTCTCAAAATTCAGCGCGTCGGTGAACTCCGCCACGAACAGCGGATCATTGGGGGGCAAAGTGGCAATGAACTCCGGATCGATGGTGAGATTCTCTTCAAGGCGATGGCAGGTACCGCAGGTCCTGCCGTTACCCCCAAAGGTCTCATTGAAGAAAATCCTTTGTCCTTCCTGGACGAGCCCCCCGAGATGGAGCGGGCTCGAATCCTGGTCATCTGCAGATGATGCCTCAAAAAGGTTGAATCCCAGGCCGGCTTGCATCACGGCTGCCGGAGGCGAGGGATAGACAGTCACGCCGCGCCGGTTGTTCCGTGCGTTGCGATAAAGCCTTTGGAAGAGCGAGGGAGTACCGAACAAAATTCCATCCGTACCGGGCCCTTGATCCGTCCTGGAGACGACCACCAGATCGAGGCTGAAGTTGGCGAAAGTGCCGGGGTCAAGCTCGGCCTGAAGTCGTCCCACACCTGACGCCATCGTCATTTTACCGATCCGTACCATCGTGTCGCCGGTTTCCGGCATGACACTGTGGTCCGGTCCCGCCTGATTGTCAACCAGCCAGACGTCAACGACACTTTCTTCTAAGAGATCATACACCTCAATAGAAACCGACTTGTCGATCAGATCGAATGTCGCCTGTCCCTTGGCCTTCGTGAATTCAGCCGAGAGCCCTTTGGACCAGCCGAGTGCGACAACGAGGTAGCGGTCTCCCCCGTTGCGGCCATAGGCGGTCTTCCACTCATTAAAGGTGGTTTCGAGATTCCGCACGCTGGCCCTGCCGGAAAGCGTCAGTTCATCGTCGAACCGCCGCTCCTCACGCCATGGGAGCTGCAGCAGCACACCGGCAAGGACCAGAGTCAAACCGGCCCCCGCGACAAGCTTCTTCAGATGGTTCGAAGCCAAGAATCGAAATGCAGGCTTCATACAACCTCCTGTCTTTGATGTTAACCACGAAAAAGGTGCCACAAGTATCAATCGTTTCTTGTGACGGTTGACTGGAATGAGCGCAGCTATCCCATCAAGCAAAAACCACCACGATTTGGGTCGATCACCTCCTTTCAGCTCTTGTTCCTGGGCGCGCAATTTCACAGAATCCTACAGACGCAACTTGGCGGCGGGAGCAAGTTCTGTGTCTGCACCCAATGCGTGATCGAGATGAGCGGCAGATTTTCAATAATTCTACACTAGCGAAATACGGTAGATTGCTCGGTTGGGGCATTGGCGCCGTTTTAGGTGAAGGCAGGGCGCCAATCTGTGGGCAGGACTTCCCGTGTGTAAACCGTGATACAAAAGCAGCCCGATGAGGGGGACAAGGTGGGAACGTTGCATGACATCCTCCTTAGAGTTCCGTGTCGCTAGAAAATAACCACACCAGCCGGTGATTTGCATCACCAACCCATCCTATCTGGACACCCGAAGGAGGACGCGAGTTGTATTAGACTTTCCCAAAGAAACGATCAATTGCTGTACTGCGACGCGCACTTACAAACTAAACCAATGGAAGGGCCCCGCTATGGCACACCCGGGAAGCATAATAAAACACAAACACGACAAAATAAAGAAAAAAGTTTCATTTGGTTTGACACTCCTTCTTGACAATTTCTCTACGGTATTGTGAGGGCGTGTAACCCATGCGGCGTCGAAATGCCCTGGTAAACGACTCCTCATGCTCATACCCAATCGTAAACCCTATAAGAAATATTTCCAGTTCCCTGTGGCTCAACAATCGCATGGCCGCCTGAATACGCCGGTCTTCAATGTATTCCCGTATTCCCATTCCGACGGCTCGCTTGAAATCGGTTGAAATGTTATTGTTTCTCACCCCACACTTTCTCTTCAACTCAAAAACTTTCAACGTAGGCTCAAAGAGATCCTGATGAATGCGCTGCAGGATCTTGCGAACCTCCCGGGGCAGAGCGGACATTTCCACCTCGGAAATGGTAGTACTGAATTTGTCTAGTTCTTGCCTAATCAAACGCTCTTGCATGACAGCATCCACCTGGCGCCTGGAATGCAACAGGCTTTTGATTGCCTTCCGGCTCACGCTCTCGCTAGATAAGAACTGCACCTTTTTCATACTTTTTTTCATATGTCAATGTGTGTAAATAGCGGCAACCAGGCGGCGATTCTGCCCTTCTACTTAAAGACACGCCATGACGGCAATATTCCCCAAAGTTTTGCAGATACTGAACGAATCGATACCCGATTTGAGACTGGAAGATGAAGTGCCAAGCAAGAATCGAGAGGTGGTGATTCGTGTGGAAGTGAGCGAGGTCCACCGTGAAGCTTTAGTCTTGTAACTCGCTAAGCTTCATTCAGTTCCGCTAGTGGCAACGGGAGCACTTCGATGGTCAATGTAAAGCCTCTGGTATGTTACATTTTTGTCAAAATACAGTTTTTTCTTGACTATTTTCAAATGTTTTAGCATATGTGCCCGCCGCCATGCGAAACGGAGTCCAGCTCTACCATTTGAAAAATCTCTTGGAGCAAAATCAATCCGCCAGGATAGGAGGTGATTGGGCCGCGTAGGCAAGATGAGCGCAGGAGATGGCAAATGTAGAGAATTGTTTCATCTGCTTTGTCCAAGAAGGAGGTGGTATCATGAAAGTACTTTATCGTATTTTCGCTCGTGTTGGAGTGCTTACTGCTGCGCTATTCGTTGTGCTCCCAACCATTGCCCGCGCGCAAGTCGAAATTCCCCTCACCACCAAATCCACCGAAGCCCGCAAGATTTTTCTTGACGCACGACAGCAATTTGAAAGCATCCGTATGGATGAGGCTAGAGACCTCTTCGCAAAGGCCATTGAGAAAGATCCCAAATTTGCGCTTGCGCATTTGTACAGAGCTTTCACCGGCATCTCGGCCCTGGATTTCCAAACGCATTTGAAGGAGGCCGTGACACTGGCGCCAAAGGCTTCCGAAGGTGAGCGTCTGTTTGTCGAGTCTCAACAAGCGGGAGCGAACAACGATCCCGTCCAGGCCGTGCGGCTCTTGGAGCAACTGGTGCAGAAATTCCCCGGCGACAAGCGTGCACACTTGTATTTGGGTTACGCTTTCAGCAGCCGAGACGAGGATGACAAGGCCATTGGCGAATATCAAAAAGCCCTTGCCATCGACCAGAACTTCGCACCTGCCTACAATGTTTTGGGCTACGCTTATCGCGAAAAGGGTGAATACACGAAAGCCGAAGAGGCGTTCAAAAACTATATTCGCCTCCTTCCAAGCGAAGCCAACCCCTTCGATTCTCTCGCCGACTTGTATACGAAAATGGGCCGGTACGAGGAAGCCATCCAAAACTATGAGAAGGCGGTGACATTGAATCCCAAGTTCGCCTTCTCGCAGGTAAAGGTTGGTGACAATTTGGTTTTCCTGGGGAAGTATGAGCAGGGGCGCGAGGCCTATCGTAAAGCCATTAATCTGGCGACAACACCGGCAGGGAAACTCATGGGCATGGCGCCGCTTGCCCACTCGTATATCTATGAAGGTAACACGCAGCAGGCTTTAGCCGAAGACGAGAAAATCCTGCAGATGGCGATCAAGGAAAGTCTGCCTGAGTGGCAGGCGGGAACTCATTCCGCGAATTGCGACATACTTATTGAGACCGGAAATTTTGACAAAGCGGAACAGAGCCTGGCGGAGTGCAGAAAGGTCGCAATGGCTTCTCAGCTCTCACCCGCCCTCAAGGAGAAGTTTGCCAATGAGGCGCTTTTTAACGAAGCGGTGATCGCCGCGAAGAGGAAAGATTTCACCAGGGCGCTGGCAAAAGCGGATGAACACAAGACCAGGATCGCCGCGGGAAAAAATTCCAAGGAAATGGAGAATCATTACGCGCTTCTGGGACGTATTTACTTTGAGAAGGGTGAGCATGCAAAAGCCGCTGAGCATCTCAAGCAGGCGAATCAGGAAAACCCATACACCCTCTATCTTCTCGCTGTCGCAACCTCTAATGTGGGCGACATGGTGAAGGCCGCCGAGCTGTACAAAAAGGCTGCCAATTGGAACGAAAACAGTTTGAGTTATGCCTTTGTACGCCCCAAAGCCATGATGGCGCTCGAGGCGAATTAATCATAAGGACAAACTGGCCAGGGGCGCGGTCATGCCACGGCGCCGCGCCCCTGACGCAGTAATTGTTCTCTCCCACAAGCAGATCGGCATGAAGTCGAGTATTTGCGACGCCGCTTCTGCACCAAACTCGCCCGGCATGATCTATACCCACCTCAAAATCTCCGGGCGCTGAGCTCGCGTGAGGCATATCATCCAGGTCGTGGAGCCTATCCAAAAACTTCATAGCATCTTCTCTCCGCTGCGGCGATTATTCCATTATAGTCCATTTGTTCCAGCAACCCGCAGGGTAACCCAACCGTCCAAGAATCAGCTTGCCTTTCAAGGGCGGCTTCCTCATATTCCTGCGTCTTTTCGTGCTAGTGATTCATAGTCGTAGTCCCTCCTCTGACATTCTGTTCTTGCACCAGACAACTTGCTTCGAAGATCAACTTGAGGGCAGCATGATTTTTTGCTACACGCCGAAAGTGATCGCGTCGCTGCTTTTCCTTCCCGTCGCATCGTGTGCGCTCGCACCGATTCTAATGCCAGCGCTCAAAATGGCCCTCGCCGGCTTGTTTTCTTTTCAAAATGCCCACGATACCAATGCCAAAGATGTGTGCGCCTTCGACCCGCGATGGAGTTTGCAATGAATCGCCGGATGATCGTGTTCTTCTCGTTTGTTGCCACCACTGGAGCGCTATTTCTTCAGCAACGCCTCGGCCCGCAAGCAGAACCGTCGGCAAAAACGATAGCCACCGGTCTGCGCTCATCCTGGGATTATTATCCTGGCCGCCTCATTGTTAAATTCAACTCTGAAATCAAAAACACCGCCATCGATGCGCGCGCACGTGCGTTGCTGCAGGAGTATCACGCCACCAGCCTCCATCCGCTCCTCACCCATGCGCGCGATCGAGTTACCGCCGCACAAGATCACATCGGCTTGTCCCGCATCATGATCCTGAACGTTCCACCGCAAACGGACGTAGAAGCGCTGGCCGCGCAAGTGCAAAAGAATCCGATCGTCGAATACGCCGAGCCGGATTATCTCATTCCGCTCGATGGCTTCCCAAACGATTCGTTGTTTTCCCGCCAGCAGTATCTGCCGCAAATCAAGGCGCCGGCAGCCTGGGATATCGCACGCGGTGACTCCAGCGTGGTCATCGCGATTATCGACAGCGGCACGGACTGGCAACATCCCGATCTCGCTGCGAATATCTGGAAAAATGAAGATGAGATTATCGACGGCATCGACAACGATGACAACGGCTTCATCGACGACGTGCGCGGCTGGGATTTCGTCGATCAGCCGCTCAATCCTTTTCCGGGAGAGGATGCGGCCACGCCTGACAATGATCCCATGGATTTCGCCGGCCACGGCACCGGCGTCGCCGGCGTCGCGGCTGCCGCGACGAACAATGGACGGGGCATCGCAGCGCTGTCCTGGAATGTGAAGATTATGCCGTTAAGGGTGGGCTGGCTGCGTATCGACGGTTTGAGCCTGGTCGACGTAGCATGGACGGCCGCAGCCTTTGTATATGCCGCGGACAACGGCGCACACCTCGTCAATTTGAGCGCGGCCAGCACGCGCATCGTGGCGGATGCAGCGGCGTATGCCTTCCAAAAAGGCGTAGTGGTCACCAGCGCGGCAGGCAACGCCGGCAACCAGGAGGCATCGGGGCTCAACTTAGCCCCGTTCGCCATAACGGTGGCGGCGATTGACGATCAGGACCGGTTTGCCTCCTACACCTCGTACGGCGATTGGGTGAAAGTGTGCGCGCCTGGCGGCGACATGAAACGCCAGCGTCCCGGTATTTTGACAACTTTCTTGAACCACGGATATGAAGAACTGCAGGGCACTTCTTTTGCTGCGCCGCTCGCCGCGTCTTTGGCTGCCCTGGTAAAATCGCAGCATCCCGATTGGTCACCGGCGCAAATCACTTTTCAGTTGGTCGAAACCGCGGACAACGTCGATGCGTTCAATCCGGATTTTGTGCAGGGTAAATTGGGACGAGGCCGCATCAATGCCGAGCGCGCACTCACCGAAAGCATCACGGCAGCACCGCGAATTTCCCTGGTGAAAATTCTGCCGAACAGCGCCACAAGCGACGGCGTCTGGGATGCGGGTGAGACCGTGCAGTTCGCCGTGGAATTGCGCAACGATTGGGGCGATGCCAACAATCTCCTGGCCGAGATTTCCTCCGACGATCATGCCGTGCGTTTGGTGAAAGCCACGGCCGACTATGGCACTTTGCCCGGCCTCTCAGACCTGTCCGTTCAGCATAAAAGCAACATCAACGATCCCTTTGTGGTTGAGGCGATTACCGCATCGTTGCCGCATCGGGTGCGTTTCAAGCTGAATCTGCAGGCCGCAGGAGGATATCAACAATCGTTCGACTTTTATCTCGCGATCACGCCTTCGGTATTGCTCGTGGATGATGACGACGGCAAAAACAACGTTGAAGGTTTTTATACCGGGATTTTGGATAGCTTGGGTCTCGGTTTTGAGACCTTCACGCATGCACGTGGTGAGCTCGAGCCGCTGGTCCTGTCGAAATATGCGACGGTCATTTGGGCCTGCGAATGGGCGTTCCCGAGCCTGAATGAAAATGATCGCGCCGCGCTGCAAGAGTATTTGCGCGCCGGCGGCAATTTGTTTCTTTCCGGCCAGGACATTGGCTGGGACTTGTGCGATCCTGCGCCCGGATTCCTCAACGAGCTCAATCGCTCCGGCGGCGCTTCAAAAGCATTCTTTGAACAAGCATTGCACGCGCGGTAC
The DNA here is from genome assembly GCA_050732395.1 of bacterium. Taxonomy (GTDB): domain Bacteria; phylum Zhuqueibacterota; class Zhuqueibacteria; order Zhuqueibacterales; family Zhuqueibacteraceae; genus JBIOXB01. Next base: position 19,753 of record JBOHQX010000030.1, read on the forward strand.
GTGTCCGACGATGCCAATACCTCTCAAGTCTCGGGTATCGACGGTGATCCCATCAGCGACGGGCTGCAGTTCAAAATCCAGCAGCCAGGTCGCACAGTGAGCGAGCAGTTACCGAGCGAGATTCTGCCTTTGGCAAACGCTTTCAGTATATTCAAATACCCGAACGGTCAAACCGGCGCCGTGCGCTACGCGGGCGACTATCGCCTCGTCTACTTCGCCTTCGGTGGCTACGAAGCCATCGTACCAAAACCACAGCGCGACGCCCTCATGCCGCGCGTGTTGAACTGGCTCAATGGTTTTCACCTCCAGCACGCGCCTTTGCGCGACACCGACGACACCACGGCCGCGCGCCCTTTAAAAGTGCGAATCATTTCGGAAATCAGCTCACCGCAGCGCGTCGAGCTGCACTGGGACACCGATGGTCATTTGCCTTTCAACAAGGTAGCGATGCAGAGCGCCGGCAACGGTGAATACACCGGCGACATTCCGCCGCAGTTCAAAAAGAACGTCGAGTATTTCTTTTTTGTGTCCACGACGCGTGGATTTGCGGCGCCGCTGCAAAAATATTCGTACGCGACTTTTCCCGACACTATTCCCCCGGTATTGGAAAGCCTGACGCAAGTGCCAAACACGATGAATGCGGATGGCCCCTATGCGGTGAACGTGCAGGCGTATGACCTCAACGGCATCGATACCAATAACGTCAGCATTCACTTTCGAACCAGCTCCGGTCAAAACAGATCCACGTTCATGCGGCCCCGGGCCTCGCCGCCTGGCCGATTCGAGGGCAGCATAACCGGTGGCTGGTCATATGGAGACACCGTCTACTATCGCGCCAGCGCGACGGATCTTGCGCTCGCCCGCAACCGCACGGACACGCCGGAAAGATTTTTTGTGATCGGATTGAATGATTTCGAGGACGGTTTCTTGCGTGAGTGGGTTGCGGATTCGAGCGGCGCGCCCTTGAGCGCTTGGGGCTTGAGCTCCGCCAGGCGCTATGCCGGCAGATATGCCGCCAACAGCAATCCCGGCCGGGTCTATCCCCTAGATTATCGCGCGACCCTCACTTCTGCCGTGCCCGCCAACTTTTCATCCGGCTCTGTGCTGCTCACTTTTTTCGAACAGCATGTCTTTGAGGAGGACCAGGAAGATTTTGGCGTCGTTGAAATCAGCCGCGACTCTTTGGGGCAAAACTGGACGGCCTTGGGTGTGCCGGTACGCGGCATACAAACACATTGGCAGCAACGCGACTATTTCATCGCTCCGCAGCCCGGCTCGAATTACGCCCGTTTTCGTTTTCGCGTGCAAACGGATGCCAATCCCAACCCGCCCAGACCCGGGTGGTTCATCGACGAAGTGCGTTTGCTTCCGGCTTCGATCATCTCGGTGGGCGAGCGCCAGACTTCGACGCCCATGCCAACCGCATTCGCGCTGGCGCAAAACTACCCCAATCCATTCTCTTTGAGCACCGCGACCGCGGGTCTCACCGCAATACGAATCGATTTGCCCGTGCCTGCGGAAATAGATTTATCGATTTATGATTTGCTGGGCCGGCGTGTCGTCACGATGATGCAGGAAAAAAGGCATGCGGGCATTCATGCTCTGCATTGGGACGGTGCCGATGAAAATGGCCTCCGCGTAGCGGCAGGGATCTATCTTTGTCGCTTGCAAGCGATCGCGGATGACGGTAAAGACGTTTTTCGTGCCGTGCGCAAATTGGTGGTGATGCCTTGACGCGCTTGACAAAGTGACGCGTCCGGCCCCGTTCACATCAGAAAGGAACATCTCATGCGGCGCGAGCTGCGCTTTTGCCAAAGGTTGCAGCAACTCTTTCTTCGCCTCTTCATCATAGCGGGCTCATTTTTGCTCCTTTCGAGTGAAGGGTTCACACAAAAAAAAGCCCGGCCGCTGCCTCCACACGTGCCGGGATATGTGATCGTCAAAATCAAATCCGCCAACGGTACCGGCGGGCAAAGCGCCTCCACTTCGCAAAGCTTGAAACAAAAATTCCGGGCTTTGGAAGCTCGGGCCATTTTTCCCGGCGACCACAGGCGCACCCTGGCGAAGCGCGTTCAGGACGACCGCTCGCTACCGGACCTGTCGACTTATTACAAATTGATCTTTCCGCCATCGGCAGACGTGGCCTCGCTGTGCGCTGGAATTCAAGCCGGCGGGGCAGTAGAGTACGCCGTACCGGATTTCATTCGCTACCAGGTGCGAGACTACAATCCCGCTGCCTTGGTGCGCGCTTTGGCGGACAACAACAGCGAATTGGGCAACATCAGGGTCTACACGCCCAACGATCCTCGTTTTGCTGAGCAAGACTGGCTCCAGCAAGTGCAGGTGCCGCAAGCTTGGGACCTGGTGCGCGCGGATTCAACCGTCATCGTCGGCCTGGTGGACACTGGCTTTGATTTCGATCATCCCGATTTGGCGCAGCGCATTTGGGTCAATCCGGCGGAAGACCTCAATCACAACGGCCGCTTTGACGATGCGCCGGCGAGCGCGGGAGGCGATGAGGACGGCGTCGACAATGACAACAACGGCTTTGTTGACGACGTCGTGGGCTGGGATTTTGTGGGCCGCTTTCTCGACGTTATTTTCAGGCCGGATAACTTCCCGCAAGCCGGGACCGGCGTTGGCGGCTCGCACGGTGTGGAAACGGCGGGCTGTGTTTCCGCTATCGGCGACAACAATTTCGGTATTGCAGGCGCCGGCTTTCACTGCACGATGATATTCACCAAGCATGGCAGCGATATACCTTCGGGAGGCAATCTGCTGAACACCGCAGTCTTTTTTTATGCGGAAGGCGTCCTGTACCAGGCGCTCGCAGGTGCGGATATCATAAATATGAGCTTCAGCGGCGAGGGTTTCTCTCCATTTGAAGCCGAAATGGTCGATGCGGTATTGCGAATGGGCGTGTTGTTGGTGGCCGCGGCAGGTAACGGTGACGCCGACGGCGTGGGCGACGACAACGAGCTGAGTCCGCGTTATCCCGCTAGCTTTCCGGGCGTGCTCGCCGTGGGCGCAGTGCAAAGCGACAATCGCAAAGCCGGATTTTCAAATTACGGCAAACCAAAATTTGTGCCGCTCTTTGCGCCTGGCGAAAACGTGTTGACCATCACTGATCCAAACAATCCCCACAACAACGGCCAGCAGTTCATATCTGAGACCGGCACTTCGTTTTCCAGCCCGATCGTTGCCGGCATTGCGGCTTTGCTCAAGCAGCAAAACCCTGGACGTACCGCCGGTGAGATTTTCTTGCAGCTATGTGGCGCGGCGGAAAATATCGATGCCGCGAACGCTGGCTTGCAAGGCCGAATGGGTTACGGCCTTGTCAACGCCCAACGCGCGGTGTCCGGTCCCGCCGTCCCTTTGCCGCCGGACGTCGATTTTGTCGGCGTCACATTGAATGATGCCGCCAGTGGCGACGGCAATGGCGTTTGGGAAGCCGGCGAAACCGCCGGCTTCGAAGTTCGATTGCGCAACGTGCTGGGCAACGCCACAAACGTGCACGTGCAATTGAGCACGGAGCATTGGGCCGTGACGGTGATGAATGGTACAATCACGCTCAACCGACTCCCGGGTTTGCCGGACTATGAGAATTCCTTCGTCACGATTCCCGCGTCCCAATTGATCGTGAGCCTGAGCCCCGAAGCATTGCCGGGACGCGTACCGTTCCGCTTGCGTGTTTCCACTGGCGGTTACAGCGAAGAATTCGAATTCGCCTGGGCAATTTTGCCCAGCGTGCTATTGGTGGACGACGATGACGGTGAGAACAATGTTGAAAACTATTACTTGGAGGCTTTCGAGCTGCTTGGGATCGGGGCTGATTATTGGACGCATAACCGGCACGGCACACCACCGGCAGATTTGATGAAACAATACAGCACCGTAGCGTGGGCTTGTGAATGGGCTTTCCCCGCGCTCGATTCCAGCGACCGTAGGGAGTTGAGCAAATATCTCGACGCTGGGGGCAATCTATTCTTGTCCGGACAGGACATCGGTTGGGATTTGTGTGACCCGGAATTCACGAATGAATTCGATCTCTCCGGCGGCGCTTCTTTGCAGTTTTATGAAACTTATTTGCACGCACGTTATCTTGCGGACGACTCGCCGTTCACAAACTTAACGGGCCAGGATAGTGATCCCATCGGCGCAGGCCTGAGCTTGAACGTTTTTCAGCCGGGCCGGACCGATACCGAACAGTTTCCCAGCGAGATCGAGGCCATCGCGCCGGGGGAGAGTATTTTTAATTATCCCAATAATCGATCCGGGGCCGTGCGCTACTCTGGAACCCACCGCGCCGTGTATTTCGCCTTCGGAGGCTACGAAGCGATCGCCGAAGGCAACACTCGCCGCGAGGTCATGTTGCGCGTGATCAATTGGCTCAACAGCGTCAACCTCGAGCATACACCGCTGCACGATACAGAAGACACGACGGCCGCGCGGGCGGTGATTGCCAAAGTCACCTCCACCGTAAGTCCGGTGGCCCAGGTGGCGCTGTATTGGGACATCGACGGCGCCCAGCCTTTTAACCGAACCGAAATGGTCAACGACGGCGACGGTCATTACAGCGCGAGCATTCCGGCACAGAACAGAAAGACCGTGGAGTATTTCATTTTTGCGCGTACCATAAACAATTTCTCCACGCCGATCCGCAAGCATGCTTACGCTTCTCAACCCGACCGCACCCCGCCACTGCTCGCCCATTTGGCGGACGTGCCGAATGCCATTCGAAAGCTTGACGATTATCCCGTCTCCGTTGAGGCCACGGACAATCTCGGCATCGATACCAGCTCGGTATCCTTGCTCTTTCACAGCTCTTCGGGCGGTCGGGACAGCACCCAGCTCACGCCTTCCACACAAGCCGGCCGCTTTGAAGGCGGCATTCCGGGGAGTTTTGTGTATGGCGACACGGTGTTTTATCAAGCCAAGGCGCGGGACCTCGCGCTTGCCGGAAATCGCGGTGAAACGGAAACCAAGAACTTCATCGTGGGTTTGGAGGACTTTGAAAACGGCTTGAATGAATGGAGTGTGCAGCCCAACGGCTGGGGGCTTTCGACAACGGCCAAATCGTCCGGACGGTATTCCGCAAATCAATCGCCGCAGCTTACGAATTATGAACAAAATCTGAACGCCACGCTTACGCTCGCGTTCCCGCTCGATTTTTCCAAAGCAGAAGACGCGCGCCTGTCCTTCGCCGAGCTGCATCTTTTTCAAGCCAATCAGGAGGATTTTGGCGTCGTTGAGATCAGCGGCGATGGTGGACAGAATTGGAGCAGGTTGAGTGAAGAATTTCGCGGCGTCGGCAGGGGTTGGCAGAAAAAGACCTATGCGCTCACGGCTTACACCGGCGCAACTTTTCAAGACGTGCGCATTCGTTTTCGCGTGCAAACCGACAACCAGCCGCAGATCGGCGGTCGCGGTTGGTTTGTTGATGACATTCAAATCAGCGTAGGCGCCACGGTGGAGGTGAAGGAACGCGAAGCGCCAGTGCCGGTACCGGTCATTTTTGCGTTGCACCAAAATTACCCGAACCCTTTCATGCGCCGCGCGGACGGCTGGAGCGAGAATGTCACGACCAGCATAGCCGTCGAGCTGCCTGTTCCTGCTGAAATCGAAATCACGATCTATGACTTGTTGGGACGGCGCGTTGCGACATTGGCAGACGGCCGCAAGCTCGCCGGTACGCACGCCCTCCGCTGGGACGGGCGCGACGATCTCGGCCGGGCCGTGGCGAACGGCATTTATTTCTATCGGCTAAAGGCGATCTCATTCGATGGCAAACAACAATTTCTGCAAATCCGGAAGATGATGGTGCTAGAATAGGCGGACAGGGTTTCATCACCATTAACCTGTGAAAGGCGAGTCACGATGAAGAAAGACTTTGGGACGTTTTCCCGCCGGCTGGCTGCCGCAGCCACCGCGATGCTCGTTGCTTTACCGGCGTGGGCGCAGCCAGGAGCTGGTTCATCTCCCTCCATTCGCAACAGGATTTATACAGATCCCTCCGGGCTTTCAAAATTGGCGGTGCGCTTTGCGGAGGGCACGCAGGCTTCCGCTCGAGCTTTTGTCGATCAGCACCAGCGTGCGTTGGGCCTGTCTGCGCAGGACGAATTGAGGCTATTCCGGGTGGTCGAGGACCGGCTTGGGCAAACGCACTATCGTTTCCGGCAATATCACAAAGGCTTCAGGCTGGCAGAAGTAGAACTACTCATCCATGAAAAAAACGGCGCCGTCGTTCTCGTGCACGGCGAGCATGTACCCGGCCTGGATGTGGAGGTGATTCCCGTTTTGTCCGAGCCGGAGGCCCTGGCGCGCGCCTTGGCTCATCTGGGTGCGGAAGCCTATATGTGGGAAGATGCGGCTAAAGAAGCGTTCTTGAGAAGGGAGCAGAACGATCCGCTGGCGACGTTTCATCCGAGAGGCGAATTGTGCATTACCAACGGCTGGCGGGCAATGAAACTGGAGAACTTTCGGCTCGCGTATCGTTTCGATATTTATGCGGCAAAGCCTCTGAACCGGAATAGCATCGACATCGACGCCCGCACCGGTGAAGTGCTGAAAGTGAGATCGCGTTTGTGGCCCATTGACGTACCGGGCCGCGGGACGAGTGTGTATGACGGCGTCGTACCCATCACGATAGATCAGGTCGATTCCGGCTCCTATCGTTTGCGCCAGACACGGCGCGGAAACGGCATCGAGACCTACGACATGGGTCACGGCACGAATTACGATTTGGCCGTGGATTTTGTGGACGCCGACACAAATTTCACCGACACGAATGCGGCCGCCGGCGTGAGCGCGCATTGGGCTGCCGAGGCCACATACGACTATTATCTCGCGCAGCACGGCCGGAGAAGTTACGACGACAATGATGGCAAGCTGCTGTCTTACGTGCATTTCAACAACAACTTTTTCAATGCCTTCTGGGACAACGAGCGCATGACTTTCGGGGACGGCGACAACAACCGCACGCCCCTGACGGCTTTGGACGTTTTCGGTCACGAGCTGACTCACGGCGTGACCGAGTATTCAGCCGGGCTGGAATACGCCAACGAATCCGGGGCGCTGAACGAGTCTTTCAGTGATATTTTTGGCGAAGCCATCGAAGCGTTTGTCCGGGGTCAGAATGACTGGTTCATAGGCGCCGAGATCGGAGCACTGCGGTCGATGGAAGAACCGGGGAGATTCGGGGATCCGGATACCTATCTTGGCAGCTTCTGGATGCCCACGGTGAGCAATCCTCAACCGAGCAATGATCAGGGCGGTGTACATACCAACAGCGGCGTCCAGAATTATTGGTTCTATCTCCTCACAACCGGGGGCACTGGTACCAACGACCGGAATGATGCCTTTGCCGTGACTGGCATCGGCTTGGAGCAGGCAAGCCAAATCGCCTATCGCAATCTCACGGCGTATTTGGGCCCAAATTCCGGATATTTCGACGCGCGCCTGGCTTCGATTTTTTCCACCCTCGATTTGTTCGGATTCGATTCGCCACAATATCGCGCGACTCTGGACGCATGGTTCGCGGTGGGCGTGCGGTATCCAAATCTTGAAGCCACGGCAGTGCCAGGGGCAGACCCCCTGCGTTTCCTGGGAGAAACTGGAGTGACGGCGGACACGCTGGAGTTGACCATTGCCAACTTGGGTATAGACGATCTTAACGTGAGCGCTATTCAAATCTCGGGTGCGCCGTTTCACATTGTTTCGGCGCCGGCGCTGCCACTGGTCGTGAACTTTCAATCGAATTTCCAGATTGAGATCGCGTTTCGCCCGGAAACCATTGGCGAAAGTGTCGGCAGTTTGACGGTGAAGAGTAACGACGCCGCCCACCCAACGCGCACGGTGCGTTTGCTCGGCAAAGGCTTTGCCATACGTCCCGTGGAAACCGGCGTGATTTATGCCGTGACCGGCCGCGTCCCGGGTGTAAGCAGCACGTTATTGACGGTTGATCAAAGCCTTGGTGCAGGAAGCGCCGTCGGCCCTACCGGTTATTCCGAGCTGACTGGTGTGTCGCTCCATCCTTCAACCCACGAGCTTTATGCAACGATCGGTGGGAGCACGGGAACGACGCTATACAGGGTGGATGCGGAAACCGGAGAAACCTATAGCGTGATGAGCATCCCCGTTCCCAATCTGCGCGCCATCGCATTTGACCTGAACGATGATCTCTACGGGGCACGCTTCACCAATGGCGACTTGTTCCGCCTCGATCTCGCCACGGTCGACACGATTTTCATCGGCGCCACCAAGATCAACTTGCTTGCGGGCCTGGCGTTGCATCCCGGCGAGGGCACCTTGTGGGGCATATCAGTCACCGGAGCAATTTACAAAATTGACAAGTCGACCGCGGCAGCGACGGTAGTCGGCAACGCCGGCGTGGGCCAGGTCTCCGACCTCGAATTTGATGCCGAAGGAAAACTCTTTGGCTTGTCCGGCTTCTCACCCGCCGTCGTCAGCAATTTACTTCGCTTGGATCCCACCAGCGGTAAGGGCACGGTGATTGGCGCAACGGGATTCAAGATGGTAACCGGCCTCGCGATGCAAGGGGCGATTCCCACTGGCGTGGCCTCATCCGATGCTGCTTCACTACCGGCGGCGTATGACTTGCGGCAAAACCAACCTAATCCCTTCAACCCCTCGACACAAATTACCTACAATCTGGCCAGGCCCTCCCTCGTCAGGCTGGCAATTTACAATGCTGCGGGAGAACTCGTGCGCACACTCGTGCAGGAGCTGGAACAAGCGGCGGGTGTATATCAAGTGGACTGGCATGGCAGGAACGACGCCGGCGAGCCGGTCGCCAGTGGCGTATATTTATACCGTCTCGAAGCCGGGGATTTCGTGAGGACGAAAAAGATGATGTTTCTCAAATAGTCCTTGGGCGCGAGTAGAATGTTCCCTTGATGAAGAGCCTTATCAGTTGGGTTTATCTTGACAATGTTAAGTTAAATTCGCGCCATCTCAATCTGTCATGCTGTAAGCATCTTCCCTAGGTTTTGGTGCAGCCCTCTTGGGAAGATTTCTGCGGAATGTCAGGGATTGGGGGCTTTGAGGGCTAACTTAACATTGTCAAGTTATCCATCCGTTGGAAATTTTTGGCTTTAATAGCCCTTTTCAAAATCAGGTCTTTTGCGGCCGCGCGAATTTGGCAATCACCAACCCGCCCAGGAACCAGCCGATACCCGCATCGAGCACATCTGAAAGCACGAAGCCAGGAGGGAAGCCGTACCAGTTCCAAAACGGCAAGATCGTCGTGATCGTGCCGGCAAGAGCCGCGATCGCCACCAGAGCGGCGCTCATCAAATAACTCAAGCCGGTGGTGTGCGTCAGCACCCACGTAAACAGCAACCCGGCCACGATTTCGATCAGCAATTGCTTGATCATGGGCCTGACCATGGAAGGCATGCCTTTGCGTTTCACGGACACGAACACGAACGGCCCATTTTTCATTTTTTCCATGGCCGCGGTTTTGGTGGCCGCATCGGCGCCCGGTCTTGTGCCTGGAATGGTATAAATACCCGAATCGGAGATGTTACCCAGCAGCGCCTGCTCCGCGGCCGGCTCGTCGTTGAAGGCCTTCATATTGGCTTCGCTCAAGCCGAGAAGCATGTGCGAGACCGCGCCCCATACGAACACCACCACGCCGGCCAATACCGCACCGAGAATCGCTTTTTGATTCATGTTACTCCCTCCTCTTGGTTGAACGGAATGTTTTGGGATGGTCGATCTGCGAGTTATTTGTCAACCTCGGAAAACGCCAGCCAGGAAAGGCCGTTTTCTGGTTGCTCATCGCAGCTCGACATTTACTGCAGTTGTTTTTTTCCAAGGACCTGCACCAGATTTTCAACCAAGCCACTTAAGGGCCCTTGGGGCTGAAAATCGAAGCCCTACGGGCGGCCCCCCGGATGGATCAAGGCCATCGGATGACTCCGTTGACTTTATCCGTTGGTCTTAACGTATCCGTTGGCGAAAAAACTTTCAGATCTTATTCCAAGTTTGACTGGCTAATTGCTCAATCTGACCAATCATCATTTTTCATCCCGTTCAGCTTTTGACGTACTTCCAATGCCTTCCTTTCCCCTCCGCCATCCATGCAACTGCAGACTTCATTCTTCTTTCCCTGGTTTCCTCGCTTTTTGCCTCCACGATCCATTCGACGTACTCCCGCTTGTGACTGGGGCTGAAGTTTTCGAACGTCCGCAGAGCCTTGGCATTTTTTCGCAGCGCTGCCATAAAACTCTCAGGAATCTTCAGTTCTTTCTTTGCTTTTGACTTGGGTTTCGGCGGTAATTTTATGCCGTCTTCGTTGAGTTTGGTTGCCTGCTTGATATACCCGAGCAATACGCGCTCCTCAGGCAAATCTGATATGGCGGTGATTCTACCGAACTCGCCCATGGCTTCGCTTTGAATTGCCGCATTGTTCTTGTTCTTATCGATGATCATGGCGCCTTTCCAAAAGCCGAAAGTGCAATGCGCATTAAAAGCCGCCATGCTGCATAAAATTCCTTTGTACATGAAATGAGGAAAACCCCATTTGAGCGTTTCTTCTACCTCAGGACACCCCTTATGCACTAGATTTCTGAGATGATGCAATACTGGTTTGGCAAAATCAGCGGCCTTGGCGATGTAGGCGTCTATGCGTGGATCTTTATTTGCCATTTTGATATCCCGTCTCGGTAAAGCCAAAACGCCATGACTATGCTCCCGAACGCATTGAAAAACGACCACTGGCTCTTGCCATGAATCCGCTGGTCGCTTTTCATCGGTGGGGCAATGAGACTTTCAGATTCTCTTGTACAGAGGACTGGTTCAGCCCCAAAGAGTATTCATTGATGCTGCGTCATGCTGAACCAATTGCCGGAATTATCTTTCAACAGAGCTTCGATGCCATAAGGTCTCTCCTGCGGCGGAGACATGAATTCCACACCCTTCTGCTTAAGCTCTTCGTAGGTCTGGCGGAACAGGCGCAAGAAATGATAAGGCGAGAAAAATGCTTGTTGGGAGATTTGTTGCAAGTCCAGGGATTGCTCAAAACAGTCGTCGATAAATTCGCGCGCGAGGCACAGCCGTTTGAAGGTTTCTTCATCGCAACGGCGCGCGGCGAAGGGTACGGAGGGCGATTCGGCAGGAGGTGAAAATAGCGACCCTTCCATCCTCAAGCTCCCAATTTTTCTCTCAACCTTTCCAGCTATCCGCTCCAATAGTCCTGCATACGTTTCACTGCGGCGGCGTCCGCCAGCTTGTTGTGCTCGATGCAACCGAATCCTTGGAATCCGTTCAATCCATCTACAACAAGCAATAGCTGAATCGTCACATTCGGCGAAGGGGCATGGCCAGGAGTCACGACAACTGCGGTACGGTGATCGCGCCGTTGGAAAAAATGTAGCAGGAATTGATTTCGGCGGTTTTAGGTTGCGCCGCTTGTAAGGCTTCAGCCAATGAAGAGGCGGGCGTGAATCCGAGTGCCCGAACGGTTTCAGCGGGCATGCCCGTCACCGCTATCACCTCATTCTGCTCCGCGATTTGGCGGGTGGAGATTGCCAGCAGACTTTCCAGTCCCGATTTAGTGCGCAGCCTGCTTTCCGTTGCTTCTCCCTTTGCTGGCATGAACCATCTGGCAAAATCCGGCGGGCCGAGGCCGTGACGGCATTCCGCCAGAAATATGATCTTACCACCGGGCTGCACAGTCTGAGCGGCGCGATGCAATGCTTCATGCGCTCTGCAATAGTTGGCGTCATAGGGATAACCACCGCAACTGACGATCGCCAAGTCTGCCCTCTCCTCCAACGGCACGCGATAAATGTCGTCCAGCATGCGGCAGCCGGCGGCGTGTCCTTGTAAAGGCTCGCCGGCTACGGCGCCCAGGACCTGCCCGTTTTCATTCACAAAGGTGTGCAGCGAGAAATCAACGCTGAGAAAGCGAAAGGCCTCGCGCAGATCTTCTTGGAGAGGATTGCCGGCGACAACGCCGTCACGGCAGCGGGGATGAAGGCCGGCCCGCGTGGCGTCATAGGCGAGATGCAAATGGCGTTCGATGGTTTCTTTGCCGGCGCATTCGGGCACAATCATCGCCGGGCCGCCGTGATAACCCCAAAAAGAATGATGGCTCACCTGGCCACAAACGATCACATGCGCGGCATCGACCAGCAAGCGATTCACGAATACCGGCGTGCCACGCCGTGTTTCTCCGATGTATTCCAACGCGTGCGTGTCCGACGGATCGTGATAATAAATCGCCGGCTGGGGAGCGCTGCCGCAAGATTCAAGCAGGCTGGCGATGCCGTTGCGTTTTACGCCCCAAGCACCTGCAACCAAAATCGAAATCTCGTTCAAGGGCACACCACAGCCGCCCAGGCGCTTGAGCAAGATCGTTAGATAATAAATGCCGCCGCCGTCGTGCCAGTTATTGGGTACGACGATCAGGACTTTGCCGGCTTTACGGAAGATTTGCTCGAAAGGAAAGCTGCCAATGGGTTTCTGCAGCGCTTGTGTCAAAATCTCTTCCGGCTTCTGCAGCGTGGCGATGCGCTTGGCTTTGACTTCGACCAGCCGGCGCGGCGGGCGAAATTCCGCACGTACCGTATCCGGGCCGAAGGGCAATTGCAAGATCATAGTGTTGCGAAGGTATCAGATTCTAAACACAATGTCAATGCTTTTGCCAAACGGGCTCATATGGCGGATCCCGCAATACCCAGCTCGGAGACTGTTCCATTTGTAAGACACTCCTGATGAGACACTGTTTTGCAGTGAAACAATTTTTGAAATTTTCTTAAAAGATAAACGCAATTCGTAAATTGAAACAACTCAGTGTAGAATAGGGAGTTATGAAATGTCGCTTCTATTATCGAGTAATGGCATGAATTTGGCTGATGTAAAAAGTGTACATGAAACGTAACAATCTGTAAGTCATCGCCCTCATTCTTCAAGGACGGACAACTCAGGACAAGGCGATGGGATCTACGACGTGTAATGTACTCGGTTGTAGGCTACCCCATCATCCATTATACTTCCATCCTTAAAACGATGTTGTTTTAAGGACACCTACCCCAAAGAAGAGGGACATGGTTTCGCGCGCCGTGTCCCTTTTTTATTTTCCGCAGCAAACTTCTGGCTTGACAAAGTTAAGTTGGCTAAAAGCCCCTTTTATTTGTCTCCGTAGGAATCTTCCCAATGGGCCTGCACTAAAACCTAGGGAAAAGGTGCTTGCAGCATGACAGATTGAAAAGGCGTGATTTTAACTTAGCATTGCCAAGCCAATCGTAACCCCGAAATATTTCCGCTGAGAATATCGCCGAGGCGTCCAATTCACATCTAGCAGGATGCTGACAAAAATTCTTTTTGATGTCATACCCGCGAAAGCGGGTATCCAGAAAACTCAATAAAATCATGGCTTCCCGCTTTCGCGGGAATGACAGATTCGATGAATTTGAGACTTTATCAGCGTCCTGCTAGAAGAATCGTTTCTGTTCAGTTATTGTTTTGTAAGCGGAGTGAGCGGATAAAGCGGACAATGATTTCCAAGTTTTTGGGTTGACTCAATTGCCTCGACGAGCGACAAGCTGCCAAGAAGGAACCACAAAACTTTTCGATGAAACTCAGCGTATTGGATAAGCTTCGGCGGGAATAACGTTTTGCCGGTATAGATCATCTATTATGGAGCAGTCTTTCGGCGCTGCTGAGACTGTTACAGAACGGAAAACATCTATGCCGATTAGCATTATTTTTCACCGCCAGGGACGGTTCGAAGTGGAGCCGGGCACGACCATTTTGGAGGCGGCCAGGCGCTTCGGGCTGTTTCATGTCGATCATTGCGGCTGCCGGGCGGAATGTTCCACTTGCCGCGTATGGGTCATTGCCGGCGAACAAAATTGCTCGGCCCTGCAGGAACCGGAAAGCTGTATGCTCAGGTCGCATCATTTGAAGCCGCCGGTACGCCTGGCCTGCCAAACCCGCATTTTGGGTCCCATGCGAGTGCAAATTCTCTTGCGTAATGAACATGAGGTACTGACCGTGACTCATCTGGCGACGATAAACGACGGCACCATGCCGGGCATGCAAATTCCGCTGGTCATCATGAAAGCAGCCATTCATGATTACGACGAGTTTGTGAAAAACAACATTCCTTACGAGGCCATTCACATTCTGCAAAAATTCCGTACGCTCTCGGAAAACTTGCTGGCCGAATACCAAGGCCACATGTGCGAAGCCAATGGCCCGGCTTTGACCGCTGTTTTCGGTTTGGAGGGCGACACCGCTGAAGCAATTCCTCGCGCTCTGGGCTGTGCGCGGCGGCTGGCCGTGGGGTTTCAGGAAGTGAATGAATATCTCGAGCGGTATTGTGACGTGCGGCGCGTACTGGGTCTCGGCTTGCATGCAGGCATGACCATTGCCGGACACGTCGGCAGCGAGGGACAGCGCCAATTGTGCATTCTCGGCGAAGCCCCGCGCCTCGCGGAGCATTTACTGCATTTGACGAAATCGGCACCCGCGACGATTCTGATCTCCGAGCCGATCTTCACCGTGGTGCGTGACCGCTTCCCCATCGCCCGCGCCTTCGGTGCACGCATGCCCGGGAAGGATGAGCGTTTGAATGTTTTCGAAGTAGCGGTGCAGAGCTCGGGGTTGGTGGTGGGGGCGGGGTTTTAGCGAAGCGGAATTGTGATGCCGCAGGAATCTTGGTTGATTCGGGCACAGTACCGAGTTCAGCCCACAGTGCCGGATCTACCAAGATACCTTCTGCATGACAAAACAAGGTTTTCGGATAGGCGATTGGTCGAGCAAATTTAGAATAAAATTCTATTTTTTGTCACCAACGGATACGTGAAGACCAACGGATAAAACTCTTGGTCCATTCATCCGTTGGCCTTCACGTATCCGTTGGAGCTGCCCTCAGGGCTACGGCTTTCAGCTTGTCTGAAAATCCGTTGTAGGCGCTTAGCAGAATTTTCCGTCTGCAAAGCAAAATGAATAAAGATATATTTGAAGCTGCTCAATTTTAGCCTGAATCGCCTGGCTCTCGATTTCAATGTTCCATCGCGGCGGATCAATGAAATCGTTTCTAAAAACTCTATCATCAATAGACGCCTGCCGTGCGCTTGTTTCTAAGTCATCTTAAGCATCCAACGTAGCATCCTGAGCTCACCTCTCCGCAATCTTCTTCCGCGTCACCGCATCCGCCTTCACCCATCCCAACTGATTCCCATTCCAACGCACTTGAAACCAACTCTCGTGCTGGCGCAACACTTCGTAGCGACTGTCGCGATAAACCTTGCCGAGGATTTTGTAATTCGTTCCCGGGCCGGAACGAACCTCGAGCTCGGCGGAGCTGATGGTCAACCAGGTCCCGTTTGCGACGGTCTTGCCCTGGAAAATGCCCGGTGTCTTGTTCGCGCGCTTTTGCGCGACTTCAACGCGATTGGCGGATTCCGTTTGGGCAGGCTGGCTGGCGAAAGAGGATCGAGAATTCTCGGCTTGCTTTTTTGCTTCCTCAGGCTCGGAGCCTGCGGAAGCAACGTCCTCTTTCGACGAGGCGAGATCCTTGTCACCGCTTCTATTGGCGCGGCGCCGCCCGCCGAATTCAAAGCGCACGGAAAAAGCATGGCCGTTGTTGTTCAAACCGTCCTGTACGCCGTACTGATAATCCAAAACGAGCATCGAAGCTGAGATGGGAACCTCAAATCCGGCGCCAGCATTGAATGAATTCTGGCTGTAGCCGAGTCGCAACGGCAAAGAGCGTAACGTGCGCAATTCGGTGCCCGCGCGTACGCGGCCGTTTCTTCTCCACCAATCCCTGCTGAAAAGATTCTCCGGTCCGGCGTGATGATAGTCCAATGTCAGCAGCGCTTGTGGAGTGACTTGCCACGACATGCCAAGCATCATGGTGGACGGCAGGCGCTCGGCCTGGTTCGCATCCCATTTGAAGCTCGCAAACAAATCCTGCAGCGCCAGCCCGAAAGCAACTCGCGAGAGCGGTTTGAACAGAAAACTCACGCCGGCGCCATAGCCGGTGGCGGAGCGATCAGATAGTTTTTGGCTGATGAATTTGGCCGCCACGCCGGCGTAGAGCCAGGAAGACAGGCGATGACCAAATGTCGCGGCAAACGCGTTCTCGTCGTCGTTGAACAAGACGTCCGGCGTTTGGGTATTGCCGGTGCGCGCTTCCAAGCCGCTGGTGCCAAAGCCGGTCCAGCTCAAGCCCACGGCGCTGCGCCCGCTCACGGGTAAACTGAGTCCCGCAAAGCTGAAGTTGCGATCGAAAGCATAGCGCCGCTGTGTGAGTGCAAATTGTAAAGAGGGGTCAACCGCCAGCGCTGCGGGATTCCAATAAATCGCTTCCGGGCCGGTGGCTGCGGCGACATACGCATCGCCCAAGCTGCCTGCGCGCGCCCCGATGCCCTGGCGCATGAAGGCGCCGGAACTGCCTAAGCCTTCTTGTGCGCGCAACGGCTCCATCCCCAAGAGCACAAACGTGACAACTCCGAAGCCCATACGCCAAATGCGGTCCCCCTCTGACTTGGGAGTCTTCGCGATTGGCTCTCGCAAAAAAAAGAGGTGATTGACAAACCAGGAGGTAATTGTTCGCATCAGTATTTTCCCGTCACAAGTCAACTCTTTGTAAATAAGCAAAAATTTTCTCACGCATGACGCGTTCAGTTTTACGCCTTATGGAAATGAGCACCACGTGAACGACTTCACGGCACGACCGCTGCGCGAATGATCGCCTTTTGGCCCTGTGCTTGAATCTCGAGGTAATACAATCCCGCTGAAACTCTTGCGCCACGCGCATCGGTGCCGTCCCAGACGTCGCCAATGTTCTCACCTGCCGGACGCGGGACATTGTCCAACAATGTTTTGATGCGATCGCCTTTGACGTCGAAAATCCGAATGGTTACAGCACCAGACTGGGCGAGATAGTAGCGAATGGCCGTGGTTTCGCGCGTGGGCTGGAATGGGTTGGGAAAATTGTAGACCGTAGCCAGGGTTTTTTCGATGCGGGCGTTTCCTCCGGGAAGGTCTTCAGGCACGGCGGATAAAACGGCTTCCTGCGACTGGCCGCTTTCATTGCCGTTGAGATCGTAAGCGGTCACCACAAAGTAAAAAGTCTTGTCGCGTGGTAAATGATCCAGCGCGTAGGAGGTGTTTTTTCCAACATCGATGATTTGGGTATATTGTTGCGAGCGCTCGCCAATATAAACTTTGTAACCTGCCAAATCGTTTTCCGTATTCGGCTGCCAGACCAAGGTCATACCGGCCAACCCCAAGGCAGAGAGCCGGTGCCGGCAATAATTTGCCGTTGATTGTCTGAGGTGTTTAAACAGAACTCTGAAAGGGGCCATCATGTTTTGAACGGACCTTCTCCTGCCATCAAAGAAATTCGTATGCCGGATTGCATGGAGCAGCGCACAAACTCGATCGAGAATGATCGCCGCTGCTTATTACATTGTTCGTCGCCGTGCACGGCTCACGATGCGCTCGCTGCCGTTTTTACAAATTTCGCGCCATCTCGTGTTCATGCCGGGCCCCGCGATCATTTACGGAACTTAGCGCGTCCCGAGACGAACACGTGAAATAAAATCGTGCGTGTGGCCTGACAGCTTCTGGTTAGGAATATCCAAAATGAAAGTTCAAAATTGTGAGAATTACGTTTATAGTCAAGATAAAAAATTTTGATGGAATGAAGTAGTAAATCATCACGTAGAACAGGTAGCGGTAGGTCGGACGACATATTTCGACCCTCGTCGTGGTAGTGTCAAAAGTTCTATGAAACATAGGACGTGTGGAATGAACAGCGATTTACGATTGGCGATCTGCGATTTTAGATGCTGACAATTCCTTCGTAAATCGAAAATCGAAAATCGTCAATCGTAAATCAATACAGGAGGTTTTCATGGAAATGAAGATGGGAATTTTTGAGGCGTTCTTGCCCTGAATGACGTCTCAACATTTGACTGCGGTTGAGCGCTGAAAGGATGCTTAAATGGCCCCCTGCAGCATTGGCCCAGTTCTCGGACGGCAATATGCCAGAAACTCCCTTGGTCGCTGCTCGGGCTGCAACATTTTTGCGACATAACAAACTAAAATCTACACTTGACTTCAGTTAGGAAAGGTTGGTATATTTTTGCTTTCTCAAAAGCTGCGACAAAAGACTGATTATTTTTTTGTCGCAAGCGGAACACATCCGTTCAGTATGGCATTCAAACCATTGAAACCGGCCACAATCTCGAGTGCGCAAACGGGCCAGCCGGGCGCACTTCGAAAAGTGTAAACCTCTTGGAGTTACAACTTATGGAAGATCCCAGAAAAGCAAAATGGTCGGGATGGATCGAGGTGGGCCAGAGTACGCTGCAATTTATCATGAGCATCATTCAATTGATGCCCTTTGTCACCGCGGCGGCAGGCATCATCTTCGCTTATTTCAGCATCATGAAGTGGGCGATCATTTTCATCGGAATGGCCATTCTGTTTTTCAGCGTCTATTTTATCATCAAGAACGTGGCGCAGGATCGCATCGCGGTGTTGATCAACCCCGCCCTGTGGCTGGAGCGCGACGAGCTGAATGTGAAAGTGTACGCCAACAGCCGCGTGGTCGAGCGTCGCTACACTTTCAAAGCGTTGAAGAAGTCGGATCGCTATCGTTTCAAGTTCCGTTGGTCCGGTTCGGAGAACGTGAAAGTGAATCTGGAAGCATCGGATGACACCTTAATCCGCATTACCAGCCCGAAAGTGCAAAAAAGCTGGCATCGTTACGACGTGCGCTTTGCCACACCGTTGCGTCCGGGCGAAAAGAAGACCGTGATTTTGCATTATGAGCTCCCCGATCGCGGCAGCGAATCGGAGCCGTACCATCTCGTTTCGTACGCGCACGTCGCGGGCTGCAGCCATCTCATGGTGCGCCTGTCGTTTCCGGACGATCCTTCGCCGCGCGACGTGTTTTTGATTCATTACGACGCGGACTGGGGCGTGCAAAAGGGCTTACCCATCGGCTACGACGCCGACGATCACGAGTATCGACTTGAAATCAAGCCAGAAACCGGCATCCGTTACTCGTTGGAGTGGCAGGAGAAATGAAAAATTTCCTCCCACCGTCCGCAATTCCACGTGAAGACGGTTACTTATTGGCGTTATAACAAGGCGAGGAATGAGAACCGTCTAACGAGGTGAAGAGGCTCATGTACGAAGAATGATTTGCGCAAAACGACTGCACCGTTGCGGCCCGGCCAACCTTCTCTCAACCCCCACCTTGCAATAGCCGGTCGAAGCTTAAAGGTGCAAAACAAGAAAGAGCGACTTCTTCCAAGTTTCAACGAGCTTGAAGAAGCCGCTCTTTTTGTTTCGAAAAATTAACAAATGCGATGTCAATAAAACTCTTCCTGGCGAACGTGACCCAATTTTCACGAATCCGCTTCGCGTAAAGATAAGA
Organism: bacterium; assembly: GCA_050732395.1. Classification (GTDB taxonomy): domain Bacteria; phylum Zhuqueibacterota; class Zhuqueibacteria; order Zhuqueibacterales; family Zhuqueibacteraceae; genus JBIOXB01. The sequence continues at coordinate 39,185 of JBOHQX010000030.1, forward strand.
TGCAATGAACGGGCAGTCTGATCGAATAGAAAAGCGTCGCGGCTTCGCGTCCTATTCTTCGTCCATGAAATTGTCCTCACCCGGCAAATGTGCGTATCGCGAGGATATAAAAAATCCGGCAATTGACGGCCTAAGCTCGTAAGTCAAGCGCGCGCTGGAAGGCGGGAAGAAGATAAAACACCGTGGCAAGATTGTCAAGTTTCATTCTCGTGTTTTCACAAAAAATTGTGAAACTTTTCCCTTGATTTTTGCAAGCAAGATTCGCACTATTCCTGCGATTTTGCAGACACTGCCCTTGCAACTGCCAATGGCACCATGTGTGTAGTTATTCATGGATGCGAGCATGCCTGACAATTCTGGAAAAATGCGCCCGACAAGCTTGGGCAAGAAACAGATTGGCTGGATAGAGTCTCATGCTCGCGGCAATGTCTGTGGGTCTGGCCGCGCTTCCCGCTTTTCATCATACCCCGCAATTAAAATCATCATTTCTTTCTTTCAAACCAGAGGCCTCGAGGAGGAATTATGATACGTCCGGTAGAGTGGATTTTGGCCGTGGTGTGCGGCGTCAGCCTGTACCGGCCCTTTTTCGGCGAAACCTCTTTGCTGGAATTCATTGGTTACATTGCCGTGGCCGTGCTATCCGGTCTGCTGATTGTCGTGCTACACCTAAGACCGAATGGTGTGCCCGAGTGGATTCAGCCCCAAGACCAGCCGGTGGAGGTGCGCACGGCGACAAGTCCCTTGGCTGCAAAGAAATGAAATCGTCAGGGAAAAACTGAAGAGTGGTCGGATACACGAACAATTTTCTTCTTAAGATCGCGTGAGCTGCCAACACAGTATGAGCAGTTCTCCGCGCTGAGGTCTTTCGCCCCGTCTGCTGGAGAGGGCGCTCCCGTTCAAAAGCCTGGCCGGTCAATATTTCTGCCAGAGCGGCGCGTACCTTTTTCCTTCCCGCAATCCCAAAACAAATACTTCCCCACCACCTTTCGACTTTATTGTTGCAAGTTGATCAGGTCTCCCCGCAAAATCCGAGGTTTTGCGCTAATACTAAGGAAATTTGCCTATTCAGATCACCGCCCAGGCGCTCTTGCTTTTTCTGGAGTTGGAATAGTGGACTGAGAGCAAGCTCATCGCCTGAAAGACTTACAGCGCCCGGGCGGTAGTTTATATGCGCAAAGCGGCAACTGTCACACTCAGGCAGCAATTCTTTCGGGTGAGAGTCATAGTTCCCCGCAACAAGGCAGAACTCACCATGGCCGAAATGAAATAGTCATCTGGCCGTTCGTCGCATTATTCTTCTAGCGAGGCTGAAAAATGTTGCGTGGTTACCCCAAAACGTTTTGGCTGAGCGCGTTGTTACTGGCCGGCTTGAGCTGGGGCAGGCCTGCGCTGGCCGCGGAAAAATGGCACAAGTCTTATGCCCGTGGACTGGAGGCAATGGAGCGCAAGGATTGGCAAACGGCTTTGAATTATTTCGCCAACGCCATTCAAGAAAAAAGTGAAGACAAAAGTAAAACACGGGCGTATGGCGCAGTGTTCATCGAGTATTTTCCGAACCGCGAAATGGGAATTTGTTATTTTCACCTGGGCGACGCTGGGCGCGCACGCGAAATGCTCGAGCTTTCCCTGCAGCAATCCGCTTCGGAACGCGCGCGCGAATACTTGAGCCGCATGCACCGCGGCCAGCCAGTACGGGCAACGGAGCCAGCAGCCGTGCCAGCACGAGAATCAAGAATAAAACCGACCAACACGCCGTCCCCTGCTCACCGGCCGGAAGCCCCGATTGTGACCCTGGTGGGCGACCGTTTAAGCATTGCGATCCTGCCGTTTGAGACCAAAGGCGTAGGACGTGAAATCGGCCCAATCGATGTGCTCGACAAGCTGACCACGGTGTTCGTGAATTTGAACCGCTTCAAAGTCATCGAACGCGCGCAATTGGAGAAAATCCTGGCGGAACAAAAGTTGGGGCTTTCAGGCGTGATCGACGTCGGCACGGCCGCGGAAATCGGCAAGGGTATCGGTGTAGATGCGGTCGTGTGCGGCAGCATCTCCCACGCGGGCAACACCGCCAGCATCGACGCGCGCCTGGTGGACACTGAATCCGCCGCGATTATTTCAGCGCAAGATGCTTTTGCCAACAATTTGTCCCTGCCCGCGCTGAGCCAGATGATTTCCGACGTCGCCGTCAAAATCAAAAATGAAACGCCGCTGGTACACGGCTATGTCATCAACACAGACCGCGAGCGCCTCACCTTCGATTTTGGCCGCACCAACGGCATGCGCAAAGGCATGAAATGCGTGGTGTATCGCCAAGGCGCGCCCATCGTGCATCCCATCACCAATGAGGTAATCGGCAAAATGATCGACGAGCTGTGCGAAGCGCAATTGACCGAGGTGCTGGACGGCTATTCCTTCGCAAACATCACGAAAGCCAAGAGCGGCGCGCCGCAAATTCGCGACCGCGTGATTACCAAATAGGTAAAGATACAATCAACTTTTCATAATCAGCCATACACCACTTCTTTGAGGAGCATCGTATGAAGCTTGCAAAAATGTCAATACCTCTTTTGGTCTCTTTACTTTGTGCAACAAGCTTATTTGCCCAGACCCGGCGCAGCCAAACCGAGATTTATACCGGCGCCGCCTTTCCCCTGGGCCCAGATTGGTTCAAAGATTTCTACAAGATCGGCTTGAGCGGTAACGTGCAGTACGTGCTGTTCCCCTCCCAACGGCTCGGCATTCCGATTTTTGTTGGTTATGAAGGTTTTACTGTGGATGCAAACGCCATCGCCAATGCCTCAGCGGCCGATCTCGTCGGCCGCCCCATTCTTGATGCCTCCGGCAATCCGAGAGGCACAGTCATTAATGGAAACATAGATGCAACCGGGAGCGCCAGCGCGATAAAATTCGGTATTGGCGCAAGGCCATATTTGACCCGCCCGGAGTCTTCCACGCAATTTTTCCTTTTTGGAACGGCGACCTACAACTTTCTGATGCAAAAAACGAAGATCAATGGCGGTGAGTACACGGGTAGGGATTTTCTGGGTAATGTACAAACCTTTCCCATCACAAATGCTGATATCGTTACGGTCTATGGCGGTACTGAATTTGAAGTGAAACCCAAGAAATTCGGCTTGACCGCCGGCGGCGGTTTTGAGCTCCCGGCCGGAGAATCGCTCAATTTGATTCTCCAAGGCCTTTTTAACATCATCTTCACCGATACTGAGAGCACAACTTTCCTGGGCGTGACCGCGGGCGTGGTCTTCTGAAAAGTGATGTCTAAGCAGTGATGAATGAAAGAAAAAGCCGGCCGGGGATCTACCCGGCCGGCTTTTTCTTTGCAGCTTGATTCGAGTGCACAATCACGTCAGCCAATCGTTGCGATCTTCACGATTTTCCACGGCCAGGATGAGCTTGGTCAAAAAATTCTGATATTCCTGCTCACACGCGCCCAGGCGTAAGGCCGTAGCCAGCGATTCGATAGCCATGTTGAACTCGCCTTCCCGCAACGCGAGATAACTCAACGCCGCCAGAGCATGGCTGCTGGTTTGGTCGTAATTTAAGGCGGCAAAAAACTCCTGCTGCGCCGGCGCCGGTTGGTTCAACAATAAGTAGAGATTACCGAAGAAGCAATGCACGGCTGCCGACTTCTTGATCATATGCCTCAATTGAGAAAATGCTTCCAGTGCTTGCTCGTAGTCGCCGTTATTGTAGAGCTGCAGCGCCTTTTGCATGTCAATCTTCTTGCTCGAAAAATGATAGCGCTTGGCCAGCAAATTGCGAATGGGGAACGCCGCGATCAGCTCTTCCTGCAGCCGGCGCGTCGCCGCTTCGGCCACGGATTGGTGGTCGATCACCAACGGCTGGCCGTTGGTGCGCGGGCCGCCCTTGGCTTCACGCGCGGGCCACGGTTGCAGCCAGCGGCCGTTTTGCTCGAGGTACGCCTTGACCTGCTCCGGCAACAAGCCACGCGGCTCGTTTTGCTGCAACTCCGCAATGATCTCTTCCGCGCTCGCCTGCGGATCGGTGCGCAGCACTGTCAGAATCGCATGCTCCTGCTCGGTGCTCAGAAACTGGGAAGCCAAATCGCTATTTGCCGCCTCGGCATGCGGCTTGTCCAGATTCCGCAAAACATTCTTGAGCACGATGACGGTGATATCATCCTGGTGACTGTGCTTGCCGCCGGTAAACTTCTCCAGGAGCTTGCGCAATTCAATCAAAAAAGTCGTCGGATCGACCTCGCCGTGCCGCGCGATGAACTCCACCAGGCGTTGCCGGCCAAAATATTCGCCGGTTGTGCCGCGCAGCGAGAGCAGGCCGTCGCTGTACAGCACGAACAAATCGTTTTGTTGCAACGCGGCTTTTTCGCTTTCGATTTTACGCTTGGGCGACGCCGGAAGGGGTTTGCCGTTTGCCAAAGCATGCGGGGTTTCACCAAAGGGTGAGCCGGAAGTGTTGAGCAAGAAGATCTTGTTTAAAGCCGGGCGATAAACCATCATCGGCAAATGCCCGGCGCTGGCGAAGTGCAACAGCCGCTTGTTCTGATCGAAAATGGCGTAAAAGGCGGTGAGACTGAATCCTTTCTCACCCGAGTCGATCAAATATTGCTCGAGATACCGCAGCGTAGCCGCCGCCGATAAGCCCGTGCTGTTGGAGCGCAACACGGTTTTCAAAACCGGCGTGCTGTCGTCGGGAATCTTACCATGCACATCCGCCAACAAAATGCCCACGCGATTTTCCCCTAAAATCAGGAAGTCAACCTGGTCGCCGGCTTCGTGGCTGGCGGGGAGATAGAGATAATCGATGAGCAAGCCGATGCGTTCTTGCCGTTTGCGCGGAATATAGGGAAAAATTGCCGATTCGTTATTTTCAGTCGAACGTTGGCGGGATTGTCTCAGCTCCGCGGCTTCAGTTGAAGGTGGAGTAGGATAGCCGGCCGGAGAAACCTTCGGCAGAGCGCTGGAAAAATCGCCCAAAGCGCCGCGATTTTCAGCGCGCTGGCTCACATGTTCCTTGAAGAAAACCACACGGCCAGGCGAAAAGTTTTTTTCCTCAAAATTGCTTGGCATAGCTACCCACTCAGCAGAAAGCGTTCACGGCGGCTGCCGTAAGAAAAGAACTTCCTGCACGCGCGATGAAGTGCATGATGATGTGACCGTTTAGCGGAAATGCTACCCTCACTACGGGCTTTGAGGGAGGTGCTGGCCGAGGCTAAGAGGAAGTTTCCTATCCACAGAAGCAAATCACGGCCGGGGGGATCACGGCCGCTCCTCGTCGCGACTCGCCTTGCCAGGGTTTTGCGCAGAGCATAAAGGTGCGCAAGGCAATATACCATTGGCCCAAAGCTTTGTCAAGGAAAAACTTGGCATACTTTATGGCAGGCACTTATTTTCCAAAAACTTGAATTCTACAAAGCATTCCAAAGCGAAAAAACGAGCCCCGCCGCTACTCCTGAGACGGCTGATTGCACTATCCCGAGCAGGGCGCAGGTCATGATCATTTTTGATGGAAAAGAATAGCGTGCGAATTGCTCGAAAACCCTAGGTAAATGAACCAACAAACCAGCGAGCACGCCGAGCTGCAAGCCGGTTTGCCAGCTCGCCGCCACGGGCGCGACCAAATGCAATAAGTAAACCAGCACCAACGCAAAGGCCAGACAGCCCAATACGTAGAGAGGACGGCGGCGCCTGGCGGTTTTTTCGTCGTGTCTCCAGCCGGGAAATGCTTTGTAAGCGTCACTCAGAACAATTTCATGACCGACGAAAGCAACGAGCGCCGCCGCGACCCAGGCCGCACTGGTTGCCAGCAGATAGGATGCCATTTTACCTCCGGCGTGATATGACCTTCACATTGATAGGCGATGAGCGATCTGAACGAAGCATAAGATTCTGAGAATTTATCGGCTCAAACGAAAAGGGACCAGATCGAAACGTGCGCGGCCGTCCAGCAACAATTGTGCGACCAACTCACCTATCGCGCTGGAAAACTTGAAACCATGCCCGGAGCACGCACTGACCAATAGAACTTGGGAAGAATCGGAATAAAAATCAATCAGGAAATGGCCGTCCGGAGCGTTGGTGTACATGCACACGGAAGTTTTCCGCAACGTTCCAGCGGCGGCAGGAAGATACTTTTTCAGCAGCGCGCGCAGCGGGCGCGCTGCTTCGTCCTGCACGGCGCGAGGAATCGTCTCCGGCGTAGTCGTTTCCCCTTCATGATGAATCGCGACCTTGACGCCCTCTCCTAAATCGGGTAAGCCGTAAAAATATCGCCCGAGGTCATGCTCGAAAATGAAGACAGGAAATCGTTGCGGCTCGAATGCTTCCCGGTGCGAAGCCGGATCAAACCAGAAGAGAGTTTGGCGCGTGCAGTGTAAAGGCAATTTGATATCGGGTAATAGGCCCGCCAGCCACGCGCCTGCGGTGAATACCAGTTTCGACGCACGATAATTGCCGCGATCGGTTTGCACTTCGCAATTGTGGCGTTCTTGCCGCCAGGCATGAACGGTTTCTTCGAAATGAAGAGATGCGCCAAGATGTCGCGCCAATTGCAGATGTGCAGTGATGCACTTTTCCGGAAACAAAACCCCGGCACGAGGTTCCCACACCGCGGCCGTCGTGGCGCCGGGATGAAAAACGGAATGACGCCGGCGCAGTGCAGCCGCGTCGAGCAGCTCGTGCGTCAAATGATGGGTGCGCGCACTCAACAAAGCACCTTGCACCAGCGTGCCTTCGGGCGGGCCAATCATCAAGCCGCCGGTTTGCAGGAAGAGCCGTTCACGAGTTTCCCGTTCGAGCTCGTGCCAGAGCTCATAGGCGCGCTGTACGAGCGGGACGTAAAGCGGATGTTCGAAATACGCCTCGCGGATGATGCGGCTGTCGCCGTGCGACGATCCGAAGGCATGCGGGGGCGTGAAGCGATCCAAGCCCAGCACCCGTACGCCGCGCTTGGCCAGGTGATACGTCGCGGCGCTGCCCATCGCGCCGAGGCCGGCAACAATCACGTCATAAATCATGCTCAGTCGTAACCTCAATAACGCCTCGGAAAAGGGTACACCAGGCGTTCTTGCCGGCCATCCGGCATGGGGAAAATTCCGGCTCAGCCAAAGCGTTTTTGGCGCTGCCCCGCGCCATTATTCGAGATCGCTCGCACGCGTGTGCGCGTTCTCCGAGGTCGTAACGGACATCGGCGCCAGGCGCAAAGCTTGCAACAGCACATTTTCGATTTCGCGCGCGGTAAAACGCAAACGTTGCTCGGCTGGCGCGTAGCGATTGCCAGCAAACGGCTCATGCAAAACTTCGCCGGAGCGCGACAGCAGCCAGATCGTCGGCGTGGAATAACATTGGCGGTCGTCGCATGGTTTGAATTTTCCCGTCCACCCCGGCGCTTTTTCCGGCAGCGGCGGCAAGTCCGCGAGCCTGTCATAATTGAAAAGCAAACGGAACTTGGGATCAAAATAGATTTCTTCAAACGGAATCACATGATTGTTTTGCAGAGCCTGCGTGGCGTTGACGAAAGCGGCGAGCGCGGCGTGCCATTCCGGCCTGCCTTCCGGCAGTGAGAGCAATTGATTGCCGGGATAACCGAAAGCCCTGGCGTGATAAATCGGCGGGCACGCCACGGGCATGAACGTCACGCCACGCTCGCGATACTTGAGGTACAGATAATTGGAAATCGGCATATCATTAAAGGTATCTGCGCACCAAAGCCCTCCCTGACTGCGGTCGGGATTGAAAGTCGGCCCCCCGAACAACAGAAGGTAAATCACCTTGGTTTCCGGAGCAGCCAGATCCAGCAGCCGTCGTTTGCGGCCGGCGCCATCATAGACGTAGATATCTGGCGCGATGATTTCGCCGGGCTGGTAGCACCGCGGCTGCGCCGGTGCGGGATCCTGGGGTAGAGGTAAAGCAGAAACCATGAGCGGCAAGAAGAGTAGCCAGGTTGTCGAGCGCTGCATGCCCACCTCGCAAAGAATGATGAGAGAACCGATGCTGTAGTGCCTTTGCCTTTGAGAGACGACCGCCCGGGCGCTGTAAGTCTTCCAGGCGATGACGTCACTTTTTCAGATCATTGTCCCAACTCCAGAAAAAAACAAGAGCGCCCGGGCGGTGATCTGAGAAATTACGAAAATAGAATACTGTTTGAACCGGCCGAAGTGCCTGCCCGGCTTCGTCGCGCGCTTGGAGTGTTTGATAGGGAATTAGATATTCTGAATGCAGAAATCGGAAGAAATCGGGTACCGGCCACGTCCTCTGGTGCGCACGGCGCCCACCCGAAAGGGACGGCGTCGAGGCCGCCAAGCGTCTTGTGGTCGTTTGTGGCGTTCGGTGTTCGGCATAAGACTCAATCGCGCTGGGTATGCGGACGATCCTCCTTTGTCCTGATCTCACCAATATTCTGTTGCACTTTGGCGAGGGCGCGCACAATGTCTTCCATGTCGCTTTCCGTGCCCAGTAAAACATTCTGCGCCAGCCAGACCGCTTCCTCATTGCAAGCGATCTCGCAAACGGGTAAACTCAAATCGCCATAGCGCTGGCCCTCGAGCCACGGATACTCACGCGGGTCGAGCGCAAACAGATTTTCGCGATACAACGGCGAGTATCCTTTGTAAGCGGGGATGCCCTCCGCCTGCAATGCCGCAATAAAATCTTCGCGCGGCAAATTCTCGAAAGCTTCAGCCTCATAACGCAAGATGTACAGATGGCGTGCGTGGCGTGTGACTTTTGGATGCACCAGCAGCGGACGAATGCCGGGGATTTCCACCAGTCGTTGATCGAGATGACTCGCATTGCGGTCGCGCAGTTGCATATCTTGGGCAAGGGTGCCAAACTGCGCCAGTAAAACCGCTGCTGACCAAGCGGTCATGCGCAAATTCGAGCCGAGCACACGATGTTCGTACCACGCGCCTTGCGGTAAGCGGCCGCAATTCTGATACGAGAACGCTCTTGCCATGAGCTCTCCGGAATCGGAGATCAGCACCCCGCCTTCACCGGCGCTCATGTTTTTGGAAGACTGAAATGAAAACACGCCGAGATCGCCGACGCCGCCTACGCGGCGGCCGCCCCATTCCGCGCCATGAGCTTGCGCGGCGTCTTCAATCACACTCAAACCATGCTGGCGTGCTATCGCCAGGATCGCGTCCAAGTCTGCGGGCTGGCCGGCAACGTGCACGGGCATGATCGCGCGAGTGCGAGGCGTAATACTGGCTTCGATTTGCCGTGGATCGAGGTTGTACGTGTCCGGATCCACGTCCACAAAGACCGGAATCGCATTGGCGCGCAAAATCGCGGAAGCGGTGGCGATAAAGGTATACGGCGGAATGATCACCTCGTCACCGGCTTGAATGCCGCAGGCCTTCAACGCCACCCAGAGACCTTCCGTCGCGTTGCACACTGCCAGGCCGAATTTCGCCTGATGGAAAGCCGCAAAGCGCTTTTCGAATTCGGTGACGTGCGGGCTGCGGATGCCCCACACGCCGCTTTCCCATGCGGCCTGCAGAGCGGCCAACTGTTCGGGCCGCAGCATTGGCCACTTGGGAAAAGGCTTGGTGCGAACCGGTTGTCCACCTAGCAACGCGAGATGAGGCATGACGATTGCTCTTTGAGACTATCCGACGGACAAAATTTATTGGTTGATGGCCAGTTTTCTCAATCCTGCCAAAGCCACGCCCAACGCGGCGCGCGCGTCCTGCGGCGTCACTATTAAGTTCGCCTCTCCGCGCACATATTGCAAGTAGTGTTTCATCTGATCGTAATATGGATCCGCGGCCAGCACTTCGAGGGCGCGCAGCCCGCGCTTGTCTTCGAGGCGCAGTAAATTCCCGGCGAAGTCGGTGCTGAGCGTGCCGCGATCACCTTCGACCTTCAAAGATTGCTCGAAGCGATCGTGCATCCAACTGCCTTCGGCTGCGGCGCGCACGCCGTTCTCAAAATAGAGATGCACGATGGCGTGCCGCCAGCCGGACGGATCTTTGTCCGGTTTGGTTTCCACTTCCACACGCGTAGGCGCACCGAAGCACCAATTCAAGAAATCGAAATCATGAATCATCAAATCCAGAATGCAGCCGCCGCTTTGCTCGAAATCGAAGAACCAGGGACTGCGGCCCGCGGGCGAGAGATTCAAGCGCCGGCAGCGCACGCGGCGCACGTTGCCAACGGCGCCAGAAAGAATCAATTGGCGGGCTTGTTGATAAATGGGGAAAAAGCGCAGTGTATGCCCGATGAACAATTTGCGCTGCAAGCGCGCGGCGGCGGCGATCATATCGTCCGCTTGCGTCGCGGTGCGCGCCATGGGCTTCTCGCAAAAAACCTGCTTGCCATGCGTCATCGCAGTGATCGCCTGCTCGGCGTGCTGCGGTGTCGGCGTGGTGATGATGGCGATCTCGAGGCCTGCATGCGACAACAGTGCATCCGTCGTCATCGCTTCACCGCCAAAATCCCGTGCTGCAGCCAAAGCGCGCTCCCGGCGCTGCGCCGACCAGGCAATAATCTCCGCGCCGCCAAGCGCGTGCAACGCTTGCGCATGCACGCGCGCAATGTGGCCGGAGCCGACAAAACCGATTTTCAATGTTGGCGTTTGCGTCATAGGATGCGGTACGTTGTTTGGAAATGCCAACGCTCGCGGCTTGCGAGCAATTTTTGCCGCCTGTTCGATAAAGTAAAATACGGGATAAAATAAAAAACGAACTCAAACGAGCTGGAACAACTCGCCTAAGTTCGTTCCTGGAAACGGTGTCAGCTTTTTGCTTTATCGATATCTGAAAATGTTTTTGGGGTGTGATAAAAACCGCGGAGAAGCGCGCAGCATGCACCTGCCATTTCCATGGTGAAAATGACCTCGAGATTCGCGCAATCCGGTCGCTTGTGCATGTTCGCATTCGCTTTCATAGGTATAAGCTAACAAACCAGGCGCATTTGTCAAGCCTTTTGTTGCAATTTTGAAAAAAATAGAAGCCCAAGACACACGATTCCATGAGCATAAAATTTCAGAAAACTGCAATCACATGACGCATTTGCTTTTGGAACGTGTACGAGTTATATTGAATATGTATTACTTACCGATGCCAACGTCATCATCACACGGAGCGCATCATGTTCAATACTCCGAGCACAGGTCTGCGCAAGAGCCTTCCGCCGTCCGGCGATCCCGACGGCAACAATCGCCATGACAGCGAAGAGTTGACGCGCGCGGAAGTGCTGGCGCTGCGCCAAGAGTATTTGCCCACGGCCGTGTTCAACTATTACCGCGAGCCTATCAATCTCGTGCGCGGTGAAATGCAGTATCTCTACGACGAAACGGGCCGGCAGTATCTCGACGCCTTCGGCGGCATCGTGACCATCAGCGTGGGGCATTGCCACCCGGAGGTGATTGCCAAAACCAAAGCGCAGATCGACAAGCTGCAGCACGCCACGACGATCTACTTGCATCCCGCCATGCCCTTGCTGGCAAAAAAGCTGGCCGAAAAAATGCCCAGCCCGGACCTGAAGGTGTCGTTTTTCACCAACTCCGGCAGCGAGAGCAACGATCTGGCGATGACGGTCGCGCGGTTGTTTACCGGCAATCTGGACGTGATCACGTTGCGCAACGGTTATCACGGAGCGAGCCTGGCGACCATGAGCACGGTTGGCCATAGCACGTGGAAATATCCGGTTCCCACCACGGGCAACGTCTTTCACGTTTCGCCGGGATATTGTTATCGCTGCCCATTCAATCTGACGTATCCGAGCTGCGAAGTACAGTGCGCTCGCGACGTTGAGAATACGATCAAATACAGTACCAGCGGAAAAATTGCGGCATTTTTAGGCGAGCCGATTCAAGGCGTGGGTGGCGCGGTCACGCCACCGCCGGAATACTTCAAAATTGTCTACGACCTCGTCAAAAAATATGGTGGCGTGTTCATCGCGGATGAGGTGCAAACTGGTTTTGGCCGCACGGGCGCGCACTATTGGGGCATTCAAAACTGGGGCGTGACGCCCGACGCCGTTGCCATGGCGAAAGGCCTGGGTAACGGGGTACCCCTGAGCGCGCTGACCACGAAGCGCGAGATCGCCAATGCGATGAACGGGAAAATCTGGTTCAATACCTTCGGCGGCAATCCGGTTTCCATGGTGCAAGGCCTGGCCACGCTCGAAGTGATCGACAAAGAAGGCACGCAAGCCAACGCACACAAAGTGGGGGCTTATTTAAAGGAGAAATTGACCGGTTTGATGCACAAGCATTTGCTCATCGGCGAAGTGCGCGGTCTGGGGTTGATGCTGGGTGTGGAATTGGTGAGGGATCGCACCACCAAGGAGCCGGCCACGGCAACAACCGCCGAATTGCTGGAACGCACGAAGAATCATGGCCTGCTCATCGGCAAAGGCGGCCTGTTCGGCAACGTATTACGCATCAAACCGCCGATGTGCATCACGCTCAGCGATGCGGATTTCATCGTGGAGACGATTGACAGCGTACTGGAAGAGTTGAAGCACACAGGGCTGCATTGAGAAACAAGACCTCCGGAGAGATATGAGCTCCAGCAAACGAAAGATGATTCTTGACGTTCACGCCAGCAGCGCCAAACCTTTGTTCGCTGTGTTGGATGGTATTCCCGCCGAGCAGCTCAATTGGAAGCCCGCCCCGGAATCGCGCAGCATCGGCGACATCTGCCGGCATCTGATTCGTGTAGACGCATGGTTCTTGAAGCGCTTGGGCGTCCCCCCTGTTGCCGGCGTCGCGAAGCCAGTCACTTCCGAAGAAATTTCGGAGGGCATGCGGCAGATACAACGGCAAGTGAAAGAGGTGGTATTGGATTGCGGGCATGACGAAGAATTATTCTTTGAGCGAGCTTCGCTCGACGGAAAGGATAGGGAGCAGCTCGGCGTTGCCGTGCTGCACATGGCGCAGCATTATCTTTATCATCTGGCGCAAATCATCTATCTTCGCCGCGCGCAAGATCGCAACTGGCCTTCGCCCCATGAGGATTGGGACCACGCAACCCACGTCATCGGCGATTATTTGTTGGGTATGAACGAGAAGACTTAAGAGTGCTGCTGGTGGAATTTTTGATCACCTCGGCCTCATGCCCATGAGCGTCGCCCAATTTTTGCTTGAATGAAACGAAAAAAATGTCGATTTTAGTCGAGGTTGTGAGTTTCGCTCGGTTTTTCCTGCCCGATTATTTCCCGATCGAAACAATTTTATTGACATCCACTGCGATGGAGCCAACGTATTTTATAAGCGGGCTTGATCCATCCGACAAGCTTGAGGAGGCAGCATGACAAATTATCTTTCGAACAAAGACGAAACCGTGGCCATGTTCGAAAACAAGTGGCTCGATAAGCTCACCCACATGCATCCCGGCACGCCGGTGATTCTGTATCTGCCAGTAGTTCTCTTTTTCCTATATCAAGCGTTCACGGCACCCGGGCTCGGATTTCTTGCGGCTTCTGCCTTCTTCGTGGCGGGCGGATTCGTGTGGACGTTGACGGAGTACCTGATGCACCGCTTCGTTTTTCATTACCAACCCACGACGCAATTCGGCAAGTGGGTGCATTTTGTATTTCACGGCGTGCATCATGATTACCCCCGTGATTCTACGCGGCTGGTCATGGCCCCGGTAGTCAGCATACCGCTCGCTTTGCTTTTTTACTATTTCTTTCGGGTGCTGGCCGGACCGGTAAAGCTACCGCCGTTTTTCGCAGGCTTCATTTTCGGTTATCTTTGCTACGACATGATTCATTACGCCACCCACCATCTGCCCATGCACAACCGGCTGGGGCAATGGCTGAAACAATATCATGCTCTGCATCATTATCACGACGCCGATCTCGGTTATGGGGTGAGCACGCCGATATGGGACTATATCTTCCGCACGAGGCCGCAGCGTGTCCCGCGCTTTCGTTCAGTCTCCAACCGGACCGAAATCTCAACCTGAAAGCGCTGGCTCACATGGGCAGAAACATTCTTGCAGTGATCGCGACGCCGGCCAGAATCCTCGGCAACTTTTTGCTGCACTTTTTGTATCATACCGGCAATTTCGGCAAACTGGTCTACAAGACTTTTCTCGCCCTTGCAGACGTGCGCACGTGGACCGGGCTGGTGATCGAACAGATGATGCGCATCGGCATTCAGTCGATTCCCGTGGTCATGTACATCTCGGTTTTTGCAGGCATGGTGATGGCCCTGCAGGCGGTCAAGCAATTCACTTCGACCGTGCCACTGTATATCGCGGGAACGGTGGTTGAAAAAGCCGTGCTGCAAGAGATGGCCTCGGCGATCACCGCCCTGGTGCTGGCCGGCCGCGTCGGCGCTTCCATTGCCGCAGAAATCGGCACGATGAAAGTGACGGAACAAATCGATGCGCTCGAATCCATGGCTTTCAACCCGGTGGCCTATCTCGTGGTGCCGCGGCTCATTGCCGGCCTGGTCATGCTGCCCGTGCTGGTGATTTTTTCCGCATTCATCGGGATCGTCTCGGGCTGGCTCACCGCGGTTTCCATTGCCGATATCACGACCGTCGAGTTTTTCAAGGGCGCCAAACAATACGTGAATTGGCGCGATTTTGCGCTACCGCTTTCCAAGGCAGTGTTATTCGGCTTTTCCATTACCATGGTCGCCTGCTATCAAGGCCTGAACGCCCAGCAAGGCGCGGAGGGCGTGGGGACGGCGGCCACCAAAGCAGCAGTAAGCGCATGCTTGATGATCCTCACGCTCGATTTCGTGATGGCGACCGTCATTTTAAACGTTTGAGCATTCCGGCATGATCATCTTTCGACACGTGCGCAAAAATTTTGACAATCTTCTCGTTCTGCGTGACGTGAATCTCGCCATTGAAGACGGCCTGACCACGGCAATCATTGGCGGCAGCGGCTCGGGAAAATCTGTGCTGCTCAAGCACATCATCGGACTGCTCAAACCCGACGGCGGCCAGGTCTTGGTTGACGATCTCGACGTCACCGCCGTGCCTTATCCGGTGCTCCTGGAGATTCGCAAGAAAATCTCCATGGTATTTCAAGGCTCGGCGCTGTTCGACTCGATGACCATCGGCGAGAACATGGCCATGGGCCTGAAGCGGCATACGCGCATGAAAGAGTTTGAGATTCGCGCCGCCGTCCGAGAGGCGCTGGAAATGGTCGATCTGCGCGACATCGAGCACAAATTTCCAGCGGAGTTGAGCGGGGGCATGAAAAAACGCGTGGCCATCGCGCGTGCGCTGGTGACGAAGCCGCAAGTGTTGCTGTATGACGAACCCACGACCGGTCTGGACCCGCCGCGCGCCGACAATATCAATCAATTGATTTTCGATCTGAATGAAAAGCTCGGCGTCACTTCGGTCGTGGTCACGCACGACATGCACAGCGTTTATCGCATTGCAGCTAAAGTCGCCATGTTGAAAGACGGGGTGATTTGTTTCTTCGGCACGCCCCGTGAGCTGTCGGAAAGCGATGAACCGGCGGTGGTGGAATTCCTGGAGAGCGCGCGCGGGCACGAGTGGATGGAGCGAGGAAATAACTCTGGAGCAAAGAAGCATGCGACGTTGGAGCAATGAAGTCCTGGTTGGCGCGGCGATTATACTCGCGATCGGGTTGGGCATCTATGGATACGTTTTTCTGCGCGAAGTGCCGGTGCGCGAAAAAGGGTTTGTGGTGCAGGCGCACTTTGCCAATGTCACCGGCCTGGAAGTGGGTGATCCGGTGACGGTGTCCGGCTTGAAAGTCGGCCGCATCCGCAAAATGCAATTGGAAAGAGAAGGCGTGGCGGTGCAACTCTGGCTGAACGGAGAGGTGCCGCTGCCGGACGACACGCGTGCCTCCATCCGCAGCATCGGCATGATTGGCGAGAAATACATCGCGCTGCTGCCGGGCACCTCCAAGGCAAATCTCAAAGAAGGCGATGTCATCTTGGGCGAATACGTCACCGACCTGGCGGATGCCGGCGATTCCCTTTCTGAGCTCATGGATAAAGCTACGACCTTGATGTCCAAGCTCACCGTGGCGTTGGATACGGCGTTCAGTCACAAAGAACAAAAAATCGTGGCGGCGACGCTCGATAACGTCGAGCGCCTCACGCGCCGCACGGATGCTTTTATGGCTCAAAACAACCACCATCTTAGGAACACCATCGTGCAGCTCGACAGCCTGAGCAAAAGCGTGAATCATTTCTGGCGCCACAACCGGGCCGCGTTCGACAGCGTCTCACAAAATATCACTGCAAGCACTGCGCAACTGCCCGCGACCGTGGCCAAGCTGGACAGCGCCATAACCTCGACGCGCAATTTGTTGCACGCTCTGGAAACGCAGCAAGGCACCCTGGGTAAAGCGATTTATAATGAAGACCTCTACAACAAAGCCACTAAAACCGTTGACGAAATGCAGGCGCTGCTCGACGATGTGAAGAAGAATCCGTCGAAATACTTGCAGTTCAGCGTGTTTAATTTTTGATTTGCTTTTGAACCAGCATACATTCTTGGCAAGGTGCATTGGGATGAGGCAGAGAATGAGATGAAGCAAAAATCAGTTTTGGACAATCTTCCCAAAGCTTTGTCAGATGCGGTCACCAAATACTGGCTTACAAGAAAGTATCAATTTGAGGAACAAAAAAGAAAAGGAAGTGCTGACCAAGGGGCACGGGGAGCAGTAACTGGTGGAGCTCAGATGGACGGCTTCATAACTCTGTTTACGAAACTCCTAATGGATGCTGGTGTCGATCAACAGTGCATTTTTCATCAAACGGCGCTGCAACTTCCCGGCTTTTTTCGCCCTACGAAGGAATGGGATATCCTTGTTGTTCGAAATGGAGAATTGCTTGTCACCATCGAAACAAAGTCTCAAGTTGGTCCATCTTTTGGCAACAATTTCAATAACAGAACCGAAGAAGCGATGGGAAGCGCTTTGGATTTGTGGACGGCTTTCAGAGAAGGTGCATTCAACAAGTCAGCACAACCGTTTTTAGGTTACTTTTTCATGTTAGAGGACTGCGCCGCATCGCAAAGGCCTGTCAGAGTTCACGAGCCTCACTTTAAAGTCTTTCCCGAATTTAAAGATGCATCTTATACAAAGCGCTACGAATTGTTTTGCAGAAAACTCGTGAGGGAAAGGCACTATACTGCGGTTGCTTTTATAACATCTCAACGAGCAACTGGTCTGAAAGGTATATATAGCGAACCTGCTCGCGATCTGTCACCAAAGTTATTCATACATTCACTTTTTGCGCATGTATCAGCTCATCTCACCTAGCCAATTGACATTGGAAGCAAGAACTATACACCGCCTTCTACTGGGTGATGCGAGAAGTCTAGGATTCATTGCTAGCGAGTCAATTCACTTGGTCGTCACCTCGCCGCCATATTGGAAGCTCAAACGTTACAATGATCATGCTAGCCAATTAGGACACATTGCCGAGTATGAAAGTTTTATAGATGAACTCGCAAAAGTGTGGAGGGAAATCTATCGTATACTTGTTCCCGGGGGTAGAATGGTCTGCGTGGTGGGTGACGTATGCTTATCTCGCCGTGAAAACGGTCGCCATGTGGTCGTACCACTTCATGCCGATATTTGTGTTGCCTGCCGGAAAATTGGTTTCGACAATCTAAATCCAATCATTTGGCATAAAATCTCGAATGCAAGCTATGAAATCAATAATGGCAGCAAGTTTCTCGGCAAGCCATATGAGCCAAATGCCATCATTAAGAATGATATAGAGTTTATACTCATGCAAAGAAAGGCTGGTGGTTATCGCAAACCCACAGAGTTGCAACGTCAGTTAAGCATGATTGATAAAAAAGAGTATGACTTGTGGTTTCGACAGTTTTGGAATATAACCGGAGCTTCAACTCGTTTACATCCAGCGCCATTTCCTCTCGAGCTAGCTTATAGATTGGTTCGTATGTTTTCTTTTCATGGCGATACGATCCTTGATCCATTTAGCGGAACCGGCACAACCATGATAGCCGCGATGAAGTCGGGGCGCAATAGCATTGGAATTGAAATTGATCGCAAGTATTGTGAACTGACGATTCAGCGTCTCAAAGAGGAAATGGGCAATTTTTTTAATCAAGCAGACTTACACTTCGAAGAAATTGGGCCAATTCAAATCGGCAAGCTTCATGCACGTGACGATGTCACTGCATACAAGCCCAAGAGAAAGAAATCCTAAAAATGATCTTCATGGACTGGCAGCAGTCAGTTCGTCAAGTTCACCACTGTGTGGCCGATTGCAATTCAGAACATTCCTTCTTTGCTCCTTCCAAATAAAAAAAGTTTGTGACAACGGACCCGCTTGCATTTATTTCTTGCAATTTTCATTCGCACTGGTTATCATCGCATCAGCAACGATTTTCGCTACGAAGTTTGTTCTCGTACCTGAGTAAACGTTGCACGCTTCACCAATCAGCGAATACGTGTCAGAACATTCGGAGTGCTTCATGACGACCAACAAGCGCACCTCTCTCGGTCAGGTGGTTTTAATTTACAATATCGACAAGTCCTGGCCGGAAGCAGATCAAAGTAATTCCAGGCGACTGCTCGATCACATGGTTGAAAGCCTGCATCGATGTCTCGTCGACGTCAAGCCCATTCAGATCCGCCACAATCTGGATCCGCTGAATGACTTTGATCCTGAAGCGACGGTGATTTTCAACTGGTGTGAAGGCTATGATGGCATCCCATGGTCCGACGCCATCGTTGCCAAAGATCTGGAGGCGCGCGGCTTCATTTTCACAGGTGCAAATTCGCGCACCCTGGGAAAATCGGTCAATAAGGAAACGGTTAAGCGAATTCTCTTCGAAGCCGGCGTGCCGACGCCGCCGGGACGCGCCGTGACGCACGAACAGGCCAGAGATTGGGCCGCCTTTCCAGCGATGGTCAAACCGGTCGGCCAGCATTGCAGCTTTGGCGTCTCACGCGCTTCGATCGCGGAATCACGGGCCGAGCTGGTGCGCCAGATCTGCCGCTTGGAGGAAGAGTTTAGCAGCGAGGTCTTGGTGGAGCCCTTCATCGATGGCCGCGAATTTCACGTGGCGGTGTGGGGCAATCGCAACCCCGAAGCCCTGCCTCCGGTCGAGCTCGATTATTCGAAGTACAAAAATATGCATGACCGTTTGTATACGTTCGAATCCAAATTCGATCCTGCTTCGGAAGGCTGGTCAGGCATCGGCTGGCTCTGCCCGGCGCCCACCACGGAGGAATTGAATCTGGCCTTGTGCGACGTGGCCGTCCGGGCATATCGCGCGATGCGTTGCCGCGATTACGCCCGCATGGATATTCGTTTATGGAACGGCATTCCCGTCGTGCTCGACGTGAATCCGAACGCCGATCTCGATCCGGAATCGGTGATGCCGATCGCAGCGGCACACTTGGGATTTGACTACGGCCAAATGACGTGCCGGATTCTGGAATGTGCGGCGGCGCGGCTGCGCACACGCAACGCTTCCCGGCGCCGGCGCCAGGTCATGCAAGAAATCTGAGCCCTCATCACCTTGCAGGATACTTCCCCCCGGCATCTCGCTGTGCGTGGGGAAAATTGACTAGGAGCTTCGAGCGGCAGCTCGCGCACGCCGCCTTTGCTTAGAAAGCCGACTCTCCCCGCGTGCAAGAATTTGATTGCCACCTACCTTGCGGGCGATTTGATCCACATTATTTTAGACTCCGTTTGTCACCGCACTCGCTGCATGACAGGTAAGCACTCAGATAGACTGTAATTTTCGCGAGAGGCCTTATGTTTCAAGATTTTGTGCACGTCGAAATACCCAGCGCCAACCTTCAGCGCGCTGCGAGTTTTTATCACGAAGTCTTCGGCTGGCAAATGAACTACGTCGAAGAAGCGGATTATATGTTATTCGAAACCGGCGGCGCAATCAACGGCGCCTTTTATCATTCTCCGGATCATACCGGCCGGCAAGGCGTGGTGGTTTACATTCACGTTGGAAATATCGAGGCCTCATTGAAATTAATCAATGAGAATGGAGGGAAAACGTTCGTGCCGAAAACGCCCGTGGAAAAGATGGGCAGCTTCGCGTTGTTTCACGATCCGGACGGCAACGTCTTAGGCATCTGGGAGAACGAGCCCGAGACCGCGAGCTGAGGATGGAATCGCACGCGTTGTGAGCGAGCCGTGGCCGACTGCGGGCGCTGCCGCAAAAACGAGGAGAGGAACCGCTGAATTTCATCCGCCAACTGCGGTTGATGCTCTATAACCAATTCGGACAGCTTCTCGATGACGTATGGGGCGGGAACATAACCGTAGATGTTGCGCTTGAGATTGCGGAATGCAAGCAGCTTTTGCAGAAGTTTGCAACTGGTCGTAGAGATGATTGCAGGGCGCATGCCGGGCAGGGGGGTGCTGGATTCCAGCAGCAAGCGGCTGTGCCAGTCTACGCGGGGGGCAAGGTTGCCACTGGCTTCGCGATCGATCAGAATTAAAATACGCTCGCACACAGTGTAAAATTTCAACAGATTCAACGCTGCCATACCGCTTCCGGCAGACTCTTCCCCATACTCGTGCAACTGGGCGAGCGTCTCCGCCAGCGCCCCCAATTTTCCCAGCCCTTTTTGAATTGCCGTGACAAATGAAACCAAATCGCACTGGTCCGTCGCGTGCATGGCGAGGCCTGTTTTTGTCAGGTTGATCGCACACTTCCATGGCTACGAATCTAACCACCTCGATGTTCAGCCTCGCCAGTTTCTATCTGCAAAACAGCCTGCTTGCGGAATACAGCACCATGAATTTACATGAATTTTTTAGCCAAAGAATGGTGAGGAGATACAACTGGAGAGAAGTTCTGAGGATTAGGCTTGGCGGTACGGCTCAGCGAGGAGATCGGTAAACTCCTCCACTTCAACCTTAAATAACCAGTTTTGGCCGTTTCGTCAACTATGAATTTCATGGCCTATTTCGCCTTGACATTACCGCGCTTTTTCAATATGCTTTGTGCCAACTCTGAAAGCGAAGATGCCGACAAGTCATGACCAATGCAACCATTCTCCTCGTCGATGACGAGCCCAACATCCGCCGCTCATTGGAGATGATTCTTCAGAGTGCGGGTTACGCCATTGGCGAAGCCGCCTCTGCGGCAGAAGCTGAAAAACGCCTGGCCGGGCAACACTATGATCTCATGCTGCTCGACATTATCATGCCCGGCCTCGACGGTTTGGAGTTTTTGAAGCGCGTGCGTGGCTTGCCTTTCCCTCCCGCCGTGATCATGATCTCCGGTAACGCCACCATTGAGAATGCCGTTGCCGCCACGCGAGAGGGCGCGTACGATTTTATCGAAAAGCCGATCTCAAAAGAAAAGCTTTTGCTCACCATCAAGAACGCCTTGTCGCAGAAACAACTGGCCGAGGAAAACTCGCGGCTGCGGCATGAAGTGCAAAGCCGTTTTGAGATGATCGGCGAGAGCCCGGCGTTACGCAAGGTACACGAGCACCTTGCGCGTGCGGCGCCCACCCAGACGCGGGTGCTGCTTCTCGGCGAAAGCGGAACCGGAAAAGAGCTGGCGGCACGCGCTCTGCATGAAACCAGCGAGCGCGCGCAGAAGCCGTTCGTCAAAGTCAACTGTGCCGCCATTCCGGAAGAGTTGATCGAAAGCGAATTGTTCGGCCATGAAAGAGGTGCATTCACCGGCGCGACCGCGAGCCGTGAGGGCAAATTTCAGCAGGCGCACCAGGGTACGCTCTTTCTCGATGAAGTCGGGGACATGAGCTTGAAGGCACAGGCCAAAGTGCTGCGGGTGCTGCAGGAGGGAGAGTTTGAGCGCGTGGGCGGCAACCAGACCCATCGTGTCGAGGTGCGTGTGATTGCCGCCACCAACAAAGATCTCGAAGCGGAAGTGAAGCGCGGCGCATTTCGCGAGGACTTGTGGTTCCGGCTGAACGTTGTTCCGATTCACTTGCCGCCGTTGCGCGAACGCCGGGAGGATATTCCGGCGCTCGTACGGCACTTTACGGATTTCTATTGCCAGGAAAACGGCTTTCGCCGCAAGGCATTTGCTCCGGAAGCGCTCGAAAAATTGTCGCAATACTCCTGGCCGGGAAACATTCGCGAGCTGCGCAACATGGTCGAGCGTCTGGTGATCATGACGCCTGGCGATCAAATCGGGGCTGCGGATTTGCCCTTGTCTTTGCAGGCACCAGCAGTGAAAGGCCTCGGCTCTTTTCAAGCTGGCGTCAATTTACGGGAAATACGCGATCGTGTAGAGCGGGAATACATTTTGTCCTGTCTTGCAGCAACCGGGGGCAACATGTCCCAAGCCGCCGAGCTTCTCGGCCTGGAGCGCAGCAATCTCTACAAAAAAATGCGCGCGTTGAGGATCGAGGGCGCTTGACAGGGCTCTATCAGAGGAGAAAAATGCGAAGAGCAATCTGCTTAGCGCTCGCCTTCGGCATTTCGCAGGTTGTTTTACAGGCAAGATCTCAATCCAGCTCCGCTCGCGTCGCTGAAATTGCAGATTTGCAGTCTACGGTCATCTTGATCGGCTTCGACGGTTTTCGCAACGACTACATGGACAAGACCGAAACTCCCAATTTGCATCGTTTGACGGCGCAGGGCGTGCGCGCAGAAGGCATGATCCCGGCATTCCCCTCCAAAACCTTCCCGAATTTTTATACCATCGCCACCGGCCTCTATCCCGAGAACAACGGCATCGTCGGCAACAGCATGTTCGATCCGGTCTTCAATGCGAATTTCAAAATGAGCGACCGCACCGCGGTGGAAGATGGCCGATGGTGGGGCGGAGAGCCGATTTGGGTGACGGCGGAGAAGCAAGGCCAAAAAAGCGGCATTTTTTTCTGGGTTGGCTCGGAAGCGGAAATTGCAGGCGTGCGCCCGACATTCTGGAAACGTTACGACCAAAAGGTGCCGAATCTGGATCGTGTCGCGCAGGCGTTGGCGTGGCTGGATTTACCCGTCACCGAACGCCCGCGTTTCCTCGCCATTTATTTCAGCGATGCCGATCATCACGGCCATCGTCGTGGTCCAGATTCACCCGAGGTGATCAAGGCCATTCAAGAGCTCGATGACATTCTCGGCGCCCTGCTGCAGGGCCTGGAGGCGCGCGGCATTCTCGAGAAAGTGAACCTCATCCTCGTCGCGGATCACGGCATGTCGGCGACGAGCACGGAACGCGTGATTTACCTGCGCGAATATATCGATTTGAGCATGGTGCAGATCATCGACGGCTCGCCGGCGGTCACACTCCGGCCCTTACAAAACAATGAAGAAGCAATTTATCGAGCGCTGGCCAACGCGCATCCTAACATGCACGTTTATCGCAAAGGTTCCATGCCCAGCCGCTTTCACTATTCCCGCAATCGCCGCATACCGCCGATTCTTTGTCTCGCCGACGAAGGCTGGACGATCAACATACGCGCGGCCAACGACTCGAGCCGGTCAAATTGGGATAATGGCACCCATGGGTATGACAACCTGTTGCCTTCGATGCGAGCAACTTTCATCGCACACGGTCCGGCTTTCAAAAGGGGCGTCGTAGTGAAGCCGTTCCAAAATATTCACGTGTACAATTTGATGGCGCACATTCTAAATCTGCCACCGGCGCCGAATGACGGCAGTATGGATTCCGTGCGCGTAATGCTACAAGAATGAGATTAAACTTTCTGCTCGCCGTGAATCAACAATACGTTTTCTCCTCCGCCTTCTGGCGTGCTGCAGACCTTCTCATCGACATGGCCTTGGCGGAAGACTTGGGTGAAGCGGGCGACGTCACAACGCTGGCCATTGCCGGGCGCTCAGATGAAACGTCGCATGCAGAAGCGCATGCAGAAATCATTGCCAAATCTGCAGGTGTCGTAGCCGGAACCGAGATCGTGCGACGTGTGTTTCAGAAGGCGCAGCCGGCCATTGCGGTTGAGGTTTTTGCGCGAGATGGTGAAAGCCTCGCGCCCAAAACCGTGTTTGCGCGTTTACACGGGCAAGCAAGCGGTATTTTGAGCTACGAACGCACGGCGCTGAATTTTCTGCAACGGCTGTCGGGCATCGCGACGCTCACGCGCAAATTCGTGGATGCGGTTGCAGGAACGCAAGCCCGCCTTCTCGACACGCGCAAGACCACCCCGGGCTGGCGCTGGTTGGAAAAATATGCCGTGCGTTGTGGCGGTGGCACCAATCATCGTTTTGGCTTGCACGACATGTTTCTGATCAAGGAAAATCACATTGCTGCCGCGGGAGATATTCCAGCCGCCGTACAAAAATGCCGCATGTACGCTCGTGAGCAGAAGTGCCATCTGAAAATTGAAGTCGAAACCAAAAATCTCAGAGAAGTTGAGGAATGCTTGCACTTGGGGGTCGATCGCATCATGCTGGACAACATGCCTCTGCAAGAAATGCGCGGAGCGGTTGCACTGGTCGCGAGAAAGATTCCATTGGAAGCCTCCGGAAATGTGACCATCGAAACGGTACGCGCGATCGCCGAAACCGGCGTCGATTTCATCTCCATCGGCGCTTTGACCCATTCCGCGCCGGCCATGGATTTTTCGCTGCTGCTTATTTCATGAATACCTCGGGCCAAGCGGTCCACATTTTTCAATGTGCTACGAGGCCATGCAAGCCAAGAAGTAACGACAACCTCCGGGGATTCCCAAATGCTTCCTCCATTTGTCGCGGTATTGGACAACATTCGCAGCATGCACAACGTCGGCTCGATTTTTCGCACGGCGGATGGCGCCGGCACCGGCAAGCTGTATCTCTGCGGCATGACCGCCACGCCCCCACGGCCGGAGATCCGCAAAGCGGCGTTGGGTGCGGAAGAAATCGTGCCGTGGGAGTATTTTCCCAAAACCGACCTCGCGCTACGACGGTTGCGCGAGCAAGGCTACCGCCTCTTTGCCCTCGAAAACACCTCCAACAGCAAAGACGTTCGTGCTGCTTCCTTCAGCTTTCCGCTCGCCCTGGTCCTCGGCCATGAATATGAAGGCATTGCGCCCGAGACTTTAGCGCTATGCGACATGGCCATCTCCCTGCCCATGCGCGGTCACAAGACTTCGCTCAATGTCGCAGTGGCCTTTGGCATTGCCGCTTACGAAGTCGCCCGCCAGCTGGATAGCCTTCCCCTTTAAATTCAATCGAAAAAATGTGAGTATTCTTCTGCTGATTTGGTGTCTTGTATTTTAAAAGACTATGCCGTTACTGCAAAATTCTTGCTTGACTGTTCATGATTTTTTTACTATCAATAGCCGTTCATCTCTGGACGGCCTCGGGAGAAGGTGCCGTCCTGTCCTCTTGCTTAGGGGAGTCCAAGCCGATGCCGCCTCACTCTATTCGTCGAAATGATTGGAACAGCCCAATTCTCGATCCCCCTCGTGGCGATTGAGACGCGGGCTTTTTGTTTTTTCGAGCATACACTCACCCTGGAAGGAGCGCATATGCGCCACGACATCGAAGATCGCTGGCTCAATTTGAAAAAGCTGCAGGCTTTGCGGCCTGCTCTTACCCCCGAGCAACGCATGCTCAAGCGGGTGCTGCAAATCCTGGGTTTTGTCTTTCTGGCGGCCACGCTCTGCTATGGCGCCGGAGCCTTTCTGAAGCCCATAGGGGATTTCTTTCACCAATTACCGTTCGTTTCCAATTCGGTAGTCAAAGTGTACTGTCTGATGCTGATCTGCTTGTATGCCGCTGGCGATCTCAAAAAAAGATACAACCTGGTGCCGATTTTCATCGCCGCACACGTATTTTCGCTGCTGGCGATGCTGATCTTTTTCATCACCATTGACACTGGCTATCTCGTCCAGATCGGTCCGGTGCAGATGTCGATTGGTGCGGTACTGTTGCTGGCGAGTTTGCTGGACCTGGTGATCGGCGGCGTGGTCACCTTTTTTTATGTACAGGCGCGCTTCAGCTTGATGAAAATCGTGCTCAAGGGTGTAAACCAGACTTTGCAGCGTTTTTTGCAAAACACCCGCCAGGTGTTTAGCACCCTCGGGCTGATGCGCCCGGCTGAACCTCTGCCCGAATTGACCGGCGCGGAAAGACAGGCGCGCATCGTGCTCACCGGCCTTGGAGGTTTGTTCGCATGTGCGGCCCTGGCCTATGAGCTGGGCCCCTTGCTGCCGAGTATGAGCAATTTTTTTGTGGAGTTGCCGTTCGTGTCCAATTCCGCCGTGAAAGCCGGCATACTCGCGTTGCTCAGCTTTTATGCCGCCAAGGACATTCGCAACAATCTGCCCATCGCCAGCATCGTCATCGCCGGTCACATTGTTTCGGCGTTAACCCAATTGATTTTCCTTTTGTTCAAAAATACCTCCTTCATGGTCGAGCTGGGCGGCCACGCGCTCATGCTGAAACACATTTTATTGGGCTCGATCGTGCTCGATGCTGCCGTGGCCGTGGGGTTGTTTGTGGTTTACAATCGCGCCTGGCAGGCGCGGCATGGGCTCAAGTTTTTGGGTGGCATTGAATATCGCACCCTGGTGGCGCTGGCGGAAGTTCTCGTGCACGGCGAAGAAGAACGCGTGCAGCCCGATGAAATCGTGGCGCGCGTCGATCACTACGTCAGCCAGATTCGCGCGCGGCGGTTGTGGGTGTATCGCGTCGTGCTGTACGGTATATTCATGCACCCGCAATTTTATTTTAGAGCGCCCTTCCCCGAGCTGGATGAAGAAACCCGGCTGTATCATCTCAAGAAACACTTTTATCGTGACGTGCTCATCAAGCTTTTGCCTGGTTTCCTCCGGCGATTCGTGCAACAAATGATCCGGGTGGCCAAACAGCTCACTTACGTCGGCTATTACAGCGATCCCAAAACTTTTGAGGACGTGGGATACCAGCGGTTTTCTCAACGCAAAGGAACGGCCCGTTTGTCGCTGCGCCCGATCGCGGCCCACCCTCTCAAAGTGCAGCGCGGGCAAGAGCTGCGCGTGGAGACGCTCGAGGCGGACGTGTGCATCATGGGCAGCGGCGCGGGCGGCGCGATTCTTGCGTATTTTTTGGCGAAGGATGGTCGTGAAGTGACGCTGGTGGAGCGCGGTAAGTACGTCGAGCCTCGCGAATTCAGCGAAGATGAAGTCGATATGGTCGGGAAGCTCTACGCCGACGGGGTGTTCCAGCAAACGCAGGATTTCAGTTTCACGATTCTGCAGGGAAGCTGCGTCGGCGGCAGCACCGTGGTGAACAACGCCGTGTGTTTTTCGCCTCCCGAAGAAGTATTGCACAAATGGAACGATCCCAATATCCATCATGCTGGCTTGAGCATCAAAGAGGTTTACGCCAGCGACGCCGCCGTGCGCGCGTTCCTCGATATTCAAAAGCAAAACAACGCTCGCCTCAATCCCTCCGGCGAGCTTTTTCTCAAAGGTGTCAAGAAATTCAACGCCACCGGCCAGCGCATTTCCGCGGACGTCGTCAGCGCCAACATCAAAGAATGTTATGGCTGCGGCTACTGCAATATGGGTTGTCCCTACGGTAAAAAGCTCTCGATGCTGGATACCGCGCTCCCGTGGGCGCAACGCGATTTTCCCGGCCGTCTGCACATCATCGCGGAATGTGAGGTCCGGCGCTTGCATGCAAACGGGCAGGCGATTCGTTACGTCGAGGCGAAACGGCCGGACGGCAGCAAGATTCACATTCGCGCGAAAACTTTCGTGCTGTCCGCCGGCGCGATTGGTTCCAGCTACCTGCTGCTGCGCAGCAAGGTCGGCAAGTCTTTGCCCGTGGGCAAGCAGCTTAGTTTCAACATGGGATCTTATCTCACCGCCGAATTCGACGACGAGGTCAATGCGCACGAAGGCCTGCAGATTTCGCATTACGGCATCCCGCAGCCGTGGCGCGGTTTCGTGTATGAAACATGGTGGAATCCTCCCGTGGTGCAAGCCCTCAACATGCCGGGCTGGTTTGAAGATCATTTCCTCAACATGAGGCGCTACAACCACATGATGGCCGTCGGCGTCTTGGTCGGAACGAGTGGCAACGCCCGCGTCAAACGCGCGCTGACGGGCGGCCCGGACGTCTTGTACAAACCCGAGGCCGAAGATTTGAAAAAACTGGCCGATGGTCTGAAGACACTCGGTGATATTCTTTTCAAAGCCGGCGCCGAACGCGTGATGGCCAATACTGCCGGATACGACGTGTTCGAGAAGCCGGAAGAATTGGCGCGTCTCGACACCATCACCATGGATCCGAGCTATATCACGCTGGGGACCGGTCATCCGCAGGGCGGCAACTGTATCAGCCAGGATCCAAAACGCGGCGTGGTCGGTCCGGACTTTCGCGTGCACGGATATGACAATCTTTACATCTGTGATGCCAGCGTCTTTCCCAGCAGCTTGACGGTCAATCCCCAGTTGACCATCATGGCGCTGGCGCACTATGCCGCGTCGCGGATCAAGTGAAAAACTGTATCCACTGAAAAGCGCTGAAATCACTGTGCTTCGCTGAAATTGAAGTACACAAAAGGAGCATGTCATGACCAAACAATTGAAATTCTCGGTCTACATGCTGTTTGTTATTCTCGGTTTGCTCGCGGTCGGCTGGATTTTCGGCGTCACCCAAAACTGGCAGGGCATGATTGAGCGGCCGACGCGCGCCGCTTATTTTCTGTGTGATGTCACGCTGGTGATTCCTTTGGGCGTTATCGCCGGCATTGGCGTCCTGGCCGGCAAGCGTTGGGCGCGTTATCTCTTCGTTTTCGTCTTAGGCGCCTTGCTTTTTGACACCGCCCATCAAGTCTATTATCTGATCTGGGACAACTATTTCGGCGCTCCCATGACATATTTCGTCATTCTTTATATCATTGTCGCTGGTTATTGTATTTTCACTTTTATTGCCGTGCTGAAACGGTGGCTGTTTCCAATTTTATGAATACTTTCGCCTCGTAACTAACCAATGAGAGAGTCCATGGCTGAAGAACGCTGGCTCAAAATAGGCGGGGATGACAAGCTTTTCAAAATTGGCGGTACGAGTGCGCTGCTGTACGTGGGCTTGTCCGTGGCAGGCAACCTCATGCATACCGCCATGCCTCCCACGCCCGCCGGTGCTCTGGAGACGATCGCGGGCAGCGGCACGTGGAAAATTGCGCATATCATTCTCACCAGCACCTACTTTTTCATCGTGCCCATGCTCATCGCCGTGGCCGCGACTTTCAAAGAAAGCTCGCCGATCATGCGCATCGCTGTGCCGATGATTCTGGTGTGCGCCGCGGTCGGCATCGTGCAAATCTCGACACATTTGACGATCTTTCATCATCTGGCGCACAAATACGTCGCCGCGGCTGATCCCATGGTCAAAGCCAACGTGATCCTTATCTATGAAACGCTTTGGCCCTTCAATGTAGCGCTGGAGATTGCGCATCTACTGGTGATTTATACACTCATCATTGCGATCGGATTTGCCATGTTGCACGGCGATTTCCCCAAATGGGTGGCTTGGGCCGGCATCACGGGCGGCGCCGTAGCCGTGGCCGGCATCATCATCGGCGAAATTATCCTCAGCGGCTCGGGTGGGCTGCTGGGCGATCGCATCTTTGGCCTCAGCCTGCTGCCGTTAATGGTATGGCTGCTTGCGGTCGGCGTCAACTTGCTTAAACGTTAGGAGGAGGGGGTACATGAACAAACATCTTAAAATCTCAGCATGGATTCTGCTCCTCTTAATAGTAGCAGTAACTGCCGGCTGGGTTCTCACCGCGATGCGCGCGTGGCATGAAATCATCTCCCGGCCCTCGCGTTTTTCCCAATTGATCAGTGACATTCTGGTTATCACCGCACCCGGGCTCGTTGCTTGCATTGGGCTGCGGGCGGGTAAACCTTGGGCAAAATACTTGTTCGCTGCTGTTTTGGGCGCCGCATTGTATGCCTTTGTCTTCAACGTTTCCTACTTGAGGTGGGACAACTATTTCGGCGGCCCCTGGATCATCGCTCTTTTGTTTTTGCTGGCCTTCATCGGCTACATCGCTTATGCCCTTTGGGCATTGCAACTGAAATGGGCTTGGTTCCGTCATGGCGATGAATTGGAGCCTTGACCGCCGAGCGGGGGAGGTCGCTACCAACAACAGCGCTTTGACGGTTTGCACGAGGAAAAGAAAAAACATCTTCTCATTTGAACTTTGGAGTCCCAAAATGTACACCATCACCCCTCTTCGCGTCGCCGGCGTGCTGCTGCTGTACGCCGCACTGTTCGTGATCATTCGTACCAGCAAGAGACGCCTCGATGGCAATGAAAAAGACACCCTGCTTTTCATCGGCTTGACCTGGGCGATTTGCGTTTTTCTCGGCAATTATGCGTTTTATCGCATCGGCATCATGAGCTTTTTACCCTGGATCAACAATTTCATGCACACGTTTTTATGGATCGGCATTTGCCTGTCGTACCTCTATATCGGCATCCGCGACAAAGAGCCGATGTTCGTCCAATGTCTGCAATTCTCCACCTTCAGCCTGATCGTGAAGTATGCCGAGCAAACGTTGCTGGGAACGTGGGAGCACGATCATTTTTTCTTCGTATTCAAAGGCAACGTTGCTTATGTGATCGGCTGGTCGATCATGGACGGTCTGTATCCCATTCTCACCAAATACGGCTTGAAGATGCTGGCGTGGATGAAATTTCGCTGGCATCTGTTTAAGTGGTTGCGCTGGCTTACAACAATATAAGATCACCGTCCGGGCGCTCTAAGACAGCGGGTTCTATTTACGTCGATCATGCGCCTGAAGCTGCCAAACGAATGGTGCAAACCTGGAAGCCGTGCATGATTTTCTGCTTTCGTTGCGGTTCTATTTTCGTTGCAAGCCAGGTTTGACGAAAAATTGAAGTGCAAGACTTCGTCTCATTCTTGGGTATCACACAAGACTACTTTCATGTTCAAACAACGATCACAATGCGCCTCGCGGCTGAGCTTGTTGGCACTCGCCCTCATGCTGATGCAGGCCTGCGCCAAGCCCGTCCCCTTTTCTATGCCAGATGAAGAGAGATTTCTGCGTGAAGTGGCTTCTCCGGCTTTGCGCGACAGTTTACAGCTCGGCAGGTTGACGGTCGGCATGCCTTATTTTGTTGTGGCGGATATTTGCAGGAACCAGAAGGGCACGCGCCGCGTGGCGGTAGCCGGCCCGGGAAGTGCGCAACCGCTCAAAGAGTCCGAAGGGTTCGGGCGGCGCTACGTCGATCCGACGATCAAAGTTTTTTTGGATGAATACGATACCGGCCGGGGCAAGCTGCGAGCGTGGTACCGGATGCCTGATTTCTATCGCATGCACGTGGCGAGCGGCGATACGCTCGTGACGTTTTGGCAAGAGCAACGCAGTGAGGCTTTGATCCAGTCCCTCTATCATGAGAATCGTCTGCTGCTGGCTCGGGTCGTTGACCTCCTGCCGGCGGAGACGAAGTTTTATGGCGAGATTCGCCATGTGAACGCACCGGACGGCCGTAAGACCTCTCATTGGTACAATCTCAAACTCTGGCAGGATCGGCAATCAGTCGTATTGATACCGATCAGCCACGAATTGTATCCTCTGGTGTGGATGGAGCTCGATGGTGAAACCCTCGAATCTTTTCCGTGGAGATAGCCATGTTGATCGACGAAGATTTCATTCGAGACAACCACCGCATTTCCCTCATTTCAAACGGCGGGCAGCCGTTTAAAATTCCCCAGACGTGGCGGCCGATACTGACCAACTGCGCCATGCTGGTGGTGATTCCCGATCTGCACATGTACGTGCGCAACTCTACGCTGGATAATTTCAAGTACGGCGCGAAAGCACTATTGTCGTTTCTCGATCATCTCAGTGCCCTGAAAGAGGAGTTCGAGCGGCGCCGTGAAATACTGCGGATTTATCAAATCGGCGATCTTTACGAGCAGCGCTTTCCCGTGCCCCTCGCGCGTGCGCCCAACGTTACCGCAGAAGAGATTGCCATGTCTGATCCCGAGTATAGCGAGATCATCGACGCTATGATGCGCCTGCGCACACAATTCCTTTATGGCAATCATGATTTCGAGATGCGGCACTTTCCGCATTTTCGCTTTGCGGCGGTGGAAGGGAAGATCCATCTCGAGCATGGTTTTACGCCGGATCAATGGTACACGTTTGCCAATCCCCGCGAGCCTTTGTGGGAGCCAGCCAATTTCATTTACAAAGGCATTCGCGAAATGGAGGATTTTTTCGGCAAATTGCTGGTCGATGCGAAGCTCATCGGCAAGGATGAGCATTTCGCCCTCGGCGTGCTTTCAGGTGAGCAGGAGCGCGCCGACTATCCCTCCGAAGAAACGTATCCGAGACGCCAGCTCGAGCATTATTCCAGCCGCTTGCGCACCGGAGCCAATGGCACCAGCGTCCGCATCAGCATTATCGGCCACACGCACCAGCCCTATCTCAATCCCGACATTGAAGGCGGCGAATACCTTTTCATCGATACCGGCTGCTGGACCGAAGGTCGCTCGGATTTCGTGGTGGTAACGGACGAGGAGGTTGCGATTTGCCACTTTCACCGCAAAGAATTTCCTCTTGGCGCCTGAATGAGTTTTATCACCTTCGTCCTCTTGCTTTTGCTCATCCTGCTGCTTAATTTGACAAAGAGCCGGCCCAAGATCCTCTTGTCATGCAGTAGGCATCTCGGTTGATTCGGCACACAGGTTCGAGCTCGGCGCTGTGCCTGAGTCAACCAAGCCGTAAGGCCCTTTCGGGATCCCTGCGGGATGACATCCCAAGACCTTTGGACAAACTCCAACCAAACGCTGGGCGCAGGTGCAACTTTATTTGGTGGTTCAAATCGCGGAAAGGAAGGCATGAAAATCCGGGTCGCGCAATTCGGGTTAGGGCCGATTGGCCAGGCTTGCGTGAAAGCATTGCTGCAAAAACCGGGGGTGGAACTGGTGGGCGGGATCGATATTGATCCGGCCAAATGCGGCCGTGATCTGGGAGAAGTTTGCGGCTTGAAAAAGTCGTTGGGGGTGATGGTACGGCAGGATACCGGCGCCGCGTTGGCGGAATGGCGGCCACAGGTCGTGGTGCACACCACGAGCTCGTTTCTGGATCGTATCGAGGAACAATTGACAATGGTGATCCGCGCCGGCGCGAACATAGTCTCTTCAACCGAGGAATTGTTTTTTCCTTATGAGCGCAATCCTGAATTCTGCAATCGCATCGATCAATTGGCGCAACAACACCACGTTGCCGTCGTCGCCACCGGAGTGAATCCCGGCTTTTCGATGGACATTCTGCCTTTGTGCCTCACCGGCGTGTGTACGAACGTGAAGTCGATCAAGATTTTTCGACATGCCGACGCGAGCAATCGTCGGCTGCCGTTCCAACAGAAAATCGGTGCAGGCATTTCACGTGCGGAATTCAAAAGGAGAGTTGCCTCTGGAACTTTCGGCCACATCGGATTGCGCGAATCGGCCTTTACCATCGCCAGAGCATTGCAATGGCACATCTCCGCGTTCAAAGAAACGATCAATCCGGTCATTGCAACGAAACGGGTAAAAACACCCTTTCTCACCGTGCAAAAAGGGCAAGTGGCGGGAATTCATCAAACTTTGAAGTGCCGCATCGGCGCGAAAGATGCTCTGGCGTTCGATTGGAAGATGTATGTGGGAGCACAGGAAACAGTGGAGGGAGTCGACATTGCCGGCGATCCCCCGATTCGCATGCGCATTCCCGGCGGCGTGTTCGGCGATACCGGCACGATTGGCGCATTGGTCAATACAATCCCAAAGATCATCCAGGCGAAGCCGGGATTACGCACCATGGTTGATTTACCCGTACCGTATGCGTTTACTGAATGGATAGATGGATTGTGACTATTCAGCTCAAAAAAAGCAGAGTAAACGGATGAAGCAGATTGAACGGATAGTGATTCTGCAAAACAAGCTTTAGAAATCCGCTTTATCCGTTCAATCCGCTTACAAGAAATAGGAGCTGAATAGTTACGATGGATTATTGGATTGATGGATGAGTGAAGCTCTGCAACAATCCATCGATCCAACAATCCGTCAATCCAGTAATCCATCACTCCATTTCAGAACGTCCACCCTAGTCCGATGCGGGGCAAATGCAGAAACTCGTATACGTCACTCCACGGCGTAAGTAGCACGTCATAATCAAACACAACGGCGAAAGCTCCCTTCTGTAAGAAGTATTCACCTTGAAATCCGCCAATGAAGCTGAATTTCGTTTCATCATGTTTTTGATCGATTGAGTTTTTAGCTTTCAAATGGTAGCCGCCGAAACCGGCATGCCCATTGACGAATGTTTTGCCGAAGCGCATGAGATGATATTGAAATTCCAGATTCAAATTGTACATGTCGGATTTGACCTGATCCTCACCCAAATCGAACTTATCGTAGATGTAATACAACGAAACTTTAAATTGGCGGGTCCGGCTCGCCTGATTGGCATACGTGAGCTTGACCGTGCGGCCATATTGCACCGCCAGTGAGTTGGAGTGAATGGTGTGATAATACCAGTCTTGCTGCGCGCTGCTTGCACCTGGCAGAAACGCGAGAATGATCCCGGTCAGTAACACCGCCAGCCAACGAGGATTGAAGATGGGAGGTCGAGCAACGCATAATGAGCGAGGCACGATCTTCAATCTTCTATCTTCTATCTTCAATCTTCTATCTTCCATCTTCCACATCACTTTCTCTTCAAACATAAACACCTCGTTTGCCGCTTCCTATGGAGTGCATGGAATTTTGACTTGTTTCACGACTTCCGTCGTCACCTGCCCGTTGCTTATTCTCAAACGAACCGGATATGCTCCCTCACCTGAACTGCGTGCATACTCTTTGCGCACGGTGGAAAGATTTGCCCCGCTCTGCCTGTCGCCGTCGCCAAAATCCCATTCATAGCCGTCGATCTGACCGCTGCTGGTTGAGATGAATGTGACGTTGCCAAGATCGCAATCTTGCCAAACGAAATTAGCCTCCAGCGTGACCACTGTCACCGGTCTGCTCTGCGTGCCGGTGGCGCCGACGTTGTCGCGCACGGTGAGCTGCACTGCGAAGGGGTTGTTGGGCGGGCTTTCGTGCGTGTAGGTATGCGAGCCGCTGGGCTCTTGCGAGCTCATGCCGTCGCCGAACGTGACGTCGTACGCCACGATATCGCCGTCACGATCGCGGCTACCGAGCGCGTTGTACGTGATTGTCAACGGTGTTTTGCCGGACGTGGGGGTCACGTTCAAAGCTGCAATCGGCGGCTGATTGACCGTGGTCACCACCTGGTCCAGACTATCGAGCGCGCCCTCGTCGTCCTTGACAATCAAGCGCACGACAAATGATCCTGACTGCAAATAGTCGTGAGAGGTGCTGCTGGCCCCAATCCCAAGAATCACACGGCTGGAGTTGTCGCCGAACGACCACGTGTAGTTCTCAATACTGCCGTCGCGATCTAAGCTGTTTGCCGCATTATAACTGACGCGATAGGGAGGATTTTGCTCGCTCCCGGTCGTGGCTTGAAATCGCACCACCGGCTTCAGATTCTCAAAAAAGGTGGTGGAGGCGGTTCTCACTTCGGAGTATTTTACGCCATCGCTTAACTCCAACTGTAAATCCACCACACCAGCACGATTCGGGAGCACGAAAATCTCATCGTCGAATTGCGCCGGCACGTCAAAGGTCAAACCGTCGCCGCTGGGGTTGCTGAATTCGTTGCTGGAGACGCGGCCGCTGCCGGCAACAAATCTGAAGCTCGCGCGCAAATTCCGGTCCTGGCTTTGCGATTCGGCGTCGCGATAGCTCAACGCCACGGCATAAGCCTGTCCCGGCTTGTATTTCAAAGAATCGCCATCGGCGCGCAAAGAGGCATCCGGCAAGTCCAGATCCGGCTTGAATTCAAAAACTAAAATGCCGGGTGAAGAATTGTTGGCGGAAAAAGGATCCTTGTACTTCTCGCAAGACCACAAAGCCATCAGTGCGAGCAAAATGGCGGCGGCGTATCTCGGCCAGGTGGGCATTTCTTCCTTAATAAATGCTGTTAAGATTGACATAAAACTCGTATCCCTCATCAAATCGGGCTACATCCTCAGTTAGTGAATTCGTATTGGTCTGATTGGCGTAGCGACCGACGACCGGAATTCCGGAGGCTGCGCTCTTTAGCTCATCGACCACGGCTTTGCTGGCCGAGGCCTGGGCTGCTTGCACGGCTGCATAAGGCAAACCGAGCTGCTTTTTCATATCGTAAGCACGACCGCTGCAGCTTCGTGCCGCGCCGTCGATACGAATCTCGCGGAACTCGACAAAAACCCTGCTGCCCTGCAAGCTCGCGGTGCCCGAGAGCCGCGCGCGCCGCGGGATCAACGTCGTTCCCAAGTACGCCTCATTCAACACGCGCGCTTCCACCAAGCTGTTGTTGCTTACAGATATCTTATCCACCAAGGTGACCTTGACCAATGCCGTTTGCAAACCCAAAGAGCTGGCGCCGCCAACGGACGCTGGATTCGCCGTACCGGCACCCATACTGCTGTGCACGATCATGTTGGGGTTTCGATCCACGACCGTGCCCGACGCATTCTCAACGCGAGGAGACGCGGGATATGCAGCCGTGCTTGGAGAAGAACGGCGCACGCTGGTCGCGGGTTCGGTTTTCGGCGCTGTGCTCTCCACGCGTTTGGCCGGCACCGGCGCCGGCTCATCAAGCGCGACTTCCTGGGATTTCAAATAGTCCCCCAAGTTAATCGTGTCCAGCTTGATGATGTTGTAATCAAGTTTTTGCCTTGACAAAGACGGGCGCTGCGCAAAAGGGCTATCCACTTGTTTGGGCTTGTTCTGCCGCGCCACCATGAAAACGGTGAGAGCGAAGAGTGCAAACAATCCGGCGCTCACTCCGATCACCACGTTCGGCTTCAAACGGCGCTGGCCACCTTTGGTTTCAAAAAGCATTTGGTCGAGTTTCATCGAGAGTCTCCATACTGGAAATACCGCGTTCCGCTCACTTTACAAAAGATGCCGGTACCGCGAGCGAGAGGGTGCGGCGACCGCTTTCCTCGTTGCAGGCAATCTCGATCACGCTGTGATCGGTCAAACCCATCTTGTCAAACACGAACAGCAACCGCGTCGAGCTATTGGGCAACACGTGCCCGTTGAAAAAATCGCGCATCGGCTCGATCTCTTCTTCCTTTACGCGCTTTGAAAAAAACAGCATGGTCTTCACCTTTTCGACGAGCTTGAAGCGCACGAACCCGACGTCATAGGCAATATGAGAATTGTTGATCAAGGTGCACAACACGTGCAGGCGATTTTCGATCATCGCCATGTGATCTACCCCGAGAATCACGCCGGAATTGACGACGCTGTAGGCATAGGGCTGAGGCTCCCTCAAATAACCGGACAGCACCGATCGCACCTTGGGACTCAACGATTCCAGGTCCTTCGCCTTCATGCCGCCATGGCTGGTGGTGGCAGAATGGCTCGTGCCGTTGGTGGCCGTGCCGGTTTTGGCCGTGGGCAGTGTGGCGCTTGCGGGCAACGGCGAGACCGTGGGCTGCAGTCGTATTTCCAAATCCGGCGTGTCGGAAATCTGCAATACCATGCTATAGGAGTCATCGCCGGATTTGATGAACAAGTTGGTCGAGCCCGCATTGACGAGCGGCTTGACCAGCACGTAGGTGCCGGTACTCTGCACGGAGAATTTTTCCGGACTGCCGACTGTTACCAGCTCCGGTTGCGCGGGACACACGATGACCGTAGCGTATCCCGGCTTCACGCGCACGGTGCTGGTCTTTTGCGCCTGCGCGTGATACGTCACGAAGACCAGCATCGTGGCGAGGAACAAAGGGGCGTGTTTCATGTCTTCTCTTGCGTGTAATTGGTGATGCGTAAGCCGAACGGATTGTTTTCGGTGCGGTTCACCACGTTAATGGTCAACACGAATTTCAAAGGAATCGGGGCCTGTCCCGGAAAAACTTGCTGGCCAGCGACACGCGCCGTGCAGGGATCGCCCTCCTGTACCATGATCTCGTCGATGTCAAAGCGGATGGTGCCGGGCGTGCTTTGCACCACGCGGGGGATCTCAGAGGTTTTAATCGTTTGATACATTAAAAGTTCCAATTCCGGCGAGCACATCTGCAAAGCATATTTGACGCGCTCGTTGAAGTTTTCCCGGTTGAACTCCAGAAGGTTTTTGGTAAACTCGTGGGAAAATTGCCGGATCTCGTGGCGCGAGCGCCGGTATTCATAGGGCGCCGTGGCAAAGGCCTGGCCATCTTTGATGATATAGGTTTCCACCGGCCGCGTGAAACCGAGATAGGCAAACAAGGCCAGCACCAGGTTTGCGGCAATTAAACCGATTACCAGACGCTTCAAGAAAATATTGCTTTTGACGATCTCGCCGTAAAATTCGTAGTATTCGGGATTGTTGGACATGGCATTGCTCCCAGCTCGTAGACTGTTGGTGGTTGATCGTTGATTGTTGATGGTGAATTATTCGCCTGCTCCATCTTGCAGTTCAAGATCCACCATCCATAATCTACCATCGACGATCTTCAATCTTCCATTCTCGATTCTCAAAACTCACGCACCCCCACCCGAAAGCGGTAGCCGCGCACCGCCGAACGGCCAGCTCACCGCCGGATCGCTGCGCGTCATCGCTTCCACGGTCTTGCGCGCCGCGTCTGCGGCCGGACTGGAGGTTAAGGCGCGCGCCCCGCTGATTAACGAATCGCCGGTGCGCTGCGTCATCGTGGATGAAAACGATTTGAGATTCTTCCGCACCGTCGAAATGACAATACCGGCGGTCGCGCCGACGCCGTAGGTGCCCATATCCGCGCTCGCCGAAGCCAGCTTGAAAATGCCGCCGGCGAATTTGGGGATCAACACGATGCATACCGCGATGAGCACGCCCAAAATGAAAGTATCCCATAACACGCCCTTGTCCCCGTTGCTAACGGCCTGTTGAAATGCC
Source organism: bacterium (assembly GCA_050732395.1). Taxonomy (GTDB): domain Bacteria; phylum Zhuqueibacterota; class Zhuqueibacteria; order Zhuqueibacterales; family Zhuqueibacteraceae; genus JBIOXB01. The sequence goes on from JBOHQX010000030.1 coordinate 77,989, forward strand.
GGTGAACTCGTGATGGTTTTGACCAGCCGGAACAGGATCGCCACCAGCACCGACCAAAAATTCACCGCGCAAAAATTCGCGAGCCAGATTTTGAAAACATCATGAAATTGCGGGAACAGGGAAATCACGATCGACACCGGGCCGAGCAGATAGAAGAAAATTTGCAAGATCACTTGTACGATCACGAAAATCTCATAAACGATCATCACCAGCATGTAAGACAAAGAGGAGAGCGACTCCAAGCTCAAAAAATTGAACATCGACATTTTCAAGCCACCGTTGCCATCGGAAAAAAATGCGCCGAGGTATTCGGCCATCAAATTGCTGGACTCCAAGTCGAAAATGGCCCGCGCCAAAAAAACGAACAGTTTTCCCAGCCACACCACCCAAATTTTATAAGTGGCCAGCCCAATGGCAGAGAAACAGATGAATAACAAATGATAAAAATGGTCGCTGTTCTCCCGGCCGGACGACAGCCGGAAAACCATGGCGAGAATGTAGACCACCATCCCGCTCGTAAACAGGTAAGTGGCGATGGTGATGAGATTGTCCACCATCTGATGCACGGAATTGAAGAAGACCGGGCTGAAGAAGATCTCTAACATTTCAATCCTTATCCGTATGGACGTCTGTGAATCAGTGATCAGTGATCAGTGATCAGTAACTGATCACTGATTACTGAACACTGAACACTACTCCGTCTTCGTAGCAGTAATATCAAAAAAACCATATCGCACCTTCGAGGTGCGGTCGGCTTGCGACTTGAGGGTCTGCCAGTCGAATTTTTTGTTCAAAAAGTTCACCTTCTTTTCGAACATGTTGAGCTCATTGGTGTGCGCGTCCTGCGAAAGTTTCAAATATTTCTCATAGTACGCATTAGAATTCTCGCGCAGCTTGACCGCTTCGAGCAAAAGCTGAGTGCGTTCGGCCTCGGTGTATTTGTTGCCGTTGTTCATGATCTGGTGTTGCAGCTCGACCGCCATGGAATCGTAAGTTTTGGCCATGTGTTGGCTCTTCATGGCGTACGCCAGCAATGCTTGCGAAAAATTCTCCTGGCCTGCCATGGCGTTGTGCTCGCGTTCCGCCAAATCACTGGGAATTTCGCCGGACTTGGTTGAGACCGCGAAGCTTTCATACGTTTGCTGCAAGGCCGCGGCGTTTTCTGCCAGCGCCTGCACGTCTTGTCCGGAGCGCGCGAGATCGGAAGTCGTCGACGGCACCCAATAGTCCAGGCGATCGGCGTTCATGATGAAATTGGACAGCGTAAAGTTGTTGGTCAGATTCAGGTTTTTCACGGCTTGCAGATCCTTGTACAAGCTTTGTGTGAACTCAATGTCATTGCGCAACAATGTATGGGTGTCGTAAAACTGTTTGACCTGTTGCACCATCTGCGAGGTTTGGCGGCGCTGCTCCTCCAGGCCGAGTTGATGCTTCAGAGAAATCTCGCGCAGCGTGTTGAGCATCATGCCGGAGGAGGGGTCCAGAAAAAATTGCGCTTGGGCTGGCACAGCCATCCACAATGCAAATAAGAAACCAAGCCCTGAGATCTTGCTTTTCTGATATGTGATCATACTCTCAACCTAAAATTTTCATAAAGCGACATGGCATCCACGTATCATTCAAAAACCTCACAGCAAGTAAGGTGAAAGTTCATAATCCTTCTCCACCGCGATTTCTTTAATTGCCTTGATGAGATCGCCCGAATGTTTGCTCAATTTTTCTTCCAGCAAATTGTTCTCCTGCCGGTCCGTTGTGAATAAATAATGATCGTACGTGCTCATATCCGCGCGCAGCACCGTCATTTTGCCGTCGCGGTCGAGAAAGAACTCGCCGCGCTGCAGGCTGGAGATGATGGCCAGCTCGCGCTCGGTGTAGCCGAACGCACGCACCAGCCCCTCCAACTGTTTGGGCTTGTGGCCGAGGATGAAATGATTCAGCGCGTTGTCCTTGATGGGCGTCGAGTAGCTCACCTTGTCGATGTCTTCGATCGACTGGGAGATCGCAAAGATGCCCGCGCCCATTTTGCGCGAGGTGCGAAAGAGCTCTACGACCAGATGGCCGATGGTGGAGTTGTCATCCAGGACTTTCCACAATTCGTCTGCAAAAATCACTTTGTTGAACGCGAGGTTGCGTTCCATTAAGTCCCAAAGCAAGCCGGTAATGACGATGGCAATGATGCCCTGCAAATCCGGATGCGTTTCCAGCCCTTTCAAATCGAAGCACACCAGGTCTTCACGAATATCGATCATCTCATCGGCGCAGAGAAAACGGCTATATTCGCCGTGGGTGTACATGTACATCTTGCGCGCCATGAGCTTGACGTCGACGTAGCCGTCGGGGTCCGTCTGCTTGGCAAAAAAATCCACAAAGGTTTGGAGATTGCGCGGACCGCGATAATGCTCGAGATAATGCTGCAAGGTTTTACTGATGAATCCTTGCTCGACTTTCGAAATCGATTTTTGCTCGCGCTCCAACAGCAGTTTCTCGATGAACGCACGCAAGAACAGGGTCTTCTTCGTATCCAGCTCGCTGCTTTCCGAGGGCTTGACCAGCGCAAAAGGATTCAGGGGGATCGGGCGGTCGATATTCAGCTCAATATAACGGCCCTTGAGCAGCTTGATCATCTTCTTGTAGCTGCCGCCCAACTCGCCCACCCCGCCAACGTCCAGGCCGAAGACTTTCACCCCCTGCTCCAGAAACTGCAAAAGCATGGACTGCATCAAATAGCTTTTGCCCGTGCCGGTGGGGCCGACGATGATGCTGTTCCAGGAATTCAAGTTCTGATCGAAGTAATCGAACAGCACCGGCTCGCCGTTGCGATTCTTCATCACCATGCCGCGATGATGGCCGCGGTTGAAATTGGTGAGATTGATGAAGCACGCGGCGTTCGAATTCTTTGCCACCAGGCGATGATAGTTTTCGCAGCCGTTGCCGGGCAAAGTCGAAATGAAAATGGGCAGCACGTCCAGCGTTTCCAGCACACATTGCGCTTTGTCGATGCCGGCAAAGGCCAATTGTGCTTGATTGATTTTTTGGTTCAGGCGTTCGCGATCAGCGTCATAAACGAGGAGGTTCAGGCTGATTGTCGCCAGCTTCTTGTGCTGTGAATAGATTTCATCGAGCAACTCGTTCAGCTCGCGAAACTTGACCTCGCTCTTGCGGCCTTCGCGCTGCCGGGAAAAGTTCATGATGAAGCGCGAAAAGTTGAGCTGCCGCGAAAGGCGGGCGGTTTCCTTTTCCATGTCGAGATTCTGCGTGGAAAAAACGACGCGGTGCGGAAACGGCAAATTGTGCAACAGTGGAAAGATGTAAGGCAGCGGAATGCCGCTGAAATCCATATGATCGCGCGTCATTTCCGGCAGCAGGCTCAACGACAAACAGGCGAGGAATTGCGCGCCGATTTTCAAAAAGCCTTTTTCGACTTCGTAATCCTGCCGGACCAGCTCGTTGTTGGTGGCCTTGCCGCGGAGCGTACCGGGAAATTCATCCGTGGTGAGGTTGAGGGCTTGATACAGGACGTGCGCAAGATCGGAAGTGCGCAAGCGCCGCAATTTCACGCCCGTGTTTTCCAGGCTCGTCTGCAAGGTTTTGAGTATATGATTTTTTTCCAGCACGAGCTTTTCGTGCTCGGCCTGCAAACGGGTCTTCACCTCGCCGGTAGACATGAGAATGTTGAAGGGCGTGCGCAGGATCTGGCCGGCGTCGAAATCGACAAACAAGTATGATTGGCAAGTGAGATACTTGAAGAAGCTGTAATACTTGTGCCGCTGCAATTTGAAGAAGTCCAGCTCCGGATCGTCGGTGTAAACGAAATCGCCGGAATACGGAAAATAGTCGAAGTATGAGGAGAATTGCAGGTTGACATTGGCATCGACCGCATTGAGCACGTTTTCCAGCGTGGCGGCCATGCGGGCATAATCACCGGCCGCCAAGCTCATGTTGTCCAGCGGTTGCACGTCGAAACCCGCGACGAAATTGCCGTTCTTTTTGATGATGAAATCATCGAGAATCTCGAGATACGGCAAATGTCGGCTCAAAGCCGGGCGTTGCGCGTAAGCCGTGCGCTGGGAAAACTTTGTGGGAAGGCTCAAGCTTTTTTCTCCGTGGTCTGGACGCGGCGCAAATAGTCGTGCTCCTCCAGCACAAAAGCAGAAAGCTGGCGCGGCCAGAGCAGATGAAAACTCAAAAAGGAAATCACGCCGTAGTCAAAACCGGAAACGCGATTGCCGAAACGCAGAAGGGCGTACAGGCCCAGTGTGAGCGCGAAGACAATCAACAGATTCAGCTCCAGCCAGACGAATAACGGCGCCAAAGCAATCGGAAAGGCGATCAGCACAAACAACTCAATGATGCTGACGCCGGCCAATTGTCCGTGCGCTTGAATTTCGCGATAGCATTTTTCGGTCATATTAGAACGACGCGTCTGCGCCGGGAACGAATGACACCAGCGCCTGGACGATGATTTTGGAGCCGAAAATCGCGATGGCGGCGATGGCAATGCCGATCAATTGCCGCTTGGCTTTTTCATGCCGGCCGCCGTCGGCGCTGGCCATGTTTAAGCCTGCGATAATCAGCGCGAGAATCAACACCGGAGAAGCAACAATCAACAAGGCATTGGTCAGATTGTTGACGGATTGAATGACGGTCTGCATAAGGTCCTCCTTGAGCGATGGGCAATGGATTGATGGATTACTGGATCGTTGGATTACTGGATCCACCGATCCAATTCTACTTTTACACTTCTGCCGCGGCTACGGTTTGCCGGCTCTTCTCTTGCCGGCGGAAGGGCAGCGGCTGGTCGAATTTAAAATAACCGGTTTTTAAAACGGCTTGCGTACGTGGTTGCCGCATAAACAGGACGCAACGGCCGACTTCCAAATTCTTCAAGAATTCCGTATCGACACTGGCGCTTTTTTTTGTATCTTTTGTGTCTTCGGCTTTGCTCTTGGGAACTGCTGCCAGCCCCATGCGCTGCATGACGAGGCGCGCGCTCTCTTCGCTGCCCAACTGAAAACAAAACAGTGCGTTGGTCTGGCCGACCAGCTCGTCCGTGAAGGAAGCATGCAGCTTCAACGCAGGATTGGCCAGCTCGGCAAAGGATTGATTCGTGTAGACCACACTCACACCGGCATTGCCGCACACGCGCAACAGCTCGATGAATGAGGGGGAAGCAAATTTGGACAGCTCGTCGACGATGAGCAGGCCTTCATTGCTTTCTTCTCCGCTGCCGGCGGCCATGGCCGCTTGCGCAAAACTCGAGATCAAGTCTTGCAGAATAAGCTGCCCGACAAAACGCATGGCCGGAGCGTTGCCTTGCAGCGGCAGAGTGAAGTAGCAATCCTTGCGCGTCTGGTAATCTTCAAAGATATCGATTTCCGGCTCGTCAGTATCGAGCAACCATGCGTATTCGGCCTGGCAGATCTCACGCAACATGGTGGTAAGCAACTCCGTCTCGCTTTGGAATTTGGGAAAATTTTCCAGCGCCGCGAACAAGCCTTCATACAATTCCCGTTTGTGCATCTGGCGCAAGCGATCGTGCAGATGCGTTTTTGAGCTCAGATATTGAAAGATCTCATCAAGGCTGACGAAGCGGCCGCCTTCTTGTATCGCGCGAATGATCAAATCCAAATAATAAGAAGTGCGCTCTTTCTCGCCGGGTGGAGTGTCGGACCAATCCAAACTGGCGATGATTTTTTGGCGGATCTGTGCGGCGCTCCCGCGCAACACGGGATTGTAAGTCGCGGAATTCTCCACATCTGCCGGATTGAAGTATTTCACCTCCTGCCCTTGTGCCATGGAAGAGGCAATCGTATAAATTTTTTCGATGTTCCGGCGCGAGCCTTTGCCATCGAGCGCGAATGTGGCTACGTTGCGCCGCATCTCCTGAAACCAGATGGGATGAATGATGCTTTCGGTTTTGCCCGTGCCGGAAGAGCCGATGATCTGCGCATGTCCTTTGAGCGCCTGCCGTTGGACGTAAAACGGCGTGCCGCCGCGCGTCAGATCGAGGCCGAGAAAAATCTGATCCGGCTTGGCTTGTTCCGCAAAATGAACGATATTGACGTCCTGCACGGCGCGGTTGCGCAGCGCCACGGCTTGCGACAGCGCGCGCGAGATGCGCAGCGAGCGAAAGACCAGATGAAAAATAAAAAGCAGAGGCAAAAAGCAGAGATATAAAGCCAGGAATAAGGGCACAGGCTTAATCTGCCCGCCGTGCACGAAAACGATGAGCGTATTCACCGGCCATAACAGCTTTTGCGCCACGCGAATAGCATCATTTAACACAAGAATGAAATAAACTTTAATATTGAAAAAGGCCTCTCGAGCAGACGGATACAAATCCCAAAAGAAAATGGCGCGGTAAGCCAGGAATGCAAGCACTGCCAGGCCGACGGCCCCAAAAGCAATCTTGAGTGCGAGCACTTTACGTGGATCTATCGCAATCTTGAAACGGCGATAAATCAATGGCTGGAAGGCAAACTCAAAAATCCTCTCCGACATTTGCCAGGCCAGCAAGAACGGCAATGCCAGAAGGCTCAAAAGGAATTCACTCAGTTTTTTCACCGTGGCATCCGCTTAGAGAAAAAGCTGCCTTTTCGATTTCTGTTGCGCCAAAACGCCAGATCATCGAGCCTTTAACCGAGCAGTACGACAAAGAGGCTAAGGGATGAGTGGAGAATCAACCATGCAGGGATATCCGCTTTTGGCGTTTGTCACCCGCGGCGTTCTAAATCGGTGTGGGTGTCCCGTTTGTTCAACCATTCTGATCTCCCGTCCTGAAAAAATGCATGACGATCGAACAACACCAGACCACCAAAAAGGTAGGAGAGTTGGTAGTCTCCTAGCTCTTTCGCGCAGAGCTACCCAAAAATCCGGAGACTACCCCAAAGAAGTGCGGGCAATATACTGCAGAGGAAGAAAATTGTCAATCAAAATTTGGTGAATTTTGCTGCGAAAAAGCGACAGTTTAACGATTTGACCGCAAACGCCTTGCGCGCAAATCTAGGGCACCAATGTGATGGAATCCGGATAGACGATGGCGTAACTGAGAATATGGGTGGAATCATCGAGACTGACGCCGGTGAGACGGAAGCTTTCTTTTAGCTGTTCCGATATTGTAAAACTGGCGAGGGGGGTAATGGGGTCGATGCCGAGTTTTGCCCAATCGACTGCGGCGAATGAACGCCCGCCGCCGCCCATTTTGGCGGGCCGGTAATACCAGGACTGGGCTTGCCCGGCAATACTTAAGATCTTGTTTCGAATTTCTTCCTGGTTCTGATTGATACGTTCTTCACTATACATGTCCATACCACGTACGATCGCAATGCCGACGATGACCGTGGCGAGAACGAGATGCAGCATTTGCTGATTCCCCATGCGCTGTGCCACCCAAGTACTTAATGAGCTTCTGTTCCATCCAACAGAATTCCGAGGTAGATTTATGTAGTGGCGCTGGTATTGAAATGCGGAAAATGGGAGGTCTCTACGGCAACCCGAATGCCGGAGGAGTCATTTTCTAATCTCCTCCGGCGTTGGGTTAAACGATGCTGCGAGCGGCAAAGTCCCGGGTGCGCCTGCCTCTGCGCTCACTACGTTTCAGCTCATTTTGCACTCGATCTTACCTTGGTCCCCTCGGAGATCAGGCAGGGAATACCCATCAGCGTAATCGTTCTGGCAGCGGCGTCGACGGCTTCCACCTTTCCCATCAGCTTACCGACTTCCTGCGCTGACGCCACGGTTTCCAGTTGCACTTCTCTGCCCTTGAAGGCGCCCGTTGCATACGTGCCTTCGATCTCGAGTTGCATCCCCGGCTTGAGGCCGTCGAAGCCCTTCAGCGATTTGTCGTCGCTCTCATAAGTGGCGTTACTCTGCATGCTGACCTCCATGCCAAACATTTCCAATTGTTTGTTGGATTGATCCACAATGCCACGCAGGGGCGCTGCGATCTCCCAATCATCTTCCTTCATCGCACCCGTGAGAATCTTGACTTCGGTTGCGGCCAACGCGGTATCCTGTTGGATCACGCCTTTGATCTTCACCCATTGCCCCGGCTTGATCGCCGTGAACGGATCGATGGACTGCTCTTGCGTTTGGGCAAGAACCGAGCCCGCTGTCATCATCAAAGCGCCGGAAAGTGCCACAGCGAGCTTGAAACCTGTTCTCATTGCTGAACTCCTACAATTGATTGAGTGTAACAACTTTTCATACTTGCGCCGGGCAGGAAACATGCCCGCCGATCACAAGCGTCATCTTGAATGTACATGCAAAACCATGCCGCGCTGATCACGGCATGGCGTCGAGTTTGTAAAGATTTCTCGCGAAATGCGGTCACGGAGTGGATGCTTCGCCGTCCCCCTGCGCGTGGGCCACGTTGTGCTCTACCGGTCGTTGTACTGCCAATACATTTCCCACGCGTAGAGCCACGCAAAAGAATTCTCCAGCTTCAATGTTTCAGTAATCAGTATCCCGCCTACTGAACACTGATTACTGAATACCGAACTCACGCCGCCTGGCGCAAGCCCTCGATCAAAACTTTGGCAACTTCCGCACGCGTAAATTCCGGAGGCAACGCTTCGCCGCGCGCGAGCATCCCGCGCACCTGCGTGCCCGAAAGTATAATATGCTGCGAGCTGTCGTGCGGGCAGGTCTTGCTGGTCACGATCGCGCCGCACTTCTTGCAGTAAAAAGAATTTTCATACTTCAAGGGTGCGATCCCCAGATCTTCAAACGAGAAGTTGGAGATCAGCTTTTGGGCGTCATAGGTGCCGTAATAGCTGCCCACCCCGGCGTGATCGCGGCCAACGATGAAATGCGTGCAGCCATAGTTCTTGCGGCACAAGGCGTGGAAAATCGCTTCGCGCGGGCCGGCATAACGCATGGCCGCCGGGAAAACACTCAGCAACACGCGGCCAGCGGGATAGTATTCACGAATTAAAACTTCGTAGCTCACCATGCGCAGATCCGCGGGAATGTCGTCTTTCTTGGTCTCGCCCACCAGCGGGTGCAGCAGCAAACCATCCACGATCTCCATCGCGCACTTTTGAATATATTCATGAGCACGATGCACGGGATTGCGCGTTTGAAAACCCACGACCGTGTTCCAGCCGCGCTCCTGAAACAGGCGGCGCGTCTCCACAGGATCGCGGCGATAGTCGACAAAAGTGCTTTGCGACGGCCGGTTGATCATCCACACTTCGCCGGCAAGATACGCTTCGCCTTGCGCCATCACACGCGCCACGCCTGGATGTGCCACTTCCGAAGTGCGATATACTTCCAGAGCCTCGCGCGTTTTGTCATACTCGAATCGGTCGGCGATTTTCATGACGCCGAGAATTTGACCGTGGCCGTTTTCGCCGTTTTCCACCAACGCCACTTCCTCGCCGCTTTTCAAGCCGGATGCCGTTTCCTTGGAAACCGGCAGCGTGATCGGAATCGACCAAACCAGCCCGTTGGCGAGGCGTATGTTCTTCACCACACTCTCATAATCGGCCTTGGACATGAAGCCGTTGAGCGGGCTCATGGCGCCGTTGGCAATCATCTCTAGATCCGAGATTCCCGTTTCAGACAAGACAATCTTCTTGAAATCGCGGGCACGATGCAATGCCGCTTCGCGTTCCTCGCCGCGCAGCATGCGATCAATTAATTTCCCGCCGTGCGGAATGCTAACAGACATGAAGGTAATACCTCCTGAGGCAGTTTAGAATTGGGGGCAATATTGCTACAATTTGTATAGATGATTGAATGCAAAAACTCGGCACGGTGTTTATTTCATCGGGCAACATCAGTTCAATGAATTTACAGACAGCCAGGGAAATATACCTGCGCCAAGACGTTTTCGCGGGAGAGCGTCACATTTTTGCCAACTAGAAGTTATTAAGGAATTTGCAGGCGCAGCAGCACGTGCCGGCACCGGCCAACTCAAAGCCACCCTTTTGCGGAAAACAAATCAAGCAGAATGGGGCTGCATACGCAAAATTATTGCAAAAATGTTTTTTCAGCCCGGTATATCATAAAACTTGAAATACCCTTGTACAATGGTTGGAAGTGTGCTTGGGGTTGCGGTCGCGCAACACTGAAAAAGCGCGAAGGGCCTCCCAAAACTTATTGCACTGATAGAGGGCGTACGCACGTTGATATTCTCGTTCATAATCATCGCTGGCAACGCTGACCGGAGGGCAGTAAACCAAAATTCTCTCCCGCACACAGCCCGCAAGAAAAGTGGCGAAGCCCAGTCCCACAGCAAGTGCGCAGCGGATAAGACCAACGCGCTTTTTGATCGTTGATTTCATAAGAGTTCCCCTTCCAAATGGCTTACGAAGTTTCATCTTTCCGGGGCGCCGGGAAAATGACCTCTTACTGTTCAGAGCTGGGTAATCAGTCCGTTGACTACGCGGAAAACAAAAAGGGCGGGAAAGAAGCGTTGTACTTGACTTTTGCAAGGAAGGGCTAACAGAATCAAAGCAGGCAGGATTGTCTGTTAGCTTGCAGCGGACGATGGCTTACAAATAGCGCGCTACCCGGCCGCAGATTTCCCAAGCTTTGAAGAGGAGCCGGTGAAGTACAAGGTCGCTGCAGCGATACCATCGCTGCATTTTTCGCTTCGCTAGAATATACCGCCAGAACGATGAAATACAGAACGAAGCGTCAGGCATTCATGAAGATTGCTCGTTACAAATTCCAGAATTTCAAATCCTCGCCCGTGCGCATTTTGGTGAGATATATGATTTGGCCGGTGTGATAGGAGAAGTGCTCGATCACATGAAAAACCGCGCTGAGCACGGTTTGATCAAAACCCTGAATGCGACGCGGCAGAGCCAAATCGGCGGCGGTTATTGCCTGCAGAACGCGATCGACTTCCGCAAGCGTGTTCTCCAATTTGGCGAGCAAATCTGCCTTGGGGATCGGCCCGCGCTCGGCAAATTCCGCATTGCGATCGCGTACATCCGTATGACCAGCGACGCCGTGAATCATCCATTGCCGTACGTTGCCGCAGAGATGCAAAACCAAATTGCCGGCACTGTTGCTTTTGTCATTCGGCCGCCACCAGATATCATCGTCGGACAACCTGTTCAAACAAGAGCGTAGCCAGGGCAAGTATTGCTGCAGAAGGTGAAAGCGTACTTCGGCAATAAAAAGGCGGCTGATTTCTTGAGTGTCGGTCATATCGGGTTCTCAGAATGTTTAACACAGCGTGGCCTGCGGCCACAACCAATTTGTTGACGGCGAAGACGCAACCCCCAAAGGCTAAAAATCATTGCCTTTTCGCACAGATTTGACTGTGAAGGAAAGCGCTACCCACTCCCGAAATCGGTGTTGTGGCCAACCTAACCAGGATCCCTTACGGGATGACATTTCGCTGGTTTTCGGAAAGCCTCTTAGGATTTGCCATTGTGTGCCAAATAATCCAGCAAATCGATGCGCGCCATGATGCCCAGCGGCCGGCGATGATCATCCACCACCACCGCGGCGTTGCTTTGCCGCAGCATGCCTTGCAGCGTCGAAATCGGCGTCTGCAAACCCACGACTGCCACCTGGCGATTCATGCATTTCGAGATCAACGCATGCGCATGGCCGGCGCCTGAGCCGATGAATTCCATCAAATCCGCTTCGGAAACAATGCCCACGAGCACGCCGCCCGAGGTGACCGGCAATTGTGAGATGCCCTTCACGCGCATGGTATCCACCACCTGTGCGACGGTTTGGGTATCGTCCGCACATACCAGCGGCGGCCGCCTGGCGTCTTTGCCCAGAATATCTTTCACCCGCCCCCTCATGGGCTCGCTTTCAAAGAATCCGTTGTCGCGCATCCATTTATCGTCGACAAATTTGGTCATATAATTGCGTACGCCATCCGGCAAGACCACGACGCAGCATTGGCCGGCCTTTAGCTTTGGTGCTTTTTGCAGGGCCGCGTACAACGCCGAGCCGCTGGAGCCGCCCACCAGCAAACCTTCCTCGCGAATCAAGCGCCGTGCAAGCAAAAACGAAGCTTGATCCGTGGTCTTCACCCATTCATCCACCACGCTGCGATCGAGCACGGCCGGAATAAAATCGTAGCCAATGCCTTCCACTTTATACGTGCCGACATCCGTGCCGCCCCCGAGAATCGAGCCGACCGGATCGGCGCCAACGACGAGGCAATTCGGGCACACTTCCTTGATACGTTTGGCCACGCCCGTGATGGACCCGCCCGTGCCCGCGCCCATGACCACCATGTCGACCTTGCCGTTGAGATCGTCCAAAATCTCCTGCGCAGTCTCTTCAAAATGCACGCGCGGGTTGTTGGGATTGGAATATTGGTCGAGAATGTGCGCATTCGGCAATTCGGATTGCAGGCGCCGGGCGACGCTGATATGGCTCTCGGGCGAATCGTAGGCGGCCTCCGTGGGTGTACGTATAATTTCCGCGCCCAACGCTTCGAGCACAACCTGCTTCTCGCGGCTCATTTTTTCCGGCATGGTAATGATCACGCGATAACCGCGCACCGCGCCCGCCAAGGCAATACCAATGCCGGTATTCCCGCTCGTGGGCTCGATCAACGTATCACCCGGCTTGATACGGCCTTCACGCTCTGCCGCTTCCACCATGCTCTTGCCGATGCGATCCTTCAAAGAACCGCCGGGATTCAGGTATTCACATTTTGCATAGAGATGGCATTGCAGAAATGCACCGATGCGGTGCAGCCTTACCATTGGCGTTCTGCCGATGGCTTGGAGGATGGATTCCAGAATCATGGGGAGACCTCTAGATGATTATCCTTACAGCAAACGAATTCCGAATGGCCGTGCCGATCAGTTCGTAGATTGCCTCACAGGATATACGATCTTTTCAACACAATCATAAAAGTTCTTTGAAGTGTCTACAGCACAAGAGCGCTTGAATTCGAAGCTGGGGTAACAAAATTAGCGTATGTTGCGAAGTATATCTCTTGTGGCATTGTTCAAATAGATTCCGCACCGCTTGCTTTGGATTCTTAATTTTTTCTGGTTCGTTTTCATGCTTTGCCTTGCTTGCGACCCCTAAGTGCTCTGCCTCGTAAATTCGGTGACGTATT
>JBOHQX010000031.1:0-25573 GCA_050732395.1 bacterium
GTGCTTGTGCTGAAAAAGATGCCTCCTGCATGACATGTTACTTGGAAGCTTCCCACCCCAATATCGGGGTTCGTACTACAAGAAACTGACCGGAAGATCGGATATTAAAAATCAACAACTTGCAGTTAAGTTTCTGAGAAGTACATATTGAAAGCAAAACGATTAAACACAAGGGAAGCTTGTAATCGTTTTGCCCCTAATAGTTTTGCCATCCGCGTTCGTCTACTTGCTCAATTTAGTCTTTATATCGCAAATACCCCACCCCATACCCCGCGGCAAATCCCGCTGCGCCGGTGAGAATATTACCCGGACTGAAATTGAGGGTAAACCACTTTCTCTTGAGCAAATCCTGATACTTCTTGTCCAAAACTTTGTATTCGGCGAACACATTATCGTAGTTTTTTTGCAGCGTATCGGCTTTGAGCACGAGCGTGCGCACCTGTTCGTTTTTGACCGACAAAGTTTGATCGAGATTGGTGATCACACTATCTTTCACCGCCATTTCTTTCATTGATTTGTCCAGCTTGATTTTGGTTTCCGCGGCATCGGCGCCGAAAAAACGTGGCGCGATCAACGCATGTACGCCGTCGGCACGGGTGGCCTCGCGAATCTGCCCGCGCCAGTGGGGATATGCCGCTTCAACCTCGGCAATCACGGCGCCCGCTTCCCAGACCGAATCCAGGCGCGCGAGCACGTTGCGATATTCGCGCTGCAAGTTTTTCAAACGGCGCTCGAGCTCCTCACGCTCCGCGAGCAGTTTGCGTTCTTCCTCTTGCAGCCGTGCGAACACCTGATTCAAGCTGTCGACGTATGCGCGCATTTGCTGATCTCTTTTTTCCAGCTCGGCGGTTTTCTGCTTCTGGCGCTCCAGCTCCGCGCGGGTATCGCGCAAGGACTGCAGGATGCTTCGCCCGACGAAGAAGGCTACGATCACTACCAGTGCCAGGAGTATCCATGAAATCAAGCCTCTTCGCTCAGCCATGTTGCACCTCCAGCCGGTCGCCATTTTTCTGAATGCCGAGTTTCTCCGCGAATTCTGCGACCAGGCCTTCGCTGCCCGTGAGCAGGCGATAGAAAACCACATATCCCCTGGGCGCGGCGTTGAACAACTCGATTTCCGTGCCACGGGATTCCACTTCCAACAACAATTGCCGAATCACCCACTTCGCGCCGTCCGCCAGCTTCGCCGTCTCTTGCCGATTGTGCTCGCTCATGTTTTCCGCCTCGTTCGGTCAGATTCTCGATAATGGAAGTTTGCACAAATATACTTCAGAATTTGAACAATTGCATAATGAAAGTTTCGACTTGTACAATTGTTCTGATAAACATCCTGCCACAATATCTTAAATCTTTACTTGACATTGAACGCAGCATCACTTAAATTTGATTGAATTTAGATCATGAATTTTATGTCAGATTTGCTCTCAACAAAACTCCCCGTTCTCGCTCATATGGTGAATGGCGATCCATACAGTCAGACGTTCACTTCTCGACATATCTCCACCGCTCGACTTTTGCACCCCAATTCCCGGCATCGAAGACTGATGCCCATATGAACCAAATTTAGAGAGATGCGCGTATGAAAACGAAGTCGATGTTTTTTGCACTATTCTTGTTGCCAGTCTTGGCTTCGGCGCAAGGTGTTGACGTTCCCCCCCGCCATATGGTTGACTATCCCACGGCAGGCTTGCTCCGGCGCGGCGGTTTTGACGTGCAGGTGCGCTTCTATGGAGAAAGTGGCATGATGATGGCCACGAACGTCGGCATCTCCCCCCGATTCATGTTTGGCATGAGTTTTGGGGGAACCAATGTCTTGGGAGATCAGGAACCGAATTGGAACAGCCAGCCGGGGGTGCTCGTACGCTATCAAATGATCGGTGAAAGTGCGGGCCTGCCGGCGGTGACGCTGGGCTTCGAGTCGCAGGGCTACGGCGCCTACCTGGACTCCACAAATCGTTTCCAGAACAAATCGCCCGGCTTCTATGCCGTGGCCAGCAAAAGCTACAACTGGATCTCGTTGTTGAATCGATTCGATTTTCATGGCGGCCTGAACTACAGCCTGGAAAAAGGCGACGGCGATGAAGACATCAACTTCTTTTTTGGGGCAACCGTGAACGTGAACGAGGACGTCGAGCTCATGTTTGAATATGACCTGGCGTTTAACGACAGTCCGGAAAGTGACCGCACGATCGGCGACGGCAAAGGCTGGTTTAATTCCGGCATACGCTTCACCGTGGCCAATATCGTTTATTTGGAGTTCTTTCTCAAAAACTTGTTTGACAACAATCGCACCAGCCCGTTGTCCGAACGCGCCAAATATACGCGCGAAGTGAAGTTGACTTATTTCCAATTCATTTTGTAGGATAAAACCGGTCGAGCAATTTTGCCGGCGCGACTTGCCCCGGAACTCCTCCCACAGGAGATGAGTTTGCTGGTTGGGCGCGATAGGAAAAATATTTGACTTTGAATACCGATTCGAATTTAGTACAATCCCTCGGCCGGCAGTGTGGTGAAGCCTTCCGCGAGTGGATACGAAGCTGCTCCTGCCCCTGAGGCTTCCACAGTAACCGAAAGCCGGAAGCGCGAGTGCAAGCGCGCCATTGACAGCCAGGACAAAAATCACCGATCCCGTAAGAATTAGTTTTATACTTTTCCGAAAAAGAGCAGCCAGAAACCCATTCTGCCTGCTCTTTTTTTTCATTACTTTGGATCACCGACCGCGCCCTGTTATTTGGCACATGGGCGGTAGTTTCTTTGATTGTCGATTGACAATTTTCACTCGACAATTTTTGCAGTGAGGAGAAAATGCCGAAATTCATCAAAATCATCCTCGGTATTGTCGTTTTCGCCATCGTGGGCTTTGCCATACTTTCTTTTTTCAGTCTCCGCCTCGTCAAAAGATCCCTCCCCCAAACCAAAGGCGAAATTCATTTGGCGAATTTGCGCAGCAACGTAACGGTCTACCGCGACGACTATGGCGTGCCACACGTTTTTGCCGAGAATGAAGAAGATCTGTGGCGCGCGGCAGGATATGTGGCCGCGCAAGATCGGTTATGGCAAATGGACTTCACCCGGCGCGCCATGCGCGGCACGCTCTCTGAAATCTTCGGAGCGGAAACCTTGCCGCAAGACAAATTCCTGCGGGTGTGGGGCTTTCACCGTCTCGCCAAGCGGATTGCACAAACTCTTTCCCCCCAAGCGCGCGCCGCATTGGTGGCTTATGCCGAAGGCGTGAATGCCTACCTTAATTCGTATCGTGACCGCTTGCCCGTGGAATTCAGCATGCTGGGCTATAAACCGCAACCGTGGGAAATCGAAGACAGTATTGGCTTCAGCCGCCTCATGGCTTTTCGCCTAAGCTATTCCTGGTTTTTTGAGGCTGCGCTCGGCAAAGTCGCGGAAAAATTTGGCGCCCCCATGGCATTGGAGCTTTTTCCGGCGGTATTGGAAAACTCTCCTTTAATCGTTCCAGACTGGCCCACGACGAATATGTCCGCTGCCTTTGAAGATTTCATCGCTCTGGCACAAGACACGCGCGAGCGGCTGGGTATGCCCGCGGGCGTGCAGGGCAGCAATAACTGGGTGGTTCATGGCAAACGCACCAGGCGCGGCAAGCCCATTCTCGCCAACGACCCGCATCTCACCTTGACGTTGCCTTCGGTCTGGTACGAAATGCATTTGGCCGCGGGCTCCCTTGAAGTTTCCGGGCAAACGCTGGCCGGTGCGCCCGGGGTGGTGTTGGGCCACAATCGCTCCCTCGCCTGGGGTTTCACCAACGGCATGGTCGATGACCTAGACTTTTACCAGGAACGTTTGAATCCTGACAATCCCAAGGAGTATTGGGATGGCCAGGCCTGGCAGCCCATGGAGGTTCTTTCCGAGCAAATACTCGTAAAAGACGCGGAGCCGGTGCCATTCGAAATTCGTTTCACCGCACATGGCCCGTTGGTCAATGACATATTGAAAGCCGCACAAAATGATACCCTGGGCCTGAGCATCCGCTGGGCCGGCTTCGAGCCCAGCGAGGAGTCGTACGCCATTCTCGCTCTTAATCGTGCAACTTCGTGGCCGGAATTTCAAGAAGCCATGCGGCATTTCAAAGTGCCATGCCAGAACGTGGTCTATGCCGACACGGCCGGCAACATCGGCTATTGGGCCTGTGGCGCCGTGCCGATTCGCCGCGATGGCAAAGGCTATCTGCCTTATCGCGGTTGGGAAAAAGCGGGCGATTGGGTCGGCATGATTCCATTCGAAGAAATGCCTCATGCCTTCAACCCGCCGCAGAATTTCATCGCCACCGCGAACAACAAAATGACCGATGAAAAGTATCCGTACTATATTTCCAATGCCTGGGAGCCGGCCAGCCGTATTGAACGCATCACGGAAATGTTGTTGGAGGCGAACACCATCGACACGACCTACGTCAAGGCCATGCAAACGGACGTTGTTTCCAAGCATGCGTTGTATGTTCTGCCGCGCTTGCTGCACTTGCTTAAGAATGATTCCACCAGCGCCGACACTGCTTTTACCTTGCCGGAAAAGCAGGCCATGATGCTGCTGCAGGCGTGGAACGGCGAGGAAAGCGCAGAAAGCGTGGGTGCGGCGCTGTTCAACGTGTGGGAATTGGAGTTTTTGCAGGCGACACTCAAAGATGAAATGGGCGATACCCTGTTTGAAAACTATACACAATGGAGCGCGCTGGCTCTGCGGGCCTCGGAATACTTCGTCGAGCATCCGCTCTCACCGTGGTTTGATGATCGTGCGACCGAAGCGATTGAAACGGGCCCACAAATCGCCCGCCGCGCCTTTCGCTCTTGCCTCAGCCACCTGTGGGAACGTTTTGGTGAATTGATGGGTGACTGGCAATGGGGGCGACTGCATCGCTTGACGCTCGCACATCCGTTTGGCAAGCAGCCACCAATGGATATTGTTTTCAACGTCGGGCCGCTTGCGCTGGGCGGTTCAGCGAGCTCGGTGAGCAAGGCAGAGTATTCGCTGTCCCAGCCCTACGACGTCAGTGCCGGGCCGTCGATGCGTATGGTTGTTGATCTCGCCTCGCCGCAATACCGGCTTGCCGTGATTCCCGGCGGGCAATCCGGCCAGCCGTTCAGCCCGCACTACAAAGACCAAGTGGAATTATGGCGTAATGGGAAATATCGCCGCGTGGCCATGTCGCGACAACTGGTGGCAGCCTCCAGCTCCTCGATGCTGACGCTCAAGCCGTAAACCACCACCGGAGAAACGCAATGAAACCCCTCAAAGATTGGCTCCTGGGCGAGAACGTCACGACCTTCGCCGTGTTGCAACGCAAGGAGCGCAAGCTGAAGAAGAACGGTGAGCCCTACTGGTTCATGGAGTTGAGCGACGCCAGCGCGCATGTCAGCGCCGTCATGTGGGACAATCTCGACAGTGCGACCGCCGGGATCGGTCAGATCATCAAAGTCGCGGGCGTTTTGGAAGAATATCAAGGTCAAAAGCAACTCAAAATCGACAAGATTCGTCTCGCCCGCGAAGACGATGCAGTGGACTTGACCAGGCTCATCCCCACGACACCCAGGGACCGCGGCATGTTGTGGGAGCAATATCAACACTTCATCGACAGTCTGGCGCAGCCGCACCTGCTTTCACTGCTGCGCCGTATTTTCGCGGACGAAGAATTCGTCAAGGCGTTTTGCGATACCCCCGGCGGTAAGAAATGGCATCACGCCTATTTGGGAGGCTTGCTCGAGCACACCTTGAATATTGCCACCATCTGCGATCGGTTGGCGAAGATTTATCCGCAAGTCGACCGCGATCTCTTGATCGCTGCCGCTCTGTTGCACGATATTGGCAAAGTCGACAGCTACACGCACGGTCCGATGTTCGAGTTTACCGATGCCGGCCGCCTGCTCGGGCATATCGTTCTCGGCGCACAGCTCGTCGCCGAAAAAATCCGCCAGTTTCCGGAATTTCCCGCCGAATTGGCGATGCGCCTGCAACATTTGATTCTCAGCCACCAGGGCACGCTGGAGCAAGCCTCGCCCGTTGTGCCGATGACGCCGGAGGGGTTTCTGCTGTACTATGCCGACGAGATTGATTCCAAAATGAACGCCATCCTTCGTCTCATTGCAAAAGACCAGGGTGAAGGGAAAAGATGGAGCGAGTACGTGAACTTGTTGGGGAGGTATTTATATTTGGGAGGCTGAAGCGCACGCAAAGGGCGCAAAGAAGACGCTAAGCACGCAACGTGGGGTATGTACCCAAGCGAACTTTGCGCATCCTTGGCGACCTTTGCGGTTAGATGGTTTCAACTTAACATTGTCAAGTTACAAGCTGAACAAGATCGATCCTTATCCTGCAAATCTTGTTAATCCTGTCAAAAAAACTTTCAGATTTATTCTAACTCTTGCGGCTTTATGGCCTAATCGCAGATAGAATGCCACCACCACTTCGCCGGGCCACGGCGGCGCAAATTCTACATTTCCGCAATGTTGATGATTAATCAGGTGGACAAGAATCCAATTCACAAGTATTCTGCTGAAAATTTGTTAAAGAATTTACACAATTAGAAAATTAGTGCTTGCGCATTGACACCAAAATTGATATTTTTTCCTGCCCTGAAATCGTTTTCTACTTACAAAGACTCATTTCGCGATTAAGAGACTTGGCGTTTACGCAGCTACGCCGCATATAATGTTAGGACGAGGATGTCGGCAGAGCAAAAGTTTCAACCGCAATCAACCTCCCTTGCTTACAATCCTCAATTGTTGTCATCATTAAGTCATTCTGGCATAAACGATTCATCTAACAATTAACCGCAAAGGAGAAACTGTAAGCAGCGCTGCACGAACCGGAGACGTGCAGAGGTGCGCAGAGGCAGTGTCATCATAATTGGCAAGCGCTCATTCCGATTTTGCCATTTTCTTCTGAGCAAGCAGAATAATGTGGATGAGCAAAGTTGTGAACGGAGGAGAGGAAAAGAGGAGGCGTATGGAGATCCAGCATCGTCACCTTGGGCGAGTTGCGTACTCGCCGGAAGATGTGGTCTTCTTTCCGCAAGGATTGTTGGGTTTCTTGAAGTTCAAGAATTATCTTTTCATCAAGGAGGGTGAATTTCTGCCATTCGTCTGGATGGTCAGTACCGAAGCACCAGATGTCGGATTCGTGCTGGCGGAGCCAATGCGCTTTTGCCCGGATTACGTGCCCAATATCACCAAACGCGACCTGAACGAATTATTGGCCGAGAATCCGCAAAGCTTGGACATGTACTCTATTGTTACCGTGAATCAAGACCCCCATCTGGCCACGGCCAATCTGAGTGGCCCGATTCTCGTGAATGAAACGAAGAAAATTGGCAAACAGTTGGTGCTCCTTGATGACCGGTATTCGACCAAGCACCGCATTTATAATCATACCTAGACGCCCAGACATGATGAAGGAGACGACATGCTGGTCTTGACAAGGAGGTTGGGTGAGACCATCGTTATTGGCGATGACATTGTCATCAAAATAGTTGACATCCATGGCAAACAAATTCGCGTGGGCATTGAAGCTCCGGCAGAAGTCAGCGTGTATCGCGGCGAGATTTACGAAAGAATAATGCTGGAAAACAAGGCCGCGCTTGAAGCCACCATGGGTGACGTAAAGTCCATGACGGATGGTCTCAAAGAGTTGATCTCCAACCCCGCAAACAGCAATTCCAAAGACGTGCACGCGACCAAATCAGAATCGTAAGCCTGAGTGCACAATAAGATTTCTGGCGAAAGAATTGCGAGCCGGTGTCAGGTTCGGTTGACAAACCGAACGCACCGGCTTTTTTTGTTTGCTCTCCTGCACAATCCGTCAAGCTCACAACGCCGCATCGGCCGGTGTTATCCTCCATGGCCAGACTTGACCATCAACTTGAACCCTCGCCCATGGATATTTCGAATTTCGATGCGTTCATCCTCCTTGAGATATTTGCGCAACTTTGAGACAAACACATCCATGCTGCGCGCATTGAAATAGTTGTCCGCCCTCCAAATCGACCGCAAGGCCGTTTCCCGCTCCAAAATCTCATTTTGATGCAGACACAGCAGCCGCAGCAGCTCGGCTTCTTTGGCCGTGAGCCTTTGTGTATGTGCGCCGAATTGCAGGGTTTGACGGTCAATATCGAAAGCATAGCGCCCGATCTGAAAAACAATCCTGTCCTGTTTTTCCGACGACGACGCGTTGCTCCGGCGCAGCACGGCTTGAATACGCAGCACCAGCTCTTCCATGCTGAAAGGCTTGGTAAGGTAATCATCCCCGCCGATTTTGAAGCCCTCGATACGATCTTCCTTCAGCGCTTTGGCGGTGAGAAAAATGATGGGCATGGCGCGTGTGATTTTGCGGATTTCACGGGCAAGGGCAAAGCCATCCTTCCTCGGCAACATGACGTCAATCAAGCACAAATCGAATGTGTTTTTTAAGAAGACCTGCAAACCGGCCTCCCCGTCGCCACAACGCTCGACACGGTAACCGTGCAGCTCCAGATTCTCCTGCAGGATGAATCCCAGATTGGGATCATCCTCAATAAGCAAAATACGGGACGATATCATTCTTTTTGCTATTTGCTTTTTTCTTTGTGCTGTTTGCCATTTCCTTCCGCTCCGCGCTTTCGCATGTTCGGAGGACTGCAAACATACGGCATGAAAACATGAAACGCGCTTCCTCTCCGGAATTCGCTTTCCACCTCGACGGCTCCGCCGTGCGCTTCAACCATCAGCTTCACGTAACTCAATCCCAATCCAAAGCCCTTCACGTCGTGCACGTTGCCGGTGGGCACGCGATAGTATTTGTCGAACACCAATTTCTTTTCTTCAGGACGCAAGCCGACGCCGTTGTCCGCAATTTTGAAGTGCACGCCGCCGGCATCGTTTTCCGTACTGACAACGATGCGCGGAGTGGCGGGCGTGTACTTGTTGGCATTATCGAGCAGGTTGTGAATGATGTTCGCGAAATGCACGGCATCCGCTTCTATCGTCGTTCTCGTGGCATGGAATTGCCGCACAATCTCGCCTTTGCGTTTTTCGACCTGAAGCGTGAAATTGTGCAAGGCTTCGGAAAGCAGTTGATGAACGTCGATCGTGCTCAGATTGAGCTCGTAGTCGCCTTCTTCCAAAACCGCCATTTGCAGAATTTTTTCCACCTGGCTGCGCATGCGTTGCGACTCGTCCAGAATAATGCCGCTGTAGCGCTGGATCTTTTCAGGATCATGCGAAACCTGGGGGTTCTTGAAGGCGTCACTCGCCAGCGCGATCGTCGAAATCGGCGTTTTAAACTCATGTGTCATATTGTTGATGAATTGCATGAGCGCGCGGGCGAATTGCTTTTGCATGAACAGCGTGCGCAGCGTGTACACGAAGCAAAACACGATGATCGACAGCAAGACGAAAACCGAGGCCAGCAGCCCGCCGTTCTTTTTCAGCAAGAAAAGGTCCTGATCAGGAAAATAGAGCACCAGCTCGCTGCGTTGATACAGAGGGTCGGTGGGAAACAATCTGGCGCGAAAAGGCGTGGCTTGCAATTCCGCTGTATGGACCGCGGGCGTGGCAAATTTCAGCGAATCCCTCGGCCCGGAATAGTCCATAACGCCGTAGCCGTGAGCCAGCCTCAAGCCTTGTGCCTGCAAAACCATTTGCACGATGGAATCCAACACCACGGCCTGAATTCTCGATTCAATCGGTTTACGCTTGATCATCGTGAGCTCGTCCAGCACCTGGTGAATGATTTTTTCCCGCCCTTCATTGGAAAACCAGCGGGCATGATCTCCATGCTGGGAAGCCCCCATAAAGACGACGTCGTACGTCGAGCTGTCGGTGCCGAGGTTAAAATTGTAAATAAAGTCACCGCCTGGTGCGTGCGTGCTATCCAACTGGACGTGGTAATCGCCCGGCGGTTTCATTTCATCGATGATGGCCTGCAGGGGGCGGCCCAGGCTGTCCAGAATGCGCAAGCGCACGCGCTTGGGCGCGCTGAGCGTGAAAGAAAAATCTCTCGTCTTCGGATCGAAATGCACGGGCGGCGCCGCCAAGGGACGTTGCCAGGCTCCTCCGCCGCCGGCGAGGTCCAGGCTATCTTCATCGACGTGTGCTTGCACCGCCAGAACACGTTGAAACGGCATCGGTTTCACCATCGCACTGAAGACACGTGATACCGTTTCGCGATCTTCGAGCTTGCCGACCATGCTGCTGAGCGCCGTGTTAACATTCTGGGTAAAGGCTTGTTCCGCCAATGCGAAAGCCTTTTTGAGCAGAATGATTTGCATCCAGACCATCCCTGCCAGCGCGACAGTGATGAGCAATATGATCGCCGTCATCGTTTTCTGTTTGCCTGCCATGGCTGAAATATACGCAAGGGACTTCCTCAAAATCCACCTCTTAACACTTTTTAACACTTGCTAACATTATTTGGCTGAGGTGCGCTGAATCCTTTCGTTATCTTGTGCCGTCTTGAAAAATGCAACAACCGATCGCTCAACATCTATCCAAAAGATCGATCACCAACTTCTGGAATTGTCCTTGAACGGCGCGATGACCGCACACGGATGCGGTGATCGAAAGGTTGAAATTCTTATGAAAGGGAACCCGAAAATGCAGGCTTGCAGCAAAGCTTTGCCAGCCGTGTTCTTGCTCATGGCATTGTCCTTCCCGGCTTTCGCGCAACAAATGAAGCTTCTACAAGCCGGAGAAATATTCGAGCTGCCTGAAATTGGTGGGATTGTCGAGCAGGAAAAAGACCAGGTCAAAATATCAGGAGTCCTGTCCAAAGACAGGCGAGCCCAAGCCTATCGCGAAGTAGACTTGCAGGAAGGCGATCTCGTTCTTTTTTTCAACGGCAAGCGGATCAAAAGCATAAAGGATCTCGAACAAAGCTATTCTTCGCTGGCGATCGGAGACACCATTCAAATCGGCGTACAACGCAAAGAGGATCGCTTGATTGCTTCCTTGACCAAAGCCGACCCGAAGAGTTTGCCAGTACCGGAAAGGCGAAGGGTCATGGTTGGGCCGGACGGCCGGATGACCACGGAACATGTGTCTGGTGGCGAGACCCAGCGGGTGGTGAAGACGTTCGATCCCAATGCTTCCGGGATCACCCCGGTAATGGCGCTCGGCGTCGTCGTTGGTAATGTCGACCGCCAGGTCAGGGTTCTCGATAGACTGCCGGCTCCAGCCCCGGGCCCGGAAGGGCTCAAATTGGAGGAGGGCGACGTGCTGCAAACGCTTAACCGGCAGAAGATCGCCAACGTACAGCAATTCAATGAAGTTTTCGAAAAGATCGCCGTAGGCGCAAAAGTAGAATTGCAATATTTGCGCAAGGAGAAAACCATGACTGCTTCTTTCCAAAAGCCGGAAGCGCAAGGCCGGATGATGATCAGAACGCGGACGGAATAGACTCGAGATCGGTTTTGTCTCCAACTTTTACTTGCCGGTTTGAGGCGAAGCTTCGCTTCCAAGTAACATGTCATGCAGGAGGCATCTTTTTCAGCACAAGCACCGTGCTTAATATCAAAAAGATCCTTCCAGGATGACATTATAATGTTACTTACCGTACTAATTCTGTCAACCGGAGTCGGAAGCTAAAAATTTTGGAATCAAAATCCTTTACAAACAGAGCAAGTTTTGCTCCGACGGAAATCGAACTCCCACGAAATTGTCATGCCTTGTGGAATCAAAAAATTCTTCCATGGGTTCCAATTCCGTGGGCGATTCTTCTCGTGGGTTTGAGGCGAAGCCTCGCTGACTAGTTACCAAGAAACTTCTTTGCGGATTCTTTGCGTCTTTGCGACTCTGCGTGCGCTTTTCTTTTGGTTCGGATAAGAGTCATGCGTGCATTCATTCTCAAGTTTAGCCTGCTTCTCTCTTTGACGTGGCTGGCTGCACCAGCGCAAGAAACAGCAGCGCAGGTGAATTACAATCAACGGGACGACCAATACCGCCTGCTCGGCCTCAAACGCGCAAAAGAGGCCTACGAAGTGGCACGGGCGGAATACGAGCGGCAAAAAAGCTTGTTTGAAAAAGGCTTGATTGCACAGGTCGAATTGAACAACGCGCGCAACCGCTTCGCGGATGCCGAGGTCAATTACCAGCAATCGTTGCTCGCGGTGCTGTTTGAAAAGCAATATGTCTCGGTCAATCGCGCGGTGAAATCTCAAACCAAAGACGGCCGTAAGCGGGTGCGCGTACAGTTGGCGAATACGTCCGGCGGCTCGGCAGAGTTTCGCAAGCTGGTGAATTTGGATGACGAGCTGTTTCGTTCCTTGCAGCCGGACGTCATCAATGACGTTTACGTCTCGCTGATGAACGATCAGAACACCATCATCAGCAATCCCTACGAGCGCAAAATCGAGGTGCTGGAATTCAGCAGGCCGGTGGAATTGGAGTTCGAGCTGTTGCAGGATTTGGACGCCGTGACCGTGAGTATCACCTACGGCAGCGGCACGCAGCGCGCGCCGAAAATCTATCTTCAAAAGGACAGCCGCGCCAACAAAGTCATTTTACAGTCAGAACAGTTTTCTCAAGAAGCGGAATTGGGCGGCGCGGCAACGTTCACGTTGAGCCTGGAGCTGTTCAGCGGCGTGAACAATACGTTCAAGCTCGAAGTGGTGAATCTGCCTCAGCAGATCACGCGTTATTTCACCGATCCTGCCAGCCAGGCGCGTTTGAGCCAGTTCAAATTTACCGAGAGCGCCAATACGCGGCGCGCCGCGCTGCAAGTCTTCCTGCCCGATCGGCCGAGCGCGCAAGTGATCATGGACCAACCCATTCCATTTTACGTGCTGGTGATCCCGCAGGAGCAGTTGAAAGATTTCGAGAATGCGCCCACCAAAATCTGGACGCCGGAAGATATCGAAAGATTAAACGCCGGTTCCATTCGGCTGGAATTGGTGCCCGCCGGCAAGGGCAAGCTGCTCGTGCGCGCACCTCAGCTTTTTTTTACCGGCAAAGCCGATCGCCCCGTTTCATTCAATATCGACGTAATCAACGAAGGCACACGCCGGCTGGACAACGTTCTGGTGCAAGTCGATCCGCCTATGAATTGGGAAAAGAACATCGAGCCCGCGCTCGTTGCCGCCTTGAATATTGCCGAAGAAAAGCGCGTGCTGATTACGGCGAAGCCGCCGAAGGAGCTCGCCGCCGGCCGGTATGAAATTCGCGTGCGTACCACCGCGCTCTCTGACAATCAACCCGTCGTCGCCGAGGACAAATCGTTCACCATCGAGATTCAATCCGAAGCTAATCTCCTGGGGATTACGTTGATTACGATGCTGGTTGTAGGGCTGATGTTGGGAATCGTCGTGTTTGGGGTGAAGTTGTCGCGCAGGTGAGCGCAGATTAGATTGTCGGATTATTAGAGTGGTGGATTATTGGATTACTGGAGTAATGGAGTGTTAGACCATTGCCTTCCATCAATCCACCAATCCACCAATCCACCGATCCCTCAATCCATTACTCCAATTCGTCTAAGGAAACAATCATGACACAACAAGTTTCTAACGACACCGCGATGCTCGAGGCCATCAACCTCACTAAACGCTACGAAGACGGCATCTTGGGCTTGGATCATGTTTCGTTCGGCGTTCATCCGGGGCAGATTTACGCTATGCTGGGAGCGAACGGCGCGGGTAAAACGACGGCCATCAATTTGTTTCTCAACTTCATTGATCCGACCGAAGGTGAGGCCCGAATTGACGGCGTCGTGACGCATCGCGAGCCCTTGCAAGCCAAGCAGCGCGTCGCTTACGTTTCCGAGAACGTCATGCTGTACCTCCAATTCACGGCCTTACAGAATCTGGATTACTTCGCGCGGCTTGGCGGGAAAACGCAATACACCAAAGAAGATTATCGCCAGGCTCTACTGCGCGTGGGTTTGCAAGAAGAGTCCCACCACAAACGGTTGAAAGGATTCTCCAAAGGCATGCGCCAAAAATGCGGCATCGCCATCGCCATGCTCAAAGACGCGCCTGCAATCCTGCTCGATGAGCCGACTTCCGGACTCGATCCCCAGGCGGCATTCGAATTCATCCGATTGTTGGAAGAATTGCGCCAGGAAGGCAAAGCTATTCTCATGTCGACGCACGACATCTTTCGCGCAAAAGAATTGGCCGACACCGTCGGCATCATGGATCAGGGCCGGTTGGTCATGCAACGCACGCGCGCCGAGCTCGCCGGGGAGAATCTCGAGAAATTATATATGCATTACATTGGCGGGCAGGCCAACTGAAGAAGAGGATTTCTTGATTGGTGGATTGGTGGATTGATGGATTAATGGAGTGACAGCAAAACCTCACTTGTTCATCAATCCACTAATCCAGCAATCCAGCAATCCAATGTTCCTCACACCTACAACCGTGCGGACAACATGCTGAGATTAATCATCGAAAAAGAGCTGCGCGAAATCATCGGCTCGACAAAATTTGCCGTGACTTTCGGCGTTACTTCCGCGCTCATTCTATTGGCGTTTTATGTGGGTGCAAGGAACTATCAAGTCAGCCGGGAGCAATACGAAGCGGCAAGAAAAGAAAACCTGCGCCAGATGGAAGGCCAGACCGACTGGCTGATGGTGCGCAATCATCGCATTTTCCTGCCGCCGCTGCCGCTCGCGGTTCTGGTGTCCGGCATTGCCAATGACGTCGGCCGTACCATCGAAGTTGCGGGCCGCGGCGAGCTCGTGCCGCAGGAAAGCCGGTTCAACGAAGACCCGATTTTCGCCATGTTCCGGTTTTTGGATTTGGACTTCGTTTTTCAAATCGTCCTTTCTTTGTTTGCGATACTGTTCGCCTACGATGCCATCAACGGCGAAAAAGAACGCGGCACGCTGCGCCTGTCTTTTGCCAATCATGTTCCCCGCAGCACATTCATTCTCGGCAAGATTTGCGGATCGTTTCTGGCGCTGGGGGTGCCGTTGCTGATTCCTCTTCTCGCCGGCTGCGTCCTGTTGCCGGTTTTGGGTGCGCCGCTGAACGGCGAGGTTTGGATCAAATTGGCTCTCGTCCTCCTCGCCGGCCTATTCTATTTCGGCATTTTTCTGACGCTGGCCGTTTTGGTTTCCACGCTCACGCATCGGTCCTCCCATTCTTTTCTGATCTTGCTGGTGGCATGGATTTTTGCCGTGCTCATCGTGCCACGCGCCTCGGTCTTGCTCGCCGGGCGCGCGGTGCACGTGCCTTCGATCGATCAAATCGCGGCACAGAAGAACCGCTTACGCGCACAGCTCTGGGCGGAAGATCACAAGCGCCTGACGGAATTCAAGCCCACCTCCAGCGAAAATCCGCAGGACATGATGAAAGAATTCAACGAATTCATGCAAAAAAACGCCGAGGCGCGCGACCAAAAGATGCGGGAGCTCAGCTCGCGTTTGAATGAAGAACGGCGCAATCACCAGCTCGTGCAAGAACGCTTCGCCTTCGGCCTGGCGCGCTTGTCGCCGAGCGCGGCCCTTTCCCTGGCGACCACGGCCCTGGCGGGCACGGGTATTCATCTCAAAGAACAGTTTGTCAATGAAGCGCATGCCTACCAGCAATCCTATGCCAGCTTCATGAAAGAGAAGACCGGCATGAATCTCGGCGGTGGATTCATCATGATGCGCGTCACGACCGGCGAGGAGCAGGAAAAGAAACCCATCGATCCGCATGAGTTGCCGGAGTTCGTCTATCACGATCAGTCACTAAAGAAAGCAATCGGTGAAGCGTTATTCGATTTGGGCTTGTTGGCAGCCTTCAATCTGCTTTTCTTTGCCGGGGCCTTTGTGGCGTTTCAGAGATATGATTTGAGGTGAGAGGAGACCATCAACCGTTCAGGTTTTACTTACACGTTACACGTTACACGTGTAACGTGTAACGTGTAAAAACTCTTCTGGAGCAATCCCAATGTTGCGTACCGTTATCGAAAAAGAACTGAAAGCCATTTTGCTCAGTCCCAAATTCACCGTGACCTTCGCGACCTGCTCGTTGCTGATCGTCTTGAGCGTGTTTGTCGGCATTCAGGAATACCGCACGGCGACGTGGCAATACGAAACCGCGACCCAGCTCGCTGAACAGCAACTACGCGAAGCGTCGAATTGGTTCGGCTTGAGCGCCAGCGCTTATCGCCAGCTCGATCCCATGCAGATTTTCGTCTCAGGCGTGACCAATGACGTGGGCCGGTTTGCGCTCATCAGCAGTTTTCAAAACATCAGGTTGAGAAGCAGCCTCTATGCCGACGACCCCATTTTTGCGGTATTTCGTTTCATTGATTTGACGTTCATCTTTACCGTCGTGCTCTCGCTGTTTGCGATACTGTTCACCTACGATGCCATTAACGGCGAGCGTGAGAACGGCACCTTGCAGCTCACGTTTGCCAATCCCCTCCCGCGTCCGCAGTATCTGTTGGGCAAATTTCTCGGCGCATGGCTGGGCCTGGTAGCGCCGCTGTTGATTCCGGTCCTGCTCGGCCTCTTGCTGGTGATGTTCTTTCAGGTTCCCATGACCGCCACGCAATGGGCCAGGCTGGGAGCGATGTTGGGTGTTTCTTTTCTGTTTTTTACCTGCTTCGTTGCGTTGGGGCTGTTGAGCTCCACACTCACCAAACGTTCGTCCATTTCATTTTTGATTTCCTTGATCGTTTGGGTGCTATGGGTGTTGATCGTGCCGCGCGCGGCGGTGATGGCCGCCGGACAAATTGTGCGCGTGCCTTCAGTCGCCGAAATCGAAGCGCAACAAGACGGTTATGAGCGCGATCAGTGGCAGAAGCTGACGCAGCAATTGCAGGAACGATGGCAAAAACGCACGGCGGCCATGGCAGGCATGACCGCCGGCGAACGTGAAGCCTATCAAAATGACCATGAATGGGAGTGGATGCAGGAAGAGGACAAAAACCGCAAAGTCGTACAGAAAGACCTCGAGCAAAACGCGCTCAAGCTGCGTGCAGAGTTGCGCAACCGCAAAATCAATCAGGAAAAACTGGCGTTCTCGCTGTCGCGCCTTTCCCCGGCTTCGGCGTATCAGCTTGCCGCAATGAATTTGGCCGGCACGGACGTCACACTCAAGACACGTTATGAAGATGCGATGCAACAGTATCGCGACGACTTCAATGCTGCCGTGGAAAAGAAACGCGAAGCCGGAGGAGGCACTGACGGTGTGCAAATCCGTTGGAACAGCGACACCGGCATGAAGATCAATATGGGCCGGGACGGCGGCGCGCTTGACGTGTCCGATTTGCCGCGCTTCACCGCGCCGCAAATTACTTTCTCCGAAGCTTTCGCGCCGGCTATTATCGACTTCGGTCTGCTGGGAATTTACGCCATTTTAACTTTTGCGTGCGCGTTCGTGGCGTTTTTGCGCTGTGATATAAGATGATCAGAACAGGACGGAATCATTCGATCTCATATTAACTTGACCAGGTCACATGATCCGCAAAACTTCGCTTTTTTAGCAGAGTTTTTAGCCACAGAATCACACAGAAATACACGGGATGGAATGAGCTATTTGTCATTATTCGCATTCAATAATTCCGTGCGCTTCCGTGTAATTCCGTGGCTATGCTTTTCTTTTGGTTGCAGCTACGCCGCGCTGCGTCTTTCGTGTTTTTTGGGGGGCTGAGGTGTGGTTCTAAACATGACAGGGTCTAGTTAAAGCGGCTTGAACCTGGACGCATCGACGACGAGCTTACTGCGCGAAGGAAATAAGCGATCGCGCAGTTTCAAGACCGGGAGCTCGATCAATATCGCCATGATGATGCCAATAAAAATGCTGCCAAAGAAATAGATGACGAATGCGGTCAGCGTTCTTCTGCCAAGCGGTAGCGCATTGAAGACGAAATCCATACCCCAGACCTGAACCGGCAGGTGCCACAGGTAGATTGAATACGAATGTGTTCCGACGGAGGCCAGAGCAACCGACATTTGATGCAAAGCCCTCGATCCGGGTGCGCGAGAGGTCAGCGTTAAGAGCAATAAGATGCCGAAGCCGAAATATAAAAGGGACAGGCCGAGGGTGTGAATAAAAACATTCTTTCCCAATGGCAAGATAAAGGCAGGGGTAAGCGCGGCTAAAGCACTGCCTGCTAGGAGAAGCCGGTGCCGTTCAAACCAATTCAGGAAGACGCTTTTACGAAAGTGATAGTAGTATGAAAGTAAGACACCAAAGAACAAGGAGTCCAGACGGAGATGTGTGGGAAAAAGATGGAGTCGATGGCTGTAAGACGGCATGCCCGCTGCCCACATGCATCGCAAAAGCAACAGTCCGGATACCAGAAAGCCGCTGACGACGAAGAAAAGATCCACGCCGATCCAACCGGAACTCCGCCAAAGCTGGCACATGAATAAAATGGGCTGCGGCGTGCTGTCTGCAAGAGGATACATGTGCCGCCCGAGCACGAGAAAGATAGCGAGCGCACGAAGCAAGTCGAGCTGGATGGCGCGAGGCGAGGAGTGCATGCGAAAAGTCGTTCTGCTGAAACGGCAGTGAAAAATGAATTTGGATCAAGTCTTGTTTCTTATTTAGTAACTATTCAGCTCCTGTTTCTTGTAAGCGGATTGAACGGATAAAGCGGATTTCTAAAACTTGTTTTACAGAATCACTATCCGTTCAATCCGCTTCATCCGTTTACTCTTCTTTTTTTGAGCTGAATAGTCACCTTATTTATACCTCAATGTTTGCGTCATGCGTAACGATTGTTGAATTCCGCCCGCCTGGCCTGGCACGCCTTGATTTGCAGCTTTCCGGATTTGCATTCTCATCCTGCCGGTATTATCTTCCCACCGTTCAATGTACAACCAAATTTTGCAACGCAAAGAGAACCGCAACGAAAAGGCCTGTAAAATAGTGGTTTCTATTTGCATCGTTCATGCGCCTGAAACCGCCGAGCGGGCGGCTCAAACCTAGGAGCCATGCATGGTTTTTCTCTTGCACTGCGGTTCTTTTTGTTGCAAGCATAAAGAAGTCGCTATAACAACATCCTTAACTTAAGATCAAGTGAGATCACCTGCCATGAAGTTTGGGCTGCTGATGGCCAACCTGCTCATATTTGGCGCCTGCAACCCAATTGTTCAACACAAAAACCCGCCCCGGGCCGTCAATGGAGTTCTGGACCTGACCGATTGGGACTTTGCAAAGGACGGTCCGGCTGACCTTTCGGGGGAGTATGAATTTTATTGGAAACAGCTTTTGGCCCCAGAAGACTTTTCCCATACCTCACCACCGGAAAGAAGCGGCTTCATCCATGTGCCCGCCTCTTGGAAGGGACAGAAACTGCTTGGCGAAAGGTTGCCCGGTATCGGTTATGCGACTTACCGGTTGACAGTGCTTTTGAGCGATACTCTTTCCGGCAAGCTGGCTTTCAAGTTTTTGGACATGAGCAGTGCTTACACCGTGTTTGCCTACGGTAAAAAGATCTTATCCGTCGGGGCGGTGGGCGCGA
Organism: bacterium; assembly: GCA_050732395.1. Taxonomy (GTDB): domain Bacteria; phylum Zhuqueibacterota; class Zhuqueibacteria; order Zhuqueibacterales; family Zhuqueibacteraceae; genus JBIOXB01. The sequence continues at coordinate 19,398 of JBOHQX010000031.1, forward strand.
CCGCTGCAACCAGTTCACCTCGATATTCTCCGCAAATAACCGAACCTATGCCACCTTCCAACCGCCTCGAGCTCATTTTTCAAGTATCAAACTTCCATCATGCTCGTGGCGGGGCATGGGAGCCTATTCGCCTGGGCAACAAAACGCAACTCGTCAAGATCAGGGCAAGAAGGCTGGATCTCGACTTGATTCTGTTCGGCAGCATTCTGATTATGGGGCTGTATCATCTTGTGCTTTTTCGTATTCGCAAAAGCGATACTTCATTACTGCTATTCAGCCTTTTTTGCCTGCTCGTCGCGATTCGAATTCTCACCACGGTGGAAAAGGTTCTGCTCGACACCTTCCCCGACATGAACTGGGAGGCGTTTGTCAAAGTCGAATATTTATCCATGTATCTGGCTGTTCCAGTCTTTGCCCTGTTTTTACATCGCCTGGCACCGCACAATTTTCATAAGCTCGCCATTTCCATTATTGCCGGTGTCGGGTTTCCTTTTGCTGCTCCAGTCTGTCTGACACCGGCAAGAATCTTTACGCATACTCTTTACGCCTTTCAACTCTTCATGTTATTGGCTTTACTATACGGCTTGGCCATCCTCGTTCGGGGTACCGTAGGTAAACAGAAGGAGAGCGCTTTTATTCTGGCTGGGTTCTTGTTTTTATCGGCGACCGTTGTCAACGATGTGTTGGACGCTAACGGTGTGATCCAAACGAGCCATTTTGTGCCTGCCGGCGTCTTCATTTTCATCTTTTCGCATGCGGCTCTGTTGTCGTATCGTTATACGCGCGTTTTCGCGACTGTTACCTTGCAGCGGGCGGACCTGGAAAAAGCCAATGTCAAATATGAAAGAGAAGTTGTTGAGCGCCAGCATCGGGAAGAGGAATTGCGGAGCAGCGAAGAGCGGTATCGGACCTTGTACGAGGACAATCCCTCGATGTATTTCACCGTCAATTTGCAAGGAAAGGTTCTTTCCGTCAACCGGTTTGGCGCGGAACAGCTCGGATACACGGTCGGAGAGCTGGTCGGAAGCTCGGTGTTGGAGATTTTTTATGCAGAAGACCGGCCGGCGGTCATAGCGCAGGTGACGACGTGCGTGCAGCATCCCAACCAAGTCTACCACTGGGAATTCCGCAAGGTGCATAGAAATGGCGAGTTGCTATGGGTAAGAGAGCATGGCTGCGCAGTACAAGACCATCAAGGTTACGTCGTGGTGCTCATCGTGTGTGAAAATATCACCGCGCAGAGAAAGGCGGCGGAAGCGCTCGCGCAATATCACCACGATCTGGAAGAGCGTTCCAGCGCGTTAAAAAGCAGCAATGAAAAACTGCGACAGGAGATTCAGGAACGCGCCCATGCCGAGCGCGAGCTCAAACATTCGCAGGAAGAGCTGCGGAATTTGTCGGCGCATCTCGAACGCTTGCGGGAGGAGGAACGAATCCACATTTCCCGGGAAATTCACGACGAGCTAGGGCAGGTTTTGTCGACCTTGAACTTGAACCTTGGCACACTGGAAAACCAGTTGCCCAAGGACCAAAAAAGCCTGTTGGCATTGACAAAATCCATGTCGGAGCTGATTCACCTGACCCTGCAGCGCGTCAAAAAAATCTCGCAGGAATTGCGGCCGAGCGTGCTGGATCATCTGACGTTTCCCCAGGCCGTCAGTTGGCAGATCGAGGAATTCCGGGGAAAGACCGGAATTTCTTGCGAGCTTGCGATGAAGAATATTCACGATCTGCGCTTGGCGATTCATACTGCCAGTGCGCTTTTTCGCGTGTTGCAAGAAGCATTAACCAATATCGTCCGCCACGCCGGAGCTACGCAAGTCCGAGTGGATCTGGAAAGAATGGAGGATCATCTGATCCTGCGCATACAGGATAACGGCAAGGGCATCACACAGGAAGAAATGGCCGATTCCCAATCCTTTGGCCTGATTGGTATGCGGGAACGCATACGCCGGATCGAGGGGACGATCGCGATCACCGGTAGTAACAATCAAGGGACGACGATCGTTTGTACGATTCCTTGGAAAGCCTAACGTGCAGTTTTCCGTGGTTGACTTAACTTGGGCATGTCACATTTAAGATCACACCTCAGGCAAAAGAAAAACACAAAGGACACGAAGAACACAAAGCTGCACGAAGAAGAGCCAGATAAACGCTCGATTTGAATTGTTTTCATCCTTCAGAAGAAATTCTGAATTGCTATCTTTGTGGCGCTTCGTGCCCTTTGTTTCTTTGTGTTGTGCTTTTTATTTAAATGCTAAGAATCTGCGATCATCTGGCAAAGCTAAGAGCCTGTCCGAAAACCCTGAAATGTCATCCCGCAGGGATCTTGGTTGACTCGGGCACAGTGCCGAGTTCAGGCCTAGGTGCCGAATCTACCAAGATGCCTTCTGCATGACAGAATGAGGTTTCCGGATAGGCTCTAAGTTAAAAGGGCTCAAGAAATCGCTGGTTTACTGTTCCAGGTCAGGTTCTGAAGACGAATGGGCATTCGTGCGAAAACTTTGCTGCTCACCAGCTTGACGCTCGCTGGATTGCTGGCAATTTTATACTTTATTTCGCAAACTATTTTGTTAGACGGCTTCGTAGAGCTGTTGGAGAAAGTAGTAATCGCGCGCTTCGCGCGTTTAAGCGCGGAAGTAAGTCGTATCGGCGCCAAAGGAACGACGATTATCGCCAATTTGCCATTGAAAAGACTGGAGGGGTCAAATGACCAAGGTACTCATCGCCGATGATCATCCCCTGTTTCGGCACGGCCTCAAGCAATTGCTGCAATCCACCGGTGCCGACTGGCACGTGGACGAAGCCGGACAGGCCCAGGAAATTTTGGATTGCGTGTGGCGGGAAAGTTATGATCTCGTGTTCTTGGATATTTCACTACCGGGCCGGAACGGTTTGGAAGTATTAGAAGAGATTCTGCGCCGCAAGCCGGACATGCCGGTGCTCATGCTAAGCATGCATTCGGAAGATCAATTTGCCTCTCAGTCTTTGAGCCTCGGCGCCTCGGGTTACATCAGCAAGGACACAGAGCCCCATCAAATACTCGAGGCCGTCAACGCCGTTTTGCGGGGTGAAGCTTATTTCCACACCAAAATCATTAAGAAGCTGACTTCCCGCTGGAAAGAAGGCGGCCGGGAAGTGCCACCCCACGAACGGCTCTCCCCGCGCGAGCTTGAAGTCATGCGCATGCTGGTCAAAGGCCAGAGGCTGGCCCAAATTGCCCAGAGCTTATCCATCAGCAAAAGCGCAGTTAGCACCTACCGGCTGCGCATGTTGGAAAAAATGAACATGAAAAACAACAGCGAGCTGGTTCAATACGCGGTAAGAGCCGGGTTGTTGGAATGACTGGGCGCGAAGAACGCCGCTATAACATTTAAGCCTCATTCTTGACACTTATATCTATCACCCACTCACCTTGAGCCGGCTCAAAATCTGTCCCAAAACGAGTCTAAGTCTTGTAGCATTTATACCACATATCCAAATACAAATGCTACATCGAAATTATGGCTTTGGCGACTTGCCTCTCTCCTTAAAGCTGTGTATTGTCCGCGGTACCTCCGGTTAGTTTGGGGAACGGCACATTATAATCCTACTCTCAAGAGTTTTTTTGAATCAACAGCCAACTTTTTCAGTTTGTTTGCCAATTGTATTCGGGGGGGAAGTCACTATTAACGCTTGGCTGCGAGGAAAAAATCACGCCTGTTGTTGTTGACCCATGTCTCTCTGCTGCCGTCCTGCCATGAAGGAGGCGGCGGCAGAGATGATTTTTCATGAAAAAAACTCTTCATCTGGGGCACCCCCATCTGAGCACTCGCAATGGATAATGTAGCTTCCCTGGCTGAAACAAAGTGCGAGCAATCAAGCGACGATTCAGCGATATCGCAGAGGAAACATAACCTCGTCGCCAGTTTAACAACGGCGTAAACTGGAAGAGGTTAGTGTCACGCATTTTGAATTCCTGGGGATGAGTTCCTGCTTTCCCCAAAACAATGTACAGGATTACCTTGATCAATACGATAAGGAGGTGCGATCTGGGATTAAGCAAATACAGAATTATCGGTCGGGCTGTGTTGATCATCCAAACTGGTATCGTGCTTTCAAGTCACCTGTCTCACTCGTTGTGGGGCGCAAAACAGAAAAGGGATTAGTTTATGAAAAAAGTCTTTATTGCATTTTGGGTGCTCGCGCTGGGCGTGATGCTGAATGTTCAGCCGAACTTTGGGCAATGCCTCGACAATGACCCATCTTCACCAGTGGGTATTACACCAACAATTGTGGCGGGCAATCCGAGTTTGTGTGAGGGTGGCAAACAGATCGATCCCCCCATTTCTGGCACTTACAACCTTGACTCTTTTGGCAATACGGTAACAGTGACAATCACCTCTTCCGCCTGCGGAGAAGTGTTCAGTTGGAGTGTCTCGGAGAACGTCGTTATTGATCAGGTTGTGGCCAAAGGCGGAAATCAAGGCGCAAATGTATATAACTACACAAGTGTAAATCCAAGTCCTACCTCCGACGGGTCTCTTCACGCGCCGAGGAACTTTAATGAACAAACTGGAGAGTACACCACAACATATGCCGACCTGAGCCATATCGACTTTTGCTTCCACTACAAACTCACGCTCTCCAAAACTGCTACGACTGAATTCACCCGGACGATTGATTGGTCTATTGACAAAAGCTGCGAAGGCGACAACCCATTGACTCTCTCGACCGGGCAAACGTTCAACTACCCATTCTCCTGGTCGGTCAGCGCAGAGGCTACGGACAGCGACTGGAAAGTGACGGGGACTATTACCATCGCGAACAATACGCCTTTCTCCGCCACCATTACAAGCGTGTCGGATGTGCTATCTGGCAACATCGCGGCGACTTTGGATTGCGGTACGAGCTTCCCGTATGACCTGGCCTCGGGTGCAACGTTGGAGTGCACTTATACGGCAGAACCAGGCGGCGCCATTAACGGGACCAACACCGTCACGGTCGAAACCAACACCGACCTGGTGGAAGGCGGAACCGCAACCGCGGATTATACTTTCGGCGACCCAACGAGCTTGGTTGATGAGTGCATCACCGTCACCGACGACTGCGGCGGATCGGTGGAGGTCTGTTTCGATGATGCTCCTCATACGGAGGAGTACACCTGCCCAGTAGGTCCCTATGAAGTATGCGGAGACTACACTCATACCAACACAGCCACCTTCACGACCAATGATCAAGGCCTGACTGGCAGTGACAATTGTATCATTGCAGTCCACGTACCGTGTGCGGAGGGCTGTACGCTCACGCCCGGCTACTGGAAGACACACTCCAAATTTGGTCCAGCCCCACATGATAACACTTGGGATCAGGTTGGTGAAGACACCCCCTTCTTCTCCAGCGGAAAGAGCTATTATCAGGTCTTGTGGACCTCACCCGGTGGCAACGCCTACTACATTCTGGCACACGCTTACATTGCTGCGAAGTTGAATTTCCTGAACGGTGCCGATCCCAGCGCAGCTCAGGCAGCATTTAATTCGGCAACGACGCTTTTTGAAACTTACACGCCTGCTCAGATCGCTGCGCTTAAGGGCAGCAGCTCAATTCGCCAGCAATTTATTTCTCTGGCCTCGACCCTTGACAGGTACAATAATGGCATCATCGGGCCAGGACATTGCTCGGAAGACGCATCAAAACTCAGCGCTGCTGACACCAAACAGTCCGACGCGGTAGTGCCTGAAGCATATATCTTGGCGCAGAACTATCCGAACCCGTTCAACCCATCAACCACGTTCTCCTTCGATCTGCCGAAGACCAGCACCGTGAAGTTGACAATCTATAACCTTTCGGGCCAGGAAGTTGCGGTTGTGGTCAACGGCACGCTGAACGCCGGGCGCCACACCTTCGTCTGGCAAGCTCCTGCTAATCTCATTTCTGGCGTCTACTTCTACAAGCTGCAGACGGCGGAGTTCTCCACTGTGAAGAAGATGATCTTCCAGAAGTAGTATCTGATTCTTCCTCAGTCTGTCTGAAACTGACCGGTCACTGCGAGTGACCGGTCAGTATTTGAAACCGCGCGTGGGACAAAATTAAATCTTGTAGTATTTGTGCTACAAATCAATGTAAAAATCTTACATTGGAATTGCAACTTGAGCAACTTGTTTGTCGCCTGGGTATTGCGTATTTATATTCTCCTG
>JBOHQX010000032.1:0-28534 GCA_050732395.1 bacterium
GACGTGTTTCGCGTCGAATGGGGCACGGATGCCGGCGCGCATCGTTTCGTCGTCTACCTGAATGATCAAGTCGATGCCGCACTCTCCGATCCCGGCAAATTGCAGGGCAACACGGCTACACAATACGCCGGTATATTGGTGCATGGGAATACCATCGACGGCATTGATGATTTCAGTCTGCGCAGCAGCAGCAACACCGATTCCGAAGCACCCGCAGCGATCACGGACTTGTCCATCACCGCCGTCACTGCTTCCTCGGTAGAATTGACCTGGACCGCAACCGGTGACGACGGCGCGACGGGTTTGGCGAGCGCATATGATTTGCGGTACTCCACCGCACCGATTAACGACGGCAATTTCAGCAGCGCGACGCCGATTGTTGGCTTGGGCAATCCCAGCTTCGCCGGCACGGTGGAAACCTTCATTGCCGGCGGCCTGCAAAGCGGCACGCACTACTATTTCGCCATGCGCGCCAGCGATGAGGCAGAAAACACTTCCGAGCTTTCCAATGTCGTCGACGAGGTTACCGCCTCTCTGGTGACCACCACGGACGAATTTAACCGCGCCGGCACGGCTTTGGGTGCGAACTGGGCTGCGGACTCGCGCTTGCAAGTGATCAGCGGCGAAGTGCGGCACACCGCAACGGTGGATATCTGGAGCACAGCCGTTTTTAAAAACGGCCGCAACGCGCAGGAAGTGTCAATCAAATGGGGCAACGGCGCCACCACTTTCGGCGCGAACTTCGCCGGCATTCTGGTCATGGTCAATGATTTCACCGCCACGCCCAACGGCTACCTGATTCAGCACTATACCCAGGCCGGCCGAACCCGTTTGTATCACATACAAAACGGGAACGTGGACAGCGCGCCATTGATCAATGAAGGCCAGGCTTTTGGTCCGGCACCACAGGCCGGCAGCGTGATGACGGTCAGCATCCGCCAGGAAGAAGACGGGCATTACTTCGACGTCTACATCGACGGCCAGTTCGACCGTACTCTGGCAGACACGCAAAAGCGCGAGAACGGCACGTATTGCGGTTTTGCACTGGAAAGCACGCTCGGTGCCGAAAACGCGATTACACGATTCTCGGCAGGCTATGCGCCGTCCAATCCTAAAAGTCTGCAACTGGTGAGCGGCAACAATCAATCCGGCCGCGTCGGCCAAAAGCTGGCGCAGCCGCTCAGAGTGAAATTGGTGGACGACTTCGACAATCCCGTGGTCGGCGCCGAAGTCAAATTCGAAGCGACATCCGGCCAGGCTTTCTTCTCGAAATCCGACGACAATATCCGCCTGGAGGCCGAAAACGCGCAAGTCACCGCGCCGTTGACGACGGTCAATGATACCGCGGCTGCTGGTGGAAAGTATGTCGCTTATCCCAATCCGCAAGCTGAAGCCGGCGCGGCGGTTTTTTCTTTTGAGGTCAAGACTGCCGGCACGTATTACATTTGGACGCGCAGCTTGACGCCCGGTGCGTCGGGGCACGATTCCTGGACCGTGAGCGTGGACGGCGCGAATGCTTATACCTATGATGTATTTCAAGGCTCGCGCTCGAATGTTTGGGCGTGGGACCAATTGAGCCAGCGCGGCAACGGCCAGACGGGAAACCCGCAATTCGATCCCAAAACCTATGATTGGGAGGCGGGCGCACACACCATCACCTTCCAAGGCCGCGCGCATGACGCCCGCCTCGACAAAATTTTGATCACCAACGATCCGGATTACGTTCCCGAAGGTAAGGAAGAAAGCGGCACCCTGACGGACAACAATGGCATTGCTGCGGCCGAAGTGACTATCGGTAATCAAGTCGGGCCAGTGGTTGTGGAGGCCAGATTCGGTACGCTCGTTCCCGCCATTTTCAACCTCACCGCGAGACCGGCACTGGCAGGGCAAATGGCGCTCGCTTCGGGCAACAATCAATCCGGACCGGCAGGCCAGCCCTTGGCGCAGCCGTTCGTAGTCACCGTCGCCGACGAATTCGGCAACCCCGTGCCCGACGGCGAGGTGGGTTGGGTGGTCATACAAGGCAACGGCCAACTTTCTTCCTATTTGACGAAAAGCGACGCCTCGGGTCAAGCCGCGGTGGTTTTTACGCCGGGTAACTCGGGCGCGGCGAACAGTGTGGAAGCGCGCGCGGCATTTACGAATCAGGTGATCACATTCTCTGCGACCACCACTGCCGGCATCGCCACGCAGATCGCGTCCGTCAGCGGCAATGATCAGTCCGGCTCGGCGGGCTCGCCCCTGACGCAGCCGTTGATCGTTAGAGTAAATGACGCCAATGGCGAAGCAGTCGGAAGGTTCCCGGTGGAATTTGTAACGCTGCGCGGCGGCGGCAAGACTACGGGCAATAATCCCATTCTCAATCCCAGCTTCCAAAACGAAAGCAACGGTCTGCCCGCGGATTGGACGTTGGAGGGATCGCCGACAACGCAGGAAGTCAAGATTTTCGAAAACGGCGGTCGTCGCGCGCTGTTGGTGGAAGCGAATCGCGCGGGCGTCGGCGTGTCACAAGCCGTGGACTACGCCACCAACGGCAGCTATACGCTCTATTTTTCGGCCAAAGTTGACAGCGGCATTTTGCGCGTGACCTGGCGTATGAACGATGCCGGCGGCAATATCCAAGATAAAATCATCGACGTCACACCTGCCGGCGCGCGCGGAGATTTTACGCTTTACTCCCTCACGGCGACCAACGGTCTGGCCGTGCGGCGCAGCCTGTTCTTCCGCACGCAAGACGCGGGTAAATTTTACCTCGATGACGTGAAGGTCGTACCGAATACCGGCAACGATGGCCGCGTCGCGGCGACGTGGACGCTCGGTGACACCGCTGGTACGCAACAAGTACAGGCCGTGGGCCGCGGCAACAATGGCAATCTCACCGGCGCACCGGTGCTCTTCTCTGCGAATGCGATCGCCGGCGCTGCAGCGAGGTTGCGTGAGATCAGCGGCAACAATCAGCTCGCCTCCGCGGGCCAACCGGCCCCGCCGTTGATCGTGCAGGTTACGGACAATTTCGGCAACGGCGTTCCGGGCGTGAATGTGTTGTTTCAGGTCACAGTCGGCGGCGGCTCGCTGAACAACGGCAACTCCTCCGTCACCGTCGCCAGTGACGCGAACGGCCTGGCCGGCGCCGTGCTGACTTTGGGCGCGAATGCCGGTATCGACAACACCGCGCGCGCGAGCGCAAACGGCCTGGCCGGCAGCCCGATTAATTTCACCGTGAGGGCGGCGATTCCCTCCAATCTCGATAAAATTTCCGGTGAAGGCCAGATCACGACCGCAGGCACAGCAGCGCCCCAACCGCTCATCGTACGTGTGAGCGACACGGGCGACAACGCGATTGCGGGAGTGGCGGTGACTTTTTCCGTGGTCAGCGGGGGAGGCACCATCAACGGCGCTAGCAGCGCGGAAATTCGCACAAATACACAAGGTGAGGCCTTGGCAGTATTCGTGGCGGGCCCAACCGCCGGCAGCTCGAGCACGGTGCGGGCGACGGCCGTTTATAATAACCAGCCCCTGCAAGGCTCACCACGCCAATTCGTCATTCGCTCCGCAGCACTCAGAGAAATGGCACTGGTTTCCGGCAACAATCAATCCGGTGTCGCGGGCGATCCGCTGGTGAATCCCTTCAAGGTTTCATTGTTGGATACTCTCAATCACGGCGTGCCACAGCAGGAGGTCACTTTCACGGTGATCGAAGGCAACGGCAAGCTCAACGGCACGGCTTCTACGTTGGCGATAAAGACGGATTCCACCGGCGCGGCGAGTGTGAAGCTTACCCTGGGCAATTTGCCGGGCACGAACAACAACAAGGTACGTGCGCAAGCCGCCACGAATGTAAATGGCTCCCCGATCGTCTTTCAAGCCAGCGCCGGAATAGGAGCGCCATTCGTGCTGAAAAAAGTTTCGGGCGACAGTCTGTCGGCCGTGGTGAATAACCCTGTGGCTGCGCCGTTCGTGGTGAAGGTTACGGATAAAGTCGATAATCCGCTGGCGAATGTCGAGGTGATTTTTGAAGTGATTGCCGGCGGCGGCAGCCTGAACGGCGTCATCAAGGATACGATCAATACCAATGCGAACGGCGTGGCGCAAGCGACCCTGACCGTCGGGAACACTTCAGGCTTGTATAATAATCAAGTGCGTGCGCGCGCGTTCAATGGCACACTGGAATTGAACAATTCTCCGCTGGTCTTTCGCGTTTCTGCAACGCCCACCCGCGCACGGTCAATGTCGTTAATCGCAGGCCAGCGCCAGAGCGGAAGAGCGGGCGAAGCGCTGGCGCAACCACTGCGCGTGCGCGTGGCGGACGGACAAAACAATCCTGTGCCGGGACATGGCGTACGCTTTCAATCCAGTGGCGTCGCCAATGGCACGTTTGCCAATGGCGTAACGCGCGACACCACGGTCATTTCCGACGTGAACGGCATCGCGCAAATCGTGTGGGTGCTCGGTGGCGCGGTGCTGCCGGATAGCCAGGTTGTAACCGCAAGCGCGAATGACGGCGTCCAGGGTTTACAAGGCTCGCCCGTGAAATTTGCGGGATATGCTGCGCCCGGCTTGCCCAATGCCACGGGTTCGAGTATCACCGCCAACAGCCCGGTACCGGCTAATGGCCAGGCCAAGGCAAATGTCACCGTGACTGTGCGCGACAAATTCGGCAATGCGATTTCCAATCGTAGTGTCAAGTTGATCGTGTCCGGCACCCTGAATGACATTGTGCAGCCGAGCAACAATACCGACGCACAGGGCCGGGCCACCGGCACGGTCGCTTCTACCAAAGCGGAGACCAAACTGATTACAGCTTTGGTTGACGATATCTACGAGCTCAATATCGGTACGCCGGTTCGCTTTGAAGCATTGGCGGCAGCGCAAATTGTGGCGCAAAGCGGCAACAATCAAACCGGCAACATCAATACCGCGTTACTGCAACCGTTGAACGTGCGCATCGAAGATGATTTCCGCAATGGCGTGCGCGGCATCACGGTGAGTTTCTCGGTGGATGCCGGTGGCGGTCGCATTTCCGGACCGGCTTCGGTGGTGAGCGATTCCAACGGCGTCGCGGGCGTGATGTACATTCTCGGCCAGAATCGCGTGGAGAATCGCATTCGCGCGGTTTCGACGGGATTACGCAATTCGCCGGTCATCTTTGTCGCCAATGCGGTAAATCAAGCCGCACGCAAATTGGTGGCGGCGTCGGGCAATAATCAAACCGGCGTGATTCTGGAAAACTTGCCGAGACCATTGATCGTGCGCGCGACCGACCAGAACGATCGCCCGGTGTTTGGCGCCGCGGTGAATTTTGAGGTCACGTTTGGCGGCGGCCAGGTTAACGGCGGCCCGCAAGCCTTCGTGAATACCGATGAATTCGGCGAAGCGAGCGTGATCTGGCGTTTGGGCAACAGCGCCGGCACGAACGTCGTGCGTGTGACCTCCGGCAATTTGACCGGCTCGCCGCTGGATTTTCAAGCGCAAGCACAAACCGGGGCTCCAGCCAATCTCGTGCTGCAGAGCGGGAACGGCGCGGCCGGCGTCGTGAATCAGGATCTGGTCACGCCCTTGGTCGTGCGTGTGACGGACACGAACAACAACGGTGTGGACGGCGTGCCGGTTTTCTTCGAATTGATTCAAGGCACGGGCCAGCTTTTGCAAAACGTGGTGTTCTCGGCGAACGGCGGCTTTGCTTCGACGAGAATCTCCTTCGGAAGCGAAAGCGGCGACCGCCGCGTGCGCGCGAGCGCGCAGAGCTTGAACGGCTCGCCGTTGTTCTTCACGGTGACGGCGCGTGCGGCCATTGCGACCACGATGCGAGCCGTGGCGCGCACGAACAATCAGCGCGGCACCACCGGCCTGCCGTTGAATTTTCCGCTGCAGGTGAAGATTACCGATAACTTCGGCAATCCCATCAGCGGCGTAAGCGTCGACTTTCTCGTCAAGCGCGGCGGCGGCAATCTCGGCGGCAGCCCGACCGCGACGGTCGCAAGCAATGAACAAGGTATTGCCGAGGTCCCGTGGACCGTTGGCGCAGGCCGCAACGAAGCCGAGGCCCTCAGCGCGGGGTTGAGGAATTCACCATTGCAGTTTGTCGCAACCGGCGTCACCGGCAATAATTTTCCAATTTTTGTCGATCTGCAAGATCAGGGCGTGCGTGAAGGCGACCGCATCGAGCTGATCTTGAATGCGACCGACGCCGACAACGATCCGGTCCGTTACGGTGCGACGAACCTGCCGCCGGGCGCCGTGTTCGATTCGCTGGGCACACGCATTTTCACGTGGAAGACCGATGAAGCCAGCGCCGGCCGATATGAAGTCAGCTTCTTTGCGTACGACAATCGCGGCGGTGCTGATGAAGAATTGGTGATCATCGAGGTGGCGAATGTCAATCGCCCACCGGTGATCGTGAGCCGCTCACCTCAAGGCACGCCGGGAGTGTGGCCGGACACCTCATTCGCGGGCGGCACGATCACCATGCGGGTGGTGGCGCAAGATCCCGATAACGACGTCTTGAGCTATCGCTGGCTGGTCAATAATCAAATGACCAACAATATCGCCAGCACCTTCGTCTTCGGCAGTGAGATCAAGTGGAATTACGTCGAAGCGTGGGTGTTTGATCAATCCGACACCGTTCGCACGTTGTGGAGCATCAAAACCCCGGTGCAAATGCAAGCCTTCACCGCGACCACGATTGCCCGCAACAGGATTCAACTGGATTGGCAAACTGCGGCGGAAATCAACAGCGCAGGCTTCGATGTGCTGCGCAGCCGCAGCCGCTCCGGCGACTACGAACGCATCAACTCGACATTGGTTCCGGTGAACAAAGAAGGCCGGTACAGCTATGTTGATACCGAGGTGCAAGCCAACGAGCGCTATTACTACCAGCTCGAAGAAATCGACTTGCAAGGCAACACGACGCTCCACGGCCCGATCTCCGCGACGGCTTCCACTCCGCTGACGTTCGAGCTGCAGCAGAATTATCCGAACCCCTTTAACCCGACGACAAACATCAGCTATTCTTTGCCTCGCGACGTACAGGTGAAGCTGACAGTCTACAATCTGCTCGGCCAGCGTGTGCGCGAGCTGGTGAACGAAGTTCAAAAAGCGGGTTTCCAGACGCAAGTATGGGACGGCCGGGACGATAGCGGCAAAGCGCTGCCGTCGGGGCTTTATCACTATCGTATTGAGGCGGGGGATTTTGTGGCGGTGAGAAGAATGACGTTGATGAAATAGAGGCGCGAAGCGCAGAGAGCATGGCGCCCAGCGTGATTTGAGTTGCAATTTGACAGGGCGATTGAGAAAGTCTCAATCGCCCTGTTTGCTTTTATCTCCAACATTTTCAATTGGAACCAATCGTTTCCATGCGATCGTCTTGCCCTCGCGCTCAACCCTGCCAACGTCACAGTGGCTGTCGTTTTCAGAAGAGCCGATATCCGTATTTAGAGTAGCCAGGGCTTTCTGTGGAATGCCACCGGCGATATTTGTAAGCATCACGTCAAATTTATTAATCAGTTGGGAATATTTGGTGGATATTGTGTCTATTCTTATTGAAGAATAAAAAGGCAGGTGCTCAACTAATATTATATATTGGGAGGCGATATGCGCACTCAAAAAACAACATTCAAAGTGATCAGAACGGGCTTGTTTTTGCTGGTGGCCTTTGTGGTCAGTGTATTTCTGAGCGGATACTGGTTACCTCGTCTCGGGTTCGTGACCGATAACGATGCGGATGGAGATGGCCTGCCGAATACTCAAGAAATTCAGATCGGCACCAACCCCGCCAACGCCGATACCGATGGTGATGGCTTGAAGGATGGCTGGGAAGTGTTCGGCGTGGTTCCGGCATTGACGTTACCGGCCGGCAATCTCGAACCAGTGGCATTGCCCCATGCCAATCCATTGCGAAAGGATATTTACGTGGAGGTGGATTGGATGCGCGATGCGACGCACACCCACGAATTTCGCCGCGCCGCACGCGATCGGGTTGAGGATGCCTTTACGCGTGCGCCGGTAGCGAACCCGAGTGGTGAATATGGTGTGGACATTCACATCGATACTGGCCAGTTTGGCGGAGGTGGCGATGAAATCGAGCATCTGGCTATTCTTCCGGTCGGAACCGGATATCTACAAGTGCCCGGCGTCGGTGACCTCGGACAGGGAGCCGGTGTAGCCATTGGCAATATTGATAACAACGCTGCACCGGACATGGTCATTATGGCGTATGACAATCCCGCCGGACCCAACTCATTTCGATATCGCATCGGATGGAATCTCAATCGTGATGGGATACCGACGACATGGAGCGGCGCACCCAACACGCCTTGGAGCAGCGATGTTCAAGTTACGGGCGTAGGCGACGAAGGGCAAGGAGCAGGGTGCCGCTTGCTTGACCTTGACGGCAATGGCCGGCCCGAACTCATCCTCATGGCCTATGACAACCCCGCCGGAGCAAATTCCTTTCGCTACATGGTCGGCTTGAATCTCAACGTTTCAGGTGTCGCTGCGAGCTGGAGTGGCTCCATTCAGGTGTCCGGCGTTGGAAATGAGGGACAAGGCGCTGGAGTGGCTTGTACAAATCTTGATGCGAACGCTCGGCCTGAGATGGTTTTCATGGCTTACGACAATCCGGCTGGGCCCAACAGTTTTCGATATAAAGTGGGTTGGAATGTCAACGCTGCAGGCGTCGCCGCTTCATGGAGCGCCGCTATTCAAGTTGACGGCGTCGGCAACGAGGGCCAGGGCGCCGACCTCGATTTTGTCGATCTGGATGCCAATGGCCGCCCCGAGATGATTTTGATGGCTTATGACAATCCTGCCGGCGGCAATACCTACCGCTATCGTCTCGGATGGAACTTAAGCAACACTGGCGTTGCAGCGGAATGGCAACCGGGTTTGATCATCTATCCGGGCACCGGCAATGAGGGTGAAGGCGCTGGTCTTGCGGTTGCGAACCTGGATGGCCTGCGTACAGATTTGTTGTTGCTCTCTTACGACGCGCCGAGCGGCCCGAACAGCTTCCGGTACAATATCGCTTACAACCTCGATGCCGCTGGTAACGCTGTGCATTATGATTATTACAAGCAACGTTTTTTTAATCCGGCTCGAGCTGGCATTTACCACTACTGCATCTATGCGCACGATTACTGGCGTGGTGGCAGCTCCTCAGGATTGTCATTTTCGACTCGGGATTTCATCGTAACTTTGGGGAGCTGGACTGGCCAAACCGGCACAGACAATGACCAATCCGGCGCCTTCATGCATGAGCTGGGCCACAACTTAGGCTTAGGCCATGGCGGCAATTCCGGCGTGAATAACAAACCGAATTATCCCAGCATCATGAACTACAACAATACGTACACGGTCGACATTGATTACGACGGAGCTATCGACGGACCGCTAGATTACTCTCACGGCTTTTTGACGCCGTTAAATGAAAATGCTCTGAATGAGAATCTCGGCGTCGCAGCCTTTGTCAGCAGCGAAGGAGTCGGCAATGAGAGCCAAGGAGCGGATCTTGCGGTTTGGGATTTGGACAGCAACGGCATACAGGATCTGCTCCTGCTGGCTTACGATGCACCGGCCGGCCCCAACAATGTACGTTATAAAATAGGCTATGATGTCACCCCTCGCGCCGTTCCGCGGCGATGGACCAACGGCTTTGTCCTGCTGCCGGGAATGGGAGATGAAGGGCAAGGTGCCGGTGTGGAATTGGCGGACTTGAATGGCAACGGCCGGCCGGAAATGATTGTGATGGTTTATGACAATCCTGCTGGGCAGAACAATTTGCGCTATCGGATCGGCTGGGACCTCAACACCCGCGGCGAAACGAGCAACTGGAGCCGCACTTACATCGTTGACGGCATGGGCTGGGAAGGTCAAGGATTGAGCATAGTAGTCAGCAATATTGATGCAGATTCGCGCCCCGATCTGATTGTGAGTGTGTATGATAATCCCGCAGGACCAAATAACTTCCGTTATAAGATCGGTTGGAACTTGAGCCCCGGAGGAGCGGTAAGTTCCTGGAGTGGGATTACCGTCGTGAACGGTGCCGGCGATGAAGGCCAAGGCGAAGGCTTGGCGCTGACAAATTTGGATGCCAATGCGCGACCGGAGATGTTGTTGATGGCTTATGATAACCCTGCAGGCCCCAATACGTTTCGCGTAAGAATAGGCTGGAATCTGAATGCCTCCGGCATTGCCGCAAGCTGGTCTGATGTTACAATTTTTGCCGGTGTTGGAGATGAAGGACAAGGTGCTGGCATTCGGTTGTTCGATGCAAATGCTAATGGCCGGCCCGAGATGATTCTTCTGGCTTATGACAACCCCTCCGGCCCAAATACCTTCCGGTTCAGAGTCGGCCGGGATCTCACGACCACTGGCGGCCTTGGCCAGCCCTTTGGTTTCCCACGGGATTGGAATGGCAGCGGAACGTTTGAAAACGCCGTGATGGTAAACATCAATGGTGATCTTGATAACTTGGGAAACCCCGTATTCGGAGTGTTAACCGACTGGAACGATTGGGCAAATTTGGTTTACTAACTGTTCTATTTTAGCATGGAGGCACGTCATGAAAAAATTTCTTGGCCGCGAGATTTGTCCGATATTGGCCGTTGCGCTGACACTTAGCTGCACCCCGGCAGCCACCGGTCAAGTTGCGACCCAGCAAGAGAAAAAGGTCGTCGTGGGGAAGGAGCAATTTAGTGCGAAAGTGCTCCGCGTGGACGCTGGGCGTCTTGAGCTGGAACTTACTGACGCCAAGGAGGAGCGCATCATCACTCTTGGTCCTGAAATGATGGCGAAGCTGCAGCTTGCTCCAGAACGCCGCTACGATGTTCTCGTGAATCAGAGGCAGACACCAGGCGGCATTACCATTGGCATGCGCTTGAAAGATGAGCGCGGCTTGCACGCGATTGCGGAGACGATTCAGGATCTGCCGCTTTTAGCACCGGAAGAACGGGAAGGCATCAAGGTCGAGCAACTCGCAGGCGAGAATCGCACGCTGGTGTATGAAGATAGTTGTAAAAGCGTGTATAATGTACCCACGGCATTCACGATTGGCAATCAGCGTTTGATCCTGCAGGCGTACGAGAGCAAAACCGTGCAGCTTGGCGAGGCAAGTTATACTATTTCTCTGAGTGCGAGCCAATTCATTGCGCTACGAGAGTGTCCCATCCCCTTTGAAGGCGGGCGGTCAAAAGTTGACTACACAATCGTGCGCAATCAATGACCTCGCCAAGAGATTGTGCTAGCGTAAGGTTTCTTACCGAATCGATCTTCCGGTGTTAGATAACCAGTTGCGCCCAAAAAAGCGCTCGCAGTGACAGAATACTAACAAATTTCAAGCATCTGCTCAATGGTAAGCTATTTTACTGACAACTCAAATTTGACGTCAGCGCGGCGTTCGCCGTCAGCACTCGCTGGCATGGGCTCGATTCCCTATCCGGGAGGAACGGCCTTCCGCGTATGGGCGCCCTTTGCTGAATCCGTTTTTGTCACCGGCACATTCAACCGTTGGTCAGAGACCAGTCATCCTCTAGCCGCTGAAGGAAACGGCTATTGGTCCGTGGACGTTCCCGAAGCCAAAGCCGGTGACGAGTACAAGTATGTCATCCTCAACGGTACCAATAAGTTGAAGCGTATCGACCCCTACGCGAAGGATGTCACGAGCTCTGTGGGGAACGCCATCATTGTTGATCCTGCATTCGATTGGGTCCGCGACAATTACCGCAACCCCGCCTGGGAGGAAATGGTCATCTACGAGATGCATATCGGGACCTTCAATGATCAACCTGGTGGTACTCCAGGCAATCTCAGCGGTGCCATGAGCAGGCTGCCTTATTTGAATCAGCTTGGCATCAACGTCATTCAAGTTCTACCCCCGGCTGAGTTTGCCGGCGCGTTCTCATGGGGCTACAATCCCGCTCACATTTTTGCCATCGAAAGCGACTACGGCGGGCCGCAAGCCCTCAAAGAATTCGTCCAAGCCGCGCATCGTCATGGGATCGCCGTCATTTTTGACGTCGTTTACAACCATCTTGGGCCGAGTGACCTCGACCTTTGGCAGTTTGACGGTTGGAGCGAAAACGGCAAGGGCGGCATTTACTTTTATAATGATCTGCGTTCGCATACACCTTGGGGTGACACGCGCCCGGATTATGGCCGGCTTGAAGTGCGGCAGTATCTCCGTGACAATGCCTTGATGTGGTTGGAAGAATATCGAATCGATGGCTTGCGTTGGGATGCCACGGCCTACATTCGCAACGTTTATGGAAACAATGATGATCCCGCAGGCGATATTCCCGAGGGCTGGGAGCTCATGCGTTGGATCAACAGCGAGATCAACGCCAGGCAACCGTGGAAAATCAGCATAGCCGAAGATCTGCGGAACAACGAGTGGATCACCAAAGACACCCAGGCCGATGGCGCCGGCTTCGACGCGCAGTGGGATGCTGCGTTCGTTCATCCCATTCGCGCCGCCATCATCTCGTCCGACGATGACAGCCGCAACATGTACGCGGTGCGGGACGCCATTTATCATCGCTTCAACACGAATCCGTTTCAGCGCGTAATTTACACCGAATCGCATGATGAGGTGGCGAACGGTAAAGCCCGTGTGCCCCACGAAATCTCGCCTGACAATCCCGCCAGCTACTATTCCAAAAAGCGTTCGACGTTGGGGGCGGCGCTAGTATTTGCTTCACCTGGAATTCCCATGATTTTTCAGGGCCAGGAATTTCTGGAAGACGAGTGGTTTCGCGACACCGACCCCATTGATTGGAACAAAAAAGAAAAGCACCGTGGTATTCTCAACCTGTATAGCGATTTGATCCGGTTGCGCCGGAATTGGCACAACAACACCCGCGGCCTGTGCGGCCCGCACGTGCACGTCCATCACGTCAACAACACCGACAAGGTCATTGCCTTTCATCGATGGAAGGAGGGCGGCGCCGAGGATGATGTCATCGTGGTTGCCAACATGGCCAACCAGGCTTACGATAACTACAACCTCGGCTTTCCCGAGGGGGGATTGTGGAAGGTGCGCTTCAATAGCGATTGGATCGGCTATGATGCTGAATTCGGTAATCACTTCAGCGCTCATTCCCTGGCACATCTCGGCAGCCGGGACGGCATGCTTTACAACGGCAATATCGGCATCGGACCTTATAGTGTTATTATTCTTTCACAAGACAAATGAAAAAAATGGAAAGAGTCTTTCTATTGCCGAAGGCCAGCGGGACTTTCGCCGGATCGACATGCATGACAATTATTTTGGATGGCAGACGCCTGCCCGTCAGTCCCCCAACCAGGCGTTCTTAAAGTCATAGGAAACGTAGAAAATGGCAATATCTCTCAAGCGCATTCGGTTGGCGCGTATCTCCGGGCCGAGGGAAGAATAACCTAGGCGAAACACCCCAGCCTTTGTTTTGAGGATGAAAGTAATGGCATCCCGGCGGTGATGGGCTTCAATGTTTTTCAGCGGCGTAATCTTGCCCTGCCGGAGCGATAGACGGTAATGATCGAATGCGAAGAAATCGTGTGAATAGCGAAACCCCAGATTGACGATAAACGTTCCAAAGAATGAGAGGCTTTTCCTCGGCACATAGAATTCACAGCCCGTTGAAATCAAGGGGCTAAACCAATCGGAATTGACGCCGGCAGTCTGCAAGTCGTAATACGAGGCTCGCAATCCGGCGTGTAAACCGGCGTCAACTCCCAGCAATGAACGTCGCCAGGAGAAATCCAAGCCGGACTCCAGATTATCCAATTCTCTTGAAAATGTTTGCAGCGACAGGGGTATTCGAAAAGTCGTCGTTATCGCGTTGACACTATCGTATGAGATCGGGACAGGTTTTTCGAGATAAAGGTTCAACAGCGGAAAATTTCTGCTGGTTCGAGGTTTCGCAGAGGTCGCATCTCCACGAACAAAGCGCCCGATTCCCGGCCCGATAAATATCGCCAGGTTGTCAAAAAAACTTCCGAGGCTTGCACGTTTCGGCGATTGCCGCTTGCTATCCTTCGTGTTAAAACCCTCCTTTGCGTTGCTACCGAGAGGCTTTCGGCTTCCAGTCTTTATCAGTCGCGCCAGTGGAACGAGCTTTTCCCCGAGTGTATCAGGCAGAGTTATAGTTTTCTCTCGATAACCTTCCGCTCTTACCTTCATCCTGTCTCCCTGCTTTGGGTCAAAAATCAAGACATCTCCAGGGCCATCCGTTTTTACCGCATTACCGCTCAAAGAAATGACGTCTGGATGAGGGATGATCGATTGGTCAAGTGAATCGATGAAGCTCAATCTGAACGTATTGGGCTTTCTCTTGAGCCTGATGGCATAGTGGTCTAGTTTCTGCTCCAAAGGTATGTACCAGTTTTCATAACCACTTTTGCGAGCGGAGAGCACGGCAGGGAATTGCGGGTTTTCAAAAATCACTTCACCCGACGAATTGGTCAAATCTCGAATGTCCCCCAATTGCACCACCGCGCCGGCCAAAACCTTGTTGTTGTCGCTACTGTCGCGGACTGTAACAACAAATACAGGCGGCGGAGGCGGAATGGGTTTCAATACAATCTTGAGACTGTCGACCATCCCCTTGATTTCATATCGTATCCGGGCTTCTTCAAATCCTTCCTTTGATGCCACGAGCTCAATTTGAGGACGAGCCACTTGCAAACGCAATTTGCCTGCATAATTTGTTGTTCTGCTTTCATTCCCGATTGCTATCCTTACGCGAGGAAGAGCGGTAAGAGTCTCGACACCGCTATAAGTCCTGATCCATAAAGTCTGGTGAAATGGATCCATCTGGATTTCGACCAAATCGTCAATAGCATCGAGCTTGATCAAGGTGTCGCCGTCGATGGTCCGAGTCATGCCGCCGATGTCAAATTTATAAAAGTAATCCAGTGCGAGAGATTCTCCTTGATTCTCTCCCAGCGTCAAGTGTCGTAATCCCAGCAAATCGGTTTCACCGATCGATTTGCCCGCGACTCTGAGAGTAACGCCCGGCAGGGGGCGATTGCTCGCATCGATGAACTTAATAGATAAATTTTTGGGAGGCTTGGCCCAAGATTTCGCCAAAACGACGGCGCTGGCTAATGTGGCCCGATATCTTTTTTTGCGCAGCTCGGGAAGCAGCTCATTTGCGGTGATGTAGCCTGACTTGGAGAACCACAGCTCAGTTTGATCGAGGGGGCGAATTTGATCAATACGAAAGCTGAAATCCCCTCCGGCATTGGTGAAAGTCTCCCCTCGAATATTCGCGGCCATGATCTTGACCCCGGGCAGGCCCCTCCCTTCTTCGTCAACGATCCGTCCGGAAGCCACGAAGGCCGGCCGTTCCTCATTTGCCGTCTGGCGCACGTAGCGGTCGAGCCTGATCGGAACTTCGAGCTCAATTTTGAAATCGGCTTTGAAAGTGGAACCAGCTAAAGGATAAGACAGAACTTTGGATTCGAACTGATAGCCGGAGGCCATAATCGTCAAAGCCTCCCCGGGCGGCAAACTGCCGGAAGAAATGGCGAAGTCGCCTTTTTCATTGGTTTGCGCGTTGAGCGCCGTGCCCAACACCAAAACAGCGCCTGGATAAACCGCCGCGTTGGTCGTTGCGTTAACCAGGCGGCCGCGCAGCTCCATTTGGGCCGCGGAGTCCGATATCCAAAGCAAACCAGCGCATGAGAAGCTGATCCAGAATTTCATTTCTTTGCGCAAACCATGTTGGGGATAAGGTAATTTTGGATAGACTAATGGCGAAGCTTGGGTGCATAAGTACGCCGGCGCTCCTCCCATGATTCGCGTTTCTTTTCAAGCTCTCGTATTTCGTTTTGCCTTTCCTCAAACGGTCTATCACTCTGCTTGACGTAGTTGATCAAGGCTTGATTCCATTTTAAGTATTTCTCGACTTGGTGCCTGAACGCCGGAGCTGTAATTCCTCTGTCCACGGAATAAAAATCAAGGCGCTCTTCTAAAAAGCTGATGAGCTCTTGCGCGGTGATCAATGAGGGGAAATTGGTGGCGGCCTGTTCATAGGTCCTTTCTGCATGATCGAGCCAGTCGGCTTTTTTCGTCAGGCTGCTAAGCTGGCGAAAGGTCTCGGCCAAATTGAAATATGGTTTTACCGGGTCATATTGTATCACTTTGATACTGGTGTCTTTTTTGAAAGTATCAATGCTGGCATGATAGTGTTCAACGGCGTCATGCAAATAGCTCTCTCTTTGATTGAAATCTGCAGCCAATTGAGCGTTACGAAAATCGCTGTTTCCTTGATGAAAGTCCGCAATCGCACGGCTTTTGATGAGCTCAGCGTTTTGGGCAAATCCGTCGTTTACCCTTTGCCGGATTTTGAGCTGTTGTTTAATGTCCTTTTCTACGTGGGCAATCTTCAATAATTGCAAGTTTATCGCGAGACGGCTGAGATATAGAATGGGATCCGATAGTTTCCCAACCATGAGCGTTAGACCAGCTTCGTTCGAACTTGTGTCCGTCTGCACACTAAAGTCGAAAAGAGACTCTACTGGCTTCTGAGATTCCAAAACAGCGGCCAGCGAAGTATCTAAGATCACGCATTGGAGGCTCTCAACGTCGTAAGTCGTGGCACCATTTGTCGTGTACTCGATATAAATACCCATCACGCCAAGATCCGCACCTCGACTCCGCCCTCGTACTTGCATTTCTTTCTCAGTCCAAACTTGATCGGTGCGCTTGATGTCAATACGAACGTTGTAAACAGTATCACCAATTTTGATGTTTTTCTCATTTGCTGCTCTTGCCACCATGTTCTGATAAAATGATTCAGTGAATTGTTCTCCTAACTGAGCGGGATCGCTGTCAAAGTCGGATATCAAAATGTTGATGGTATTATCTTTATTGGAGTCATTAAAAGAGTAGCGCACGTCTCTTTGCCAATTATACAACGGGGGATAAAAGGCGAATAGCAGTGCCACTAAGATGAGCATACACAACGATAGCTTCGCGTAACGCATGCCTGATGTAGGTCTGCCACGTGAAAAAGAATGCAAACCACAGAGCAAGGTAATGAGAATGGCGATCAACATGCCTTCTTCGCCATGCCGGCGCTTCAAATAATCTATTATTATTGCAATAATCTCATTCATGTAAGTGTAAAAATGGATTTTAGCACCTAGATTTTGCGTCAAACCTGGCTTACAAAGAAAAAAGCACAGCAACGAAAGAAGAAAATCATGAATGGTTTCACTGTTTGAACCACCCGACTGGCGGTTTCAGGCGCATGATCGATGTATTTAAAGCCTGCAGCATGAGGTCAGGATTCGGCATTGTCAACAAAACCTCCCAAAATGGTCCTTGGCGACTCCGATCGACCCTGAACACGGTCCGGCTTCCACCCGCAAGCGAAAATCTGCCTGTTTCTATGTATGACTCCGGCGCGCCTACCAAAATCCTGCGTCTTGGAGCTGCTCAAACCCTTTGAGCTGGCGACCTAACAAGCCAGACTTGACGGCACGGAGGCCGGAAGGATGGGGAGTCTGAAAAACTATTTACTTGCACTGGAACACCATGCGCAAAGAAAATGAACAATCGCCGGGAATCGTCAATCCTGCAGAAGACGGCAATCAAGAAAGCGCTTGCATTTCTAACTCCCGGCGTTTACATTTACCTTTCGGTTTGCGAGTAAATGAATTGCCAAGTATCGGGAACCCGTAAAATGAAAGTGCTTTCTTTGATTTTGACACCGTTGGATGGCTTCACGGGCACGGCCGGCCACAAGCTAAGCCCGGGTGTCGTGATCGGCCTTGGGCTGATCGCTGCAACGAAAGTCCAAACCGGCTTAATCTCTTAGAATGCACCTCCCAGCGGGTGCATTTTTCGTTTTTTGGGTACCCTCGCCGCCCATGCATGGCTTGCCAAATAGCCTGAGGGTTTCGATCAAGAGGACGGAGGTTGTTCAGTGAAGAACGTTCAATTGCTGCTTGATTTGCAAAACGTCGACCGCCAGCTCTTTGCTCTGGAAAGAGCCAAAGGGGACTTGCCGCGCAGCTTGGAAGAGATGAAAGACAGGCTCGCCGAGCTCGCGGTTGCACACGCGCAAAAATCCGCGAGCGCGGCCGCCGTGCTGCAAGCGCGGCACGTGTTGGAGAATGCGTTGAGTTTGGCCAGGGAGCGCAAAAAGAAATATGAAAGCCAGCTTTACGCCGTCAAAACTAACAAAGAATACGATGCGATTACGCTGGAGATAGAGAATACGGAAAAAGAGATCGACCAAAACGAAACCAAAATCATCGAAGCGCTGGATCAGGAAGAGCGATTGAAACAGGAACTTGCGCAAGACGATGCGCAAATCAAAGCGCTTGCGCTTGAGAAGCAGCAACAAGAAGAAACGCTCAATCGCTTGTTGGAGCAAAATAAGAGCCAGGTCGAACGGTTGCTCAATGAACGGCAGCAGCTCGCGGCCGGCTTGGAGCTGGTTTTATTGCGCTCTTACGACCGCATTCGCCGCGGCAAGGAAGGCGGCGAGGCGGTGACCGTCATCCATCGCGGCTCCTGCGGCGGCTGCCGTACGCGCATCCCTTCGCAACGCCTCATGGAACTTCGGGACATGAATCAGATTTATTACTGTGAAAATTGCGGCCGCATTTTAATCTGGCAAGAGGAAGAGGCCGTAGCCGTTTAGATTCTTTGAGCTGAAATCGCAGCAAGCCGGGCCATCGCGCCCTTTAGGGTGAGGAAAGTCCGAACACGGCAGAGCAGGGTAGGAGGTAACGCCTCCCGTTCCGTCCCCACACTTCGGGAACGGAACGTTATAGGGCCACAGAAACCAGGTCTGCCCTTTGGGGTAAGAGTGAAAAGGGCATCCAATACCCCGTGCAAGTGCAAATAGGCCTGCGTTTCCCCGCAAGGGGATGTAGGGTTGCTCGCTCGAGCAGGCGGGTAGCACGCATGAGATTGCCGGTGACGGCAATCCTAGATAAATGATGGCCGCCCCGATCCGTCGGGGTACAGAATTCGGCTTACAGGCCTGCTGCGTTTGAAGGGCATCCCGTAGCGAGGGGATGCCCTTTTCATTTGTGAATTCGATGGTAAATTGCTTCTGCTTCAAGTGTTTCAGATTTCTCGGCTCCGCATTAAAAACTTTTTCCAACGGATAGAAACAACCCAACGGATATAGAATCTGTTGGGTTGTTTCTATCCGTTGGCGAAAAAATTGCGGCTTTTCCGCACAAATGTGATTGTCATGTCATGATCTCGCAAGGACCATCCATGAAGGGCATCATCCTCGCCGGCGGCAGCGGCTCGCGGCTGTATCCGATCACCCAGGTGCTCAGCAAACAGCTTTTGCCGGTGTATGACAAACCGATGATCTATTATCCGCTTTCGGTGCTCATGCTCGCCGGCATTCGCGAGATTCTCATCATTTCCACGCCTCAAGACTTACCCCGCTTTCGCGAATTATTGGGCAGCGGCAGCCAATTCGGGTTGCAATTCGGCTACGTCGAACAGCCGCGCCCGGAAGGTCTGGCGCAAGCTTTTATTCTGGGAAGGGATTTCGTCGGTGAAGATCACGTCGCTTTGATTCTGGGCGATAATATTTTTTATGGACACGGCCTGCCGGAAATGCTGCAACGCGCGGTGACGCTGGAGACCGGCGCGACGGTTTTTGCTTACTTTGTAAGTGACCCCGAGCGCTACGGCGTGGTGGAGTTTGATGAAAACAACAACGCCGTCAGTATCGAAGAAAAACCGGCGCTGCCGAAATCCAACTATGCCGTGACCGGTCTGTATTTCTACGACCATCAGGTGCTGGAGATCGCGGCCAGGCTCAAACCCTCCGCTCGGGGTGAGTTGGAGATCACCGAGGTCAATCGCGCCTATTTGGAAAAAGGCTTATTGCGGGTGGAATTGATGGGCCGCGGCTTTGCCTGGCTGGATACCGGCACGCATGATTCCTTGATCGAAGCCGCGACTTTCGTCGCCACGGTGGAAAAGAGGCAGGGGCTGAAAATCTCATGTATCGAAGAAATCGCCTATCGCATGGGCTATATCGACGCCGCGCAATTGCGTGCTTTGGCCGAGCCGTTGAACAAGAGCGATTATAGCAAGTATCTGCTGCGGCTTTTGTAAATGGTTACTCTCGCAATAGTATCCTCCCCCATTTCGCTGGCAACGGCACCTTGAACTGCTTGGCTTCGATTTCAGTTTGAAACTGTGGATCGAGCAAATCAACAAACTTCCCTTGCAGATTGAGATGAAAACGCGCAAGTTGTTCGTCCGCGCTGTTATTCATGACAACGATAATCTGCTGCCGTTCATATGAGCGCGAAAACACCAGCCAGTCCTGCTTGTCATCCACGAATAGGGTCTGATAGTCGCCCATTTGTAGCGCAGGATGTGCTTGGCGAATGTGAATCAAGCGGCGATAATGCTCAAATACATCTCGGGCAAACTGCACAGTCTCGTCAGATCGACGTTTTTGACCATGAGGCAGATAAGCTTCATCCTCATACACGAAATCTTCCCATACCATCGGCTTCCGGCAACAGGGATCGTTCGCGCCCCACATCCCGGCTTCTTCTCCGTAATAGACCATGGGCGCGCCGACGTAGGTCATTTGAAAAATCGCCATGAGTTTTTGTGTGTGGAATTCCTCCGCTGTGGGTTTGCGGGTCTCATATTCGGGTGTGGCTCCCTTCGACCATTCATAATATTTGATCCAATCGCGCATCGCTTTCTTGTCGCGATTCACGATGCGCGAGGCGAGGCGATCGGTGTCGTGGCTGCCGAGTAGATTCTGCATCACATACGCCACTTCCGCTGGAAAAGCCTCGCGCAACTCCTGGAGGTGCCGGTCAAATGCACTCGCCGAGATTTTTTGGCGTTCATTTGCGAAATATTCCGTGCAGGCATACGTAAAATTATAATTCATCACCGCGTCGAACTCGTCGCCGCGCAAGTACGGCTGCGTGTTCGCGATGGTATCCACGATTTCGCCGGTGAGATAGGCCTCGGGATTGAGGCCGCGCACCAGCCGGCGCCATGCCCTCCAAAAAGGATGTTGGACGCACGCTGCCACGTCGAGGCGCCAGCCATCGATGCCGTCGCCGGGGTCGCCGTCGCCGTTGGGATCCATCCAGCGGCGCGTGATGGCAAAGATATAGTCGCGCGGGCCCGCAACGATCCCGCTTTTATCCTGTTGCCATTCCGGCAATTCCTTGTGCGACCACCAGCCCGCGTACTTGAAAACCGCGCCTTTTTCCGGATCATCCCACGAAAGAACCTTGAACCAGTCTTTGTAAGTCGAGCGCTGCTGCTTTTCTTTGACGTCTTGAAAAGCCCAATGATTCACGCCGACGTGATTGAACACGCCGTCAAGAATGACGTGCATGTGACGGCGATGTATTTCTTGAATCAATTGCAGCATCAAATGATCGGCCGACGTCCATTGCCACGTCGCAGGATCGTGTCCAGTTTCGCTCATGATGATTTTGCGATCGCCGGCTGGATCCGGTCCAAAATTGGGATCGATATGATGGTAAGTCGCGCCGTCGTATTTGTGGGAGGAGGGAGAAGCAAAAACCGGATTCAAATAAAGGGCGTTGATGCCGAGATCCTGCAGATAGTCCAGCCTGTCAAGAATGCCCTGCACATCGCCGCCGTAGCGCCGGCGTTGCAGATTGAACCAGATCGAACGGCCATTTTCTGCTTCGTAGGGTTGCAGTTTGTACCAATCCGAGGTCCAGGGATGAGCTTGCCACGGTGAAGTATGATCATGCGGGTGCGAGCCGCGCAGGTCGTTTACGGTTGGATCGTTCTTGGGGTCGCCGTTCCGAAAGCGCTCTGGAAAGATCTGGTACCACACGGCGCGTTTGGCCCACTCGGGGACGAAGTTTTGGGGTTGTGTCATGGGGTGCTCTCCAAAATCAAGTAGTCTCGCCCCCTTGTGGGGCGCTGTCTGTTGGCAAGCTCAATCTTCTGCCGCAGCGAGTACCATCAAATCAGCAAAAGCCTCTGGCCTTAGGTTTTCAAATATTTTTTGCATGATCTTCAGATAGCGCCATGGTGTGCTGGTGAGCGCGGTGGCGTTTTCACACCACATTCGCGCCGCGTGATCTTTATGCGAAACTTCCTCAGTCTGCAGTCCTTTTGTTTCCAACAACCAATGCACGCCCTTCTGATCCACCGCAACAAAATCCGGGTAGTAATATCGGAGATTCATTGCACCGTCAGTGTATTCGATCGCAAAGCCGAAGCGCTCCGGCAATTTGCTGAAGGCGTTCACGTCTTCGGCATGTTCGAGGAATTTCGCAAAGGCTTTCTCGAAATCGTTGTCACAGGGCACGAGATTCAAAACGCATTTGTGGGCTTCATACACTTTGCGTGACCATGGCATCGGCTCCATGGACGAAAGCCCGCGTGCCGCCGTCGACAAGACTGGTTCTTGCTCCGCAATGGTTTTGTCCAGCAATGCCTTCTTAAAGGTTTGCACACAAACGTATTGCGCCACGTTGGAATTCATAGCCTGAATCACGGCCGCTTCTTCCAAGTTCACGATTTTGCCGAAGGCCTTGCCAGCGAAGAACTCGCTCACCTTGGGTGCAAGTGCCGCGAATTGCGAGGGCAGCTTCACCTCCTTGGCAATGATGCGCGCGTAATAGCCGATCACTTCCTGCGCGGTTTGCGGATCTGGCAGGCTGTACTCACGCTCGAGAATCTTCTTGAGCGTGAGGATGTCGTAGCCTTCAAACTGAAAAACTCTCTCCGCCGCGTCACCCTCCTTCATCGGCAAAACCGCGCAATCGAATCGCAACACATCGAGAGCGGCAATTTCTTCGGTCAGGCTTTTCATCATCCACTTCGCGCGCGGCTTTGCGGGCCTCTTCCAAGCCGCCCTTGGTGATCTCGCCGGTCTTATTGGTGCGAATGATCAGAGTTTTGGCCCCGCCGAAGTCAGCCGGATACTTTGTGCGTAACCAATCGCCCACTTCTTCGGCTTCCTCGGTCCCATTCAACATAATGAACAACACCGGCTTTTTCTGCAAGCGGCTTGAGCAGGTTGCGATATTCCTTCCAGCGCCCGACGCCGGCAGTCAAATACGCTTTGTAGCGCACACTTGCAATCGTCGATTTCGGTTCTTGAATCTTCGCCACACCTTTCATTGGGCGTTTAACAACACGATCAAGGATGGCCTGCTTGAGTGGGTAGTCAAAAATCGTCCATGGAAAGATCGCTCCTTTTTGAAAGCGCGGCGTGGCGGAGAAATCAAGCTGTGCCGTGAGTGGAGTGTGCTCGTGCAAGCGGCGAATGATTTGATTCCATTCGTTGTCTTCTTCGTGCGTATGATGCGCTTCGTCATTGATCACCATGAGATGCCCGCTGCGTTTGCCGATGCGTTCGCCGAAATCCGTAATCTCCAATTTCTGGCTCGGCGGTTTGTTGCCAATCATGTCAGTGATTTCTTGTGGCTCTTCATTGTTGTCACGGCTGCGGCGCTCGTAAAATTGTTGAATGTTGGTGAGAAACAGCATACCCTCGCTGTGCGCTCGCTCGCCCGCACCGCGCAGCACGCAATCGAAATCCCAAAAAACTTCAAGTGGCTTAGGGATGAGCGGATCGACTCGGAAGATGCGATTGCCCTCGAAATCTGTTTTTAAGCGCTCAAACACGATGACGTTGGGCGCAATCAACAAAAACGTACGGCCATAGTCTTTGCCAATCTCCTCCACCTCGCGCACAGCGTTCATAAATTGCCATACGATCGCCAGCGACATTACTTTGGTTTTACCGCTGCCCGTGGCCATTTTGATGGCATAGCGGCTGAAGTTATCGAATGGCGGCAGGCGCACGCCTTCCAAGCTTTGCGCGTACTTTTCCAGCAGCGTCTTACGGCTGTGCACTTTGGCGATTTCCCACACGTAAATCAGTGTTTCAATCGCTTCACGCTGAAATGAATGATAGGCAAAGGGGTGGCGGTTGATCAGGCGATGATCCCGCTGGAACCAATGATTGAGCAAGAGCTGCGTGGTATCAGTTGCGCCCTTATAGTTTTCAGCTCGCCATTGCT
This sequence comes from bacterium, assembly GCA_050732395.1. Taxonomy (GTDB): domain Bacteria; phylum Zhuqueibacterota; class Zhuqueibacteria; order Zhuqueibacterales; family Zhuqueibacteraceae; genus JBIOXB01. The sequence goes on from JBOHQX010000032.1 coordinate 24,016, forward strand.
TGACGGCCTCGCGCAAGGCCGGTACGCACGGCGCAGTGTGCAATTGCACGGCGACGTTGAGCAAATCTCGCTGGCTGGGATCAGAATCCTGCTTGCGGCGGGGCATGGTGATTTCCTCGAATCTTACTGCGTTCTTTGTAGCCCCCGCCCCTTGTGGGCGGATGATCAAACACAGCAATATATAGCTTTTGTCTCGAACCGACTCCTTGAATTTGTGATTGTACACGCGATAGCGCCCCACAAGGGGGCGGGACTACGGTTCGATTTGCACGGTCTTCGTGGTATCATTCCCTAAAATGTCGATAACTTTGATCACGATCGTGTACTTGCCAGGTTTTTGATACGTATGCGAACTCTCCAGTACGAAATCATTGCCTTTGCGCGTGCGAAAGGTTTGCCATTCGTTGTGAAACGTATCGCTTTGATAATTCCAATCCACGGCCCAGTAATCAATCCATTGGCTCCAATGCGTGATGGCTTTGAGCACGTCTTGCGGCACGTCGTCGTGCGGCGGAATGAAATCTTTGAGTTTTAGTTTTGCGACGGTACCGTTCGCTTTCTTCTGCGACTTAAGATCGACGGTCAGCGCGGCCAGCTCGAAGAAATGAATATCGCCCTGCTCTACTGCGCGCTTTTCCAAGACCTCACGCGGGATTTTTTTGAAACGAATATCCACGCGTGCCTCGGCGGCGACTTGACGCGCCAATTCATTCAATTCAAATGCAAACTCCCAACCGAGCACGTCGATTCCGGCTTCCTTCGGGGCACTCTTGCCCTTGCCCACCGCGCGCCAGATTTCTGCGGCCATGGCTTTGACATCACCCAAAGTAACCGGTGCATCCACAGCGCCAACGTGTACCATGCGGCCGCTCTTGAGGCCGTGCAGCCAGGCGTACCCATTCACCGGTTCGGCATGATAAAGCTCGAGAACGAATTTATGATAGCGCAATTCACGCTCGCGCTGATCTTCGGCGTGATTCTGGCTGGGAAACTCCGCCACCTGCCACGCTTGTCTTTCATATTTGCCGAGGTTTTGCATCACAAACGGCTTAACGTGCGGAATGCCGAGCAATCTCTTGCGCGTGGTGTGGATGGCGAAACGGACGAGATCGCAAGCGATCCAGCGGCGATAGTGTTTTTCCGCGACCGCAGCTGTCGTGCCGCTGCCGCAGAAACAGCCGAGCACTAGATCGTTCTCTTTGGTGGATGCTTCGATGATGCGTTTAAGCAGAGCTTCAGGTTTCTGGGTGGGATAGTCCATAGCTTCACTTCCCCCTTTTACCATTGCAATATCGACCCAGAGATTTGAAAGAGGAACGCCACGAGCCTCATCGAGAAACATTTTAAGCTTTGGCACGCCATTAGAGTTCCAAAATATCTTCCCTTCTTTCTCCAAACTTAGCATTTTTTCCAAAGGATACGCCCAATGTCTACCGGAACGAGGCCGAATTCCATTCCACTCATAATCAGCACGAGTTCCCTTTCTATCGCCAGGGGCCATCAAATCAGCAAACGCAAACCTGCGTCCTTCTGCATCTAGATTTGAATAGGCTTTTCTTATTCGTTCTTCTGAATATTCAAGAAAAATTTGATTCCAAATAGGCTGTTCCCCTTTTGCATAGAAAAGAACGCTGTCAGTTACGACCGATAGTGTGTACCAGCTTTATTAGAGTCTTTTCGTGTAACTATTCAGCTATGCCAAGCCTACCACGGGCTTATCAAGCAGGACACTTTCAATGGCGTTGAGTACGTTGAGATTTGTTTGCGGCAAGTGGAAATAAATCCGCGAATGCGACAGAAGGCTCTTGCACCTTCGACGCTACGAAATGTGCCTGAGATTTTCTGCTGCACTTTCATCATGCGCAGATCCCGTTCGGCTTGATTATTGTCGAACGGAATTTTGAAATCATGCGCGAACGCCAAGATTTCCCGAGCATGCGTGTGCAACCGCTCCAAGAGATTGCGGCTTTTACTCTTCGTTTTCCGCGTTGGCGAGTTAGACACGCTGCTTAGTTACTCTCCTGCAACACCTTCACTGCACGGTCGGGAAAATCAGTGAACACGCCGTCGACCTCGAGGTCGAAATAGAAGGCTTTCAACATCTCCTCGAAACTGCCAAAGATGCCAGGCACCTCATCTGCCCGAAGAGTATAAGGATGAACCAGGAGCCCAACAGCATGTGCATCGCGAACCAACGAAGAAACCTTGAGCTTGCCGGCTTCATCTTTGCCGAGCACGAGGTAAGGTAGCCAAGGGCCGAGGCCTCGCGCATACGTTGCGATCTCTGCCAGGCCTTCCGGCGTACGCAAAGACTTATAGTCCACTTCGGCTTCGCCCCACTCGTTCTCAGCCAATAATTGCACGAGCGGAATGGTGACTTTCAATTCGAATTTCAATCGCTTCAACGCCGCCGGATCGAAGCATTGAATGAAAGCGCGCGCCTGCTGGTCGCGATAGCCATAGCGCGCAAGAATCTCGAGCACGATCTTCGCCAGGTCTTTGCCCTCACGCATGTGCCATGCCGGCGCCTTCAGCTCCACGTAGATCCCGGCCTCACGGCCGGTGCTGCGGTTGAGGCCTTGCACCAGAATGATCTCTTCTTCCAGAGTGGGGATCTCAAAACGACTCCAGCCCACGGGAAACCGTTGGGGATAGACCGCCGCACCGGTATTGGGGTCGATGCGCTCATGCACCTGCAATGTTTTGAGCTCCGCCAGCGTGAAATCAATCGCGTAGTAACGCCCATCCGGTCGCGCCTTGTGAGGATAGGTTTTTGCCACGTTCGTGACGGTCTCGAGATGAATATCGTGCAAAACAATGGCGTGATCGTCCCTCGTCAAAACTACGTCTTGCTCGATATAGTCCGCGCCCATGGCATGGGCCATGGCCACGGCAGCGAGCGTGTGCTCGGGCAGATAGCCGGAAGCGCCGCGATGGGCAATGACGATTTTTTTCACGCTGGAGTCTGTGGCGATAGTTGGAATCGCACCGGTTAGCGTGGCGAGAAGCATAAGCACATTTTTACAGTAATCATGCATCAGATCACCGGTCCGTCTGCTCGTTCATTTTGCGTTTTTCAACACAGACACGGAGCGAACGGAGCTGCACTGAGCGAATTCTATCGCTCGGAGTTCTCAAACATTCTCAGTGAAACTCCGTGAATCTCTGTGTTGAATAAAGGAATTAAAAGACCGTAAAATTTCTCCTAAAATCTACAACGGATTTTCAGACAAGCTGAAATCCGTAGCCCTGCGGGCGGCTCCAACGGATAGATTAAGTCCAACGGATAGCACACTCAATCTTTCCATCCGTTGGTCTTAATCTATCCGTTGGAAAAAAAGTTAGAATTTTATTCTATGTTTGATTCTTTAAACGCCTATTCCTCCGTACTGACAAAATGCTTTACGAAACGCCCCTGCTCGTTGCGTTGAATATCGACCACGCGCAGGCTCCCCATGTCTGCGGAAGTGGTGACGTGTTTCTGTAAAAAGCCTCCCAGGGGTTGTCCGGCGAGCACGGCCAGGGTGGAAGCTAGCGTCACCTGCGGCAATCGCTGCCGTTTGCTTTGGGTCGAATTCGCGCTGGATAAAACCCAATAGGCCGCGAGCCCGGCCGCCAGTCCTTTTGTCACGAGGTTAGTGCCGCAGTTCGGATGTACGGCCAGGCGGGCTTCACCGCTTTTTAGGCGATGCAAAGCTTCGTGGACCGCTGCGGTCAAATCTTCTGTGTCTATCTTGCCATAAATATAAAACCCACTGGCCGTCGCGCGGCCGGAGAGGCGGAGGTTTCTCAATTTTTCGGAAACCACCGTTACGGTGGCGTGTTCCAAACCGTGATTGCGGCGGATGCGAGGGATGGTGGTGGAGGAAAACAATGACGTGAGCGGCTGTAACCAATCGAGATTGCGCATGATTTTCTCAGAGGTTAAGTGAATGAGAGTGGAGTTGAGAATGAGCGGCAAGAGAAATAGAAAACCGATAAGAATTTAGCGATATGAAGCCAAAAATAAACGATAGCCCACGGAAATGGAACTGCCACGGAAACTGAAAGCGAAGCTGTTTCCGCGGCAGTTCCATCTCCGTGGGAGAAAAGCTAGTACACTGTTAACCTAATTTGCAAATGTGAAGGCTATGGGTTGCAGTGAATAGTCCTTAATCTTAGGCGTTTTTCCTCTACGCCGAAGGCGTTTCACTCCACAGCCCAGGGCGCCCATCACATGGGCGCCCTGGGAACCAATATTCCAATGCAATGGAACCTCAAGCGGGCATATGTATCGAGCTAAGTGCTCTGCCTCGTAAATTCGGTGACGTATTTTGTATTGCTCAACTCACCCCACCCTTTTTCTGTTTATCTCTAGGCTTTTAATCCCGAAGGGATGCAATGATTATAGCCCGATTCCACGAAACCAGCATCAATAACCCCGAAGGGCATAGGTGTCAAGCTAAGCGAACATCGATTCGAGCAAAGGCAAGGGATAGACTCTTTTTTTGCTTTTGCCTTTGAGGCAACGTTTCGCTAT
>JBOHQX010000033.1:0-88843 GCA_050732395.1 bacterium
GTAACTATTCAGCTCCTATTTCTCGTAAACGGATTGCACGGATAAAGCGGATTTCTAAAACTTGTTTTGCCGAATAACTATCCGTTCAATCCGCTCTATCCGTTTACTCTTCTTTTTTTGAGCTGAATAGTCACCAGGAATTTTCGCAAGCGTGATTCGTGAAGTATAAGAAAGCCCGCGCTTTTTTTGCAGAGATCGGTCTCGAAAGAGGCCATGCCGTGTTTTGGGTGAGTTGAAAAAGCCCGACCACATCTTGAAGATGCAATCGGGCTTTCGTGATTTCATCAAGTCGTGAAGGACATGACCAGACGGTGTAGCCTATCTCACCAAAATTAGCTTCTTCGTAGCGACCTGCGTGCCGGCGCGCAGGCGGTAAAAATAGATACCGGCAGGGAGCAAGTGGCCGTTGGCATCCCGGCCATTCCACGACAGCTCCTGCCGTCCGCTGCCCGCGCGCAGGCCATTGGCAGGGGTAATAGCGGCGACCTCCTGGCCCATCAGATTATAAATGGTGAGCTGCGGCTCGCCCAGCTCACGGCCAAGATTGAAAACGATGCGAGCCCGCTCGCGCGTAGCGGAGAAGGGATTGGGGTAAGCCTCATGCAGAGTAAAGACGTCCGGTGCTCCGTCTCCGGGGGATTCCACGGATGATGGCATGTAAGTTTGCGCGGTTGCCAGTGCCCGCACGGTGCTGTCTTGCCAAGCCTTGAATTGTTCACCGGCAGCGACGGGATTGCCCAGAAGGGCAGTGGTGGGATCGAGATAGTACATCGTCAAATTCAAATCCAGGCTGAATTCCCCTTGGATTTTGTCATCGGTGATTTGCACGCCGAAATCGCCGTAAGAGCTGCCGTCGCCGGTGTCGGTCGTGCCGTCCGCCGTGCCCGGAGCGGTGTTGTCGCGGTAATATAATGACCGCGCATCGCCGATGGTCGGCACGGTCAGCAACACCACGACCCCGCCGGGCTGCCCCGTGGCCAAAAACCAATTCACTTGTGAATCTACGAGCGTGGGTACGGGCGAATCGGAGACGCCATCGATGGCAAAGCCGGCGGAGTTGAATGAATTATAAAACCTCATGCTTTGGCCCGCCACGTTGGCGTTGAAGTCGAGAGATTGGCGAATCAATTGGACGCCGGCGAGATCCGCCGTTCCCGCGCTCAGTTTTGCATCTTTGGCGACGAGGGTGCTGGAGTAGGGAAAGTATTGCGTCACGAACGAGACCGTGTCAACCACAAACGGTCCTAACGGAGTATTGATCGAAAGGCCAAAAGCCAATTCACGCAAACCACGCACTTTGCCGCCACCGTATCTGAGCGCGACAAAATTAACGGCATTGTCTTCGTTGGCTTCATAATTAAATGCAATGACAATCGAAGCACGGCCCTTCACCCGCAGTTTCAAGCGATCGATGAGATTGGGGGAGAACTGCCCGTTGCTTTGCCTGATGGTCTGGAAATTGGGAATGCCATTTGCCAAGTGGCTGGTCGTATAGCTCACTCCCTTCACGGTATCCGCACCATTTGCGGCCGGCGCGTTCGCATGTTTGATGTAGCCCGGAACATTAACGGGGGGGTTAGAAACATTGCGAAAAAGATATACCCATCCTTTCTTGGCTGGCGCCAAGCGATCAGTCACTTCAATCTCGATGCGTTGATTTTGCTGCGCGCCAGTGTCGTTCAGCCAATTGCTGTTGCTGGCGCGATCACCCGCGTCACCGGGCATGAAGACGAGCTCGTCGTTGGCATCGATCAGACCGTCGGTTTCGACAAAGAATTTGCCGCCGGCATCCACTTCATCGATTTGAAAGGCGATGGCGGCGAAGGCATTTTGGGCGGCTACGTATTTGTAGGCCGTCAACTCGCCAATCGGCAAGCCGATCAGCGCCGTCGAAGCCTCGATGGCATCAAAGACGATGGGGTCATATTGGCGATCCAATGTCTTCGTTTGGCCGGAAAGTTCCGTTGTTCCGGTCACAGCCAGAACGGCCAAGATTCCAACTGTTGAATAGCGGTGAGACATACCTGTCACTCCTTGTTAAATAGTGAAGAAGTTTGCTCTCGCTCCGCGAACGCAGATTCTTCCTGATGGAGCGCGGCGCGGCTCGACCATGCAGAAGAGCACTTGCAGAAGAGAGAGCGTGATCACGACACGCGCGAGAGTTTGCTTCCCTATGCTCCATTACTTCAGCCCGCTACCCTGGTACCAATAAGATCTTCGCTGAATCAACATAACTGTTCAGCGCTTTAATCACCAGAAACACAAGAGTCATTGATTTTCGATTGACGATTATCGATCTGCGATCGTAAAGCGCAAATCGTCAATAGGTCACAGGTCATCAACTGCTGCCACGGGCTCGGGCATAGCAGCAGCATCGGCCTTCTTCTTTTCGTGAATGCGAGCGCGGCGCTTTTGTTTGGTAATTTTGTGCTCGACTTGTTGCAAGAGATGCTGCAGCCTCCCATCGCCGGAATTTTTGTGCACGGCCTTTTGCACCATCTCATGCGCACGTTCGTACCAGCCGCTCTCATAGTGATATAGCGCGACCAAGTAGTGGACCTGATTCGCTTCCATATTATTCACGAAGAGACTCAAAACTTCCGCCGGGCGTATGCCAAAGCACTTGGCAACGGCGCGCTGCTCTTCCAATAGGAAGGCGAGCACGAGCACGTTCTCAGAGTGGCTGCGCACAAAATTGACTAGGGCTTCTTGATTTTGTTCAAAAAGTTTTTCGAGGCCGGCGAGATTCAACTGTAATTCCTGAAAGTGCCCCTGCCAATTGCGTTCGTCGTGGGCATAGTGTTCCAAAATATAGCGCAGCTCTTTTCCCACCATGACTTTATGAAACAGCAAGCCGACATGATTGATGAATGCGGCTTCGGCATAACCCGGCACCAGCTTATGCCGTTCATTGCGACCGTTGCGCCCGTTGCTTGCTTCGGCGCGGCGATAAATCAAATGATGATCATCCTTCACCTGCTGCAGGATATCGCAGACTTTTTCAAAAACCTCAAATGGGGGGACGTGATGGTCGGAAGCTTTCGGACGCCAATGCTGTTGGAAGGTGAGGCGCGCGAGCACGTAACCGGCGATCATATTACGAACTTTCCACGATTTGGCAGCCGCGAGGTAGCTGCGATGTTTGGCGTAGGGCATGAACCTTCCTTTGAACAGTGCGTGGCCACGTTTGTTCCCGCCGATCTAGATGAGCCCAGCGGGAGTAGCGGCGACGAGAAAACGCGCGAGGCGGCGCAATGGTACGAAATCAAGAAGCCGCGGCCAGATGTACGGCATTGAACAGAAATTTGTAGCCGTTGCGAAACTGGGCGCGAAACTGCGGCCGGCAGCCAAACAGGATGACGCGGCCTTTCCCATACGGCGTTTCAACCAGCGCCGCGTGCCCGGCCAGCTCCTTTCCACCCTCCAGCCAGCCGGAAAGCAGCAACTCTTCTGCCGGGTAGCTTAGAATCGCGCGGCCTTTAAAGGCAGCCCCTGCTGGCCAGCGGAAAACCGGGCTCTCCAGAAAAAAAATTGCTTCTTCCGTGCGCGCGCCCCAGGCCAACGGATGGGAGACTTCCGCCTGCACACGCAGAATCGAGCCCGGCGCACTGAATTGCTGGCGCGGCAAACTCGGGGTGACGTCTTCGAGCTGGAGCGGCAGATATTTTATCGCGAGCTCGCAGGCCGCGTTCAGCGCAATCAAGGTACCGCCTTTTTCAACAAACCGGCGCAGATTGCGCACGCCGCTCTCGCCAATGCCGCCGGCATATGGCGCAGGCATCTCGCTAGGCGCGTAACCGTTGACGATGGCATTCGCATTTTGGTCAGGGAAGATAATCACATCGCAAGAATTTCGCAAGCTTTCTGATTGGAAACGATCATTTGTGACCGCGTGATACTCGAAGCCGTATTCTTCCAAAACCCAACGCGTCCAGCCGGCGTCAATGTTCGCCGTCCAACTCTGATAAATGCCGATACGCGGCGCACGCACGCGTTGCAGCGGCACCCCGGGCGCTTCGTGAAAACCGTACAGGGCGATGGTGCCGGGGTTGCCGTGCACACTTCGGGTCAACTCCTGCCGGTGCAACATCTCTGCGATGAGATTCGCCTGCTTACCCCCAGCGATCACAAAGGTCCCGGCGGGCCACGAGCTGTCCGCACCAAAAAACTTCTCCTGCGCGCACCAAATCCGCACGCCTTTGCGCAGCAATGCGTTGACGGCACGAAAAGAAGCAGTGTTGCTGCGGGATAGCGCGAAGAAATTCTGGCGAGGCGCGCCCACGATCGTTGCCGGCGCGCTGATTTCGTCCACCAAATCAAGCGCGACCTGCGGCGGCTCGTCCACGGCCAAAACTTCGACGCCGAGATACAGAGGCAATGTGTGCGCGGTCACGTCATAGGGAATGCGCGGCCTGCCGTCGTTTCCCAAAACTCTGGGATACGCTTGCTTCTCCAGCAAAGCCTTGGCAAAACTGCCGTAGGGCTGATCCAGGCGCACGACATAGTCGCTGATTTGCATCGCATGACCATTGTCGGCAGGAAGGTTTGGCGCACGGTGAATCTCAACCATGCCGAGCTGCAGCACGCTCAAAAGATCCAGCAGTGCTTGCGAGTCCCTTTGCCGCGCTGGAATGACGAACGCCGCGGGCTTTTTCGGAGCTGCCACGGCGCGGCACTGCGCCTGGTGCAGGCTCCTCAGCCAAAACTCCCGTTGGCGCGCCGCGTGCGCCAGCACCGCCTTTGCCGCTGCGAAATCATAGGCGACAATGTCTTGCAAGGTCCAGGCGCCGCCCGGCCAGGGCCGCGGGAAATTCCACGAAGGCGCGCGCGCGTCATAGCCGATGCCGCCGCGGAGGTCTTTCTCCGGGATGTTCACCGGCGAGGCGTATTCTGCGCTCGCGGCTTCGGTGAGAAAACGCAGGCCGCCGTGGTAATGAGGGTACGATCGCGCCGGCGTCCAGGCGTCGAAAATCGCATTGCTCGCCACGCCAAGTTTGCCCTGCATGGTCAATTCCGCCTGCACGTGCGTGCCGAGCATGCTCAGTAAGCTCACAATCATGGGGTCGACGTTCGGCTCGTAAGGATCAACGTACGGCGGCACGAACAGACGCGCGCCGGTGCGTCCCATTTGATGCATATCTACAGTGATGTGCGGCCGCCACACGTTGTACAGCTTCTCCACCGTCAGCCGCGTCTCCTTTTGCGTGAACATGAACCAATCGCGATTGTTGTCATGGCCGGCATACTTCTGATAGAGTCGAGGCAATGGGGCCTTTTCAAAGGGCGTATCGACGTGCTGGCGATACCAATTGACGACCAGTAACTGGCCGTCAGGGTTGTGGGAAGGCACCAACAATGTGATGACGTTGTCGAGGATCTCGCGCGCTTCATCATCCTGACTGGCAGCAAGAAAGTAGGCCAGCTCCGGCGCCATTTGCGTCGCGCCGACTTCGGTGGAATGCAACGCGCAGTTGATCAAGACGATGGTGCGTCCGCTGCGGAGAAGTGCCTCGCTTTCGTCCGCGGCGAGGGTGCGCGGATCGGCCAGGCGTGCTTGCAGATTCTTCCATTCTTCTATGCGCGCCAGGTTTTCCGGAGAGCTGATGATCGCTACGTAAAAATCATTATCTTCCGTCGTTTTGCCGAGGTTTTGCAATTCGACTCGATCCGAAGCAACGTCCAACGACTTGAAATAAGCGACGATTTGATGATAATCGGCGAGCTTTTTGTCCGTGCCGGGAACGAAGCCGAAAGCCGCAACGGGTGTGGGTAGGCTGTCCGCTCCGGTGGCACCGCGTAGATCTTCTGGCGGTCGATCCTGCAGTGGCAAGGCCTGCGTAGGTTCTGCATAGTGCGGACACACCAGCCATATCAAAAGTATGGAGCGAACAAAAAGTTTAGAATTGGAAAATTTGCGCTTCACGATTTCCGATTTACGAAGCTTGTTCGAATCAGTACCGCCAACTCGTCGTATCGGCTCCCGGCGGCGCGGTTTTCAACAATCGATCCATAATCTTTGGCACATACATCTGGTTGTAACGCAGGCGTGAGGTCGCGTTCGGTCTCGTGTGATCGCCGTTCCAGCAATGCTCGGCGCGATCACCGTAATCCACCTCGCCTCCATAGTAGGGGTCCTGGGTGCTTTCCAAAAACTCTTCGATCAAATACACGGCGTTGTTGAGATAATAGTTGTCCATGTCGCCGCAATAGATGCGAATCTTGCCCTCGAGCTTCTTACCGATTTGGGGCCAGTCGCGCCTGAGAATGTAGCTGAGATCGTAATTTTCGCGCCAATAGGCCGCAACCTCGGAATCGATTTCGCCCGTCATTTTATTCCAAATGGGCTTGGGATAGCCCTCTGCACCCAGCGGCGAATAAACCGCTTCCCAAATGTCCCATTGCTGGCCGGAGCGGCTGTTCGTGCCCAGCACCAATTCAAGATGATTGACCAGCTCCAGCGTGGTGCTGACTTCGCCGAGATAGTTGCGCTTGCCCGGTCGCGGTACTTTCTTGAACGGACCCTGGTCGTAGTAAGCATTCTTGTGCTCATAAATATTGACGACCGTATAAGCGCGAAAATCAATCGGATCCGGACATGCGGCAAAGCAACCGTTGTATTCCTCCGGATAAAAGACTTGCGCAGCCAATGCCTCCCATCCGCCCGTAGAGCCGCCGTAAAGAAATCGCGCCCAGCCCGTGCCCAGGCAGCGAAATTGCTTTTCAATAAATGGAATCAATTCGTAGGTTATCGCATCGCCGTAGGGCCCGAGATTGGCCGAATTCACGGCATAGGAGTCATCGTAGTAAGGATTGGCATGTTGTATTTCGATGATCACGAACCGCGGGAAACCCGGACCCGTCCAATCTTTATAAAATTGGTAGGCGTGTTCTTGCACGATCTTATTGTAGCCGTGCAGCTTGAAACGTGCGCTGTAATCCGGCTTGAGATTGGTATCCGGAGGAGTTTCACGGAATCCGCCAAAGGTTTGCGGAAAATGGCCGTGGAAAATCATCAATGGATAGCGCGATTGCGGATGCGCATCGAACCCTTCCGGCAGCAGCACACAGGCGCCGAGATACATGGGCCTGCCCCAAAACTTCGAGAGCAGCTCACTTTGCAACTTTACGTGCTTGAGGTATTTTGTGTCCTGTGCCGGTGGAATCGGTGGGATTTCCTGATCGAGCACGATCTGAATTGCCGCATTTTTGCGCGGATCGATCCAAATCTTTTTGGGTTTGCTGTAAAGATTTCCCGGTGCACGATTCCACTGCTGCCCCTCTCCCCTGTCCATCGGCAGCTTCACCACGTTGCCGCCAGCGCGCTGGAAAGTTTCGTACCGATGCAAGAGCCCCTGTACCCAATAATGTCCCGGCGGAAGATCCGTGAGGCTTTGCAGTGGATAACCGAAGACTGCGGCATCAAATCTGGCGGGTTGTCCCGGCGTGAGGCCGTCGACATTCACGCCAAAAATCTGCTGCGTTTTAGGATCGTCGGTGATTTGAAATCGCGGCTCATTGGTGCTATCCGTGGAAAACATCAATAGCATCCGTCCGTCGAGGGCCTGTTTTGCCTTTTCGGGGGCAAATGATACGTCAAGGCGCAGCTTTGCCGGAACCTTATGATCAGCAGTTCCGGCACACAAGGACAAGGCGCAAAAGCTCACCGCAAACACTGGAAGCGCACGTAGCTTGAGCAACTGTATGCGGTTCATAATCCTTCCTCATGAGTGGAATGCGATTTGCCAGTCAAACTCAGAATAAAATCTGAAAGTTTTTCTCGGCGATGAAAAAATATCCCGCCACCGTAAGCCGGTCCTTATTTTGTCACACTGCTGGGCTGGCTGTTTTTAAACAATGAAGAATACCTCGAGGGTTCGCCTTTTTCCCAGGGCCGATACGAATTGCAAAAATCGATACGCTCGCCCAATGTCGGATGGCTGGCGCGCCAAAGTTTATAAAGTGCGCCCGGGCGCGGGTTGGCCAGGTTCTCAGTCTGCAATTTGACAAAAGCCGTGGCGGCCGGGCGATTGCGTTCTGTGATTTCAAGACCGAAACGATCGGACTCATGTTCCTGATAGCGCGTGAACATGAAGGCAATTGGCGTCACCACAAAACTAAAGAGACTGAAGAGCAAAAGAATCAGCGGCAGAGAGGCAACGTCATCCAGCCGGTCAAAACCAAAACGCGATTGATATTTCTGAATGAGAGCGCCAGCAGTGCGATAAATGCCATACAAAGAGAGCATGATCAACAGTGAAAAGAACAGTATGCCTTTGATGACATGATTCAAAACATAGTGGCCCATTTCATGACCCATGACAAACAGCAGCTCGCCCTCATCAAGCTTGGCGAGAATCGTGTCCCATAGCACGATGCGTTTCGTGCCCATGAAGCCGGTGACATAGGCATTCACCGTCTTGGTGTCCACGCTCTTGTTGACTTCGTACACGCGGCTGCCTTCGATGCCGGCTTTTTCTGCCAGACTGAGGATTTTCGCTTCCAGCGCTTTGTCATTCATCGGGCCGAAATCGTTGAATAGCGGGTCGATCCAAATTGGACTGATCAACATGATCAAAAAAAGAAAAGGAATGAACAGCAGGCCGGTATAAAGCCACCAGCGCGTGGGGCTCTTTTTGAGCAGCAAATAAGGCACCCACAAAAAAAGTACACCGATCATGACTCCAACCAGCAGGCCCTTGAAGCCATCTCCGAACCATTTGCCAAACGTTTGGTTGGACAACTCATAGGCATGCTGCCGCACGAAGCCTTGATAATAAGAAAGGGGAAGGTCAATGACAAAATTGGTGATCGCAAAAATGGCAAAATAAATGCCGACGACAAAAAACCATTTTTTGCCCAGGCGCTGTGCCCAATTGCGCATCTTGGCGGAGAAACCGGTGAACAAAAACAGGACGGGAATCAACAGTCCCCAGATCAAATTTACGAACCACAACACGTTGCCGCTGCTGTAATAGCTCCTGGCTTTCTCGCTCATTTCGGGAACGGCGACCGGTCCGGTTTGCTCAGAAGCAGCTTGCGAACTATTCAGTCGAGTAGCACCCTTGGAAACCGGCATCGCAGTTGGCGAAAATTCTTGTGCACAAAGCGCGCACACAAAAAGCAGCATAATCCAAAGCGCGTTTCGCATAGTTCTCCCTTCCGTGATAAGCATGCACCTGGAGCCGACTCTCCCACGCAACGCTCCTCCAACCAACAACCAACAACCATTCACCATTGACAATTCATCGTTCACAATTGACAATTGTGAACGGTGAATTGCGAACGATGAATGGTCAACGGTGAATTGGAATTGACAATTTGTATTTATTCATGGCGACAAACCTGGCTCATATGTCAACATGAACTCGAAGAACTTCGACACTTCGATCATGTCCTTGCCGACGAATTTAATGCTGTGCGCGTCCGTGCGTTCGATGATGGCGAGATAGCTGAGCACTTCGGAGGGGCGATAGTTCTTGAAGCGAACTTCGAATTGAACCGGAGTATTCACTTTATAAGGCTTGAATTCCTGCCTGCGGGAGAGGGCTTTAGCGACTTTTTCGCGAATCAAATCACAAGCAGCCTCGGGTGTCAACGTGCGCGCGGAATGAAAGCCATAGGCCCATTTCACCACCGCGGTTTCGAGGTTACCGAGCAATGCCGTCGCTTCTTTGCAAATGGCATCGTCGCCGGAGATCATGATGATCGGGACGTTGAAATGTCCGGCGATGGCAGCGTTGATGCCTGCTTCCGGAACGGAGGTGCCGTTCAGCCGTACATCCGCGAGATTCGCGCTCGACATGGTATGCGCGCGGATGCCTTCGGGGTTGGTCGTGCTGGTGTGATAGCCGATGAAAATCGCACCGTCGAACGTGGCGTCAATGCCCTGCATCATCATCAAAGGCCGCGGCCACGAGCGTACAATCGTGACGTTTTTCGGTAATTTTTCGATCAACAAATTCTGGCCGTTGCCATGCGAGTCGCTCACGAGAATTTCCGTTGCGCCGGCTTTGAAAGCCGCGTCAATCGCGACATTCACTTCTTGCGTCATGAACTCGCGAAAGCGCTGGTATTCGAAGCCGGTAGGGCCGAGCTGCTCACCACTCACCACGCCGGCAACGCCCTCCATGTCGGCGGAGATGTAGATTTTCAGCTTGGTTTGCGCGTAACCCGGAACCCCCAATGCAACCACCAAAACCATGACCACGCACAAGATGGCGCAGAACTTCATTCTTCCTCCAGACCATAAGCGTTCACGGATACTTTTTCGGATCTGCTTCATGCATCAGATCATAAACCGCCTCAAATATCGTCTCGACATTCGGTTTCGACCAGTAATCGCCGTCGGAGCCGTAAGCCGGGCGATGCGGCTTACCGGGGAGCGTGCGCGGCGCCGAATCCAGCCAATCGTAACCTTTTTGCCTTTCAAGCACTTCTTGCAGCATGTAGGCCGTCGTGCCGCCGGGAACGTCTTCATCGACAAACACAATGCGATTGGTTTTCCGCAAAGATTCAACAATAATGCCGGGCAGATCGAACGGAAGAAGTGATTGCACGTCAATCACCTCCGCCTCAATGTTCACCCGGCGCAACAGCTCGGACGCTTCCAAAACCAGCCGGCAGCATGCGCCGTAGGTCACAATCGTGACTTCGCTGCCCGTACGCAGCACGTCCGGAACGCCTACTGGGACGTTGAACTCGCCGACGTTGTCTGGCAATTTTTCTTTGAGACGGTAACCGTTCAAGACCTCGACCACAACGGCAGGGTCTTCAGCACGCAAGAGCGTGTTGTAGAAGCCCGCGGCTTGCGTCATGTTTCGCGGCACCAGCACGTGCATGCCGCGCACGAGGTGAATCAATCCGGCCATCAACGAGCCGGAATGCCAAATCCCTTCGAGACGATGGCCGCGCGTGCGCACAATGACCGGGGCTTTTTGGCCGCCCTTCGTGCGCCAATGCAAGGTGGCGAGATCGTCGGACATGATCTGCAGCGCGTAAAGTATGTAGTCGAGGTATTGAATTTCGGCGATGGGCCGTAAGCCACGCATGGCCATGCCGATCGCCTGCCCGAGGATCGTGCATTCGCGGATGCCGGTATCGGAAACGCGCAACTCGCCGTATCTTTCCTGCAGGCCTTTGAAGCCCTGATTAACGTCGCCCAGCTTGCCAACGTCTTCACCAAATGCAATCACGCGTGCATCGCGGCGCAAGGCGGCATCGAAGCAGGCATTCAAGATTTCAAAGCCGTTCAATGACGGTGATTTTTTTGAATACGCCGGCTTGATCTCCTGAAGGTTGAGCGCGGAAGATGTGCCGGAGCCGTACAAATGCGAGCTGTAGCGCTCTTGGTTGACGGCATCTTGTCCATTCTTCCAGGCGATGAGCTTCTGCCGCTCCGGAGAATTCTCGTCGCGCGTCAGCAGCAAAGTTTCGCGAATCGCAACCATGAGGTCACGGCGCAAAGGATTGGCGAGGGCGAGCAATGCGTCTTTGATCTTTTGCAATTCTGTTCTATGCACCGAGGCATTCATCATTTCCGTGATGAGGTTCCCTGCTGCCGCACGCTCCGCGAGCATCGGGGCAAGGTAGGCTTGCCAGGCCCGATCGCGCACCTCGACCACAAGTTGCGCATCTTCTTCCTGCCAGCGGTCCATTTGCTCGACTGAGGCCAAGCCTTGCGCCAGCATCCACGCCCGCATTTTTTTGATACCGTCAAATTCCTCCTCCCATAGCAGGCGTTCTTTGGACTTGTAGCGCTCATGGCTGCCCGAAGTGGAATGCCCCTGCGGCTGGGTCACTTCGGTCACGTGAATGATCGCAGGTACGTGCTCATGGCGCACAACTGCCGCTGCTTTGATATAGGTGTCCACCAACGCCGGATAATCCCAGGCCCGAACAGTATAAATGTCGAAACCGGCGCGTACACCGCGTTGGCGTTGGAAGCCTTTGAGCAGCTCGGAAATGCTTTCTTTGGTGACTTGATGCTCATTGTGGACGGAAATGCCGTAGCTGTCATCCCAAATGGAAATGAGCGCCGGCGCTTTCAAAACGCCGATGGCATTGAGCGATTCCCAAAACACGCCTTCGGCGCACGTGGCATTGCCAATGGTGCCGAAAGCAATTTCATCACCGTGGTGTGAGAATTGGGTAAGCTGCTGCAATTCCTCCAACTCACGATACAAGCGCGAAGCATACGCCAAACCCACGAGGCGCGGCATTTGCGAGCCGGTGGGAGAAACATCGGCGGCGACATTGTACAATTCCATCAAGTTCTTCCATGTGCCGTCTGGATGCAAGCTGCGGGTCGCGAAATGCGCATTCATCGCGCGTCCGGCCGAAGCCGGATCGGCCTCGACGTCCGCGTGCGCGTACAATTGCGCAAAGTATTCCTGCATCGTCATAATTCCGAGCGCGAAGATGAAGGTTTGATCGCGATAATAACCCGAGCGGAAATCGCCCTTTCGAAATGCCCTTGCCATCGCCAGTTGTGGCACTTCCTTGCCATCGCCAAAGATGCCGAATTTGGCCTTGCCGCCCATCACCTCCTTGCGGCCGATCAGGCTCACTTGCCGGCTTTGATACGCAATACGATAGTCGCGGATAATCTCCTCGGCACTGAGCGCGCTGGCAGCAGATGCAGTTTCTGATCCGTCGGCAGCGGGCACGGGTCGCGTGGTCGTGTGATTGGCCGCCGCCAGCCTGTGCTCGGATTTCGGTCGCGGGGATTTTTGGGCGGTTTTCTTCAGCTCGGTAGATCGTTTCATGTTACTCTACGGCTAGGTTCGCTTTCGGGGTCCGGAAAAGAATACCAACTAAAAACGTGACAATTGCGCCGAACATGATGTACCACGTGAAGGCGATTTGCGGCACCTGCAGGAGCGGCAGGCCGAGCCAGTCCAAAACGCGATTGGCCAGTCCGCTCAGAATGAAAACAGTTATAAACCCACAAAGCATCGCGATGAGATTGCCCTGGTCGCTGCCTCTGGTGCGGGTCAGCATGCCGATCAAGAACACGCCGAGCAGCGAGCCGTACGTGTAGCCGATAATGCCCAAGGCGATCGGGATGATGGTCAGGCCCGGATTGTGCAAAACCGAATAGGCTGCCAGCACGGCGACCACGATCATCAAGACGGCGAATACAAACGTAAAGACTCTGGCCATGCGCACGTAGTGTTGATCGCCGGCGTTGCTGCGAAAGTACGGCGCATAAAAATCTTTGACAAAGCTGGTGGCGAGTGCATTGAGCGCGGCGCTGAGCGAACCCATGGCCGTGGCAAACACGCCGGCGATGATCAAGCCGCGCAGGCCCACCGGCATTTTGGTGATGATAAAGTAGGCGAAAATCTCGTTTTGAGCCTCGGGCATATTGGGATCCGGCGCCACGCGGAAGTAGGCGTAGAGAAAAATGCCGATGGTGACAAAGGCCAGCGCAATGGGAACGTCGGCAATGCCGGACAAAATCAGGGAAAACCGGCTGCGCTTGTAGTCCGTAGCGGTGAGCATGCGCTGCACCATGTCCTGATCCGTGCCGTGCGTGGCCATGGTCAGGAACGTCGCGCCGATGAGGGCCGCCCAGATGGTGTATTCCTGGCGAAAGATGCTCAACATCGCTTCGTACAGCGTGGCTTCGCCTCGCAGGCCGGTATCGAACACTTTGAAATTCGCGAAATTGTCGGTGCCGGCTTTGATGCCTTCCCAGCCGCCGGGAATGAGATAGACAATACTGAACAAAGCAAACAGCGCCCCGCCGAACATGATGCAGGCCTGAATCAGGTCCGTCCAGATGACGGCCTTGATGCCGCCCAGCATGGTGTAGACGGCGGTGACGACAGTCATGATCGTGATCGCGAGGGCGTATTGCACCAGCGTCGGCGAGGCGCCGGTAAGGAATTTCCAGGCCACGACCAAAACCACAGCAGCAATATAAACACGCACGCCGCTCGCCATCACGCGGGTGACCAGAAAGATGAAGCTGCCGGCGGTGCGTGAAACTGCGCCAAAACGCTTTTGCAGAAATTCATAAACGGTGTAAACTCGATATTGATAGTAAGGCTTGATAAACAGAAAAGCAATGATGAACCGAGCCAGGATCGTGCCCAGAGTCAGTTGCACGTAGAGCACGTTTTGCAGGCGATAGCCTTCTGCCGGCGCACCGAGAAATGTGGCGGCGCTGGTTTCCGCCGCGATGATCGAAGCAAGCACGGCCCACCAGGGAATTTTACGGCCGCCTAGCGCAAAGTCTTCCATGCTTTCTTCTTTGCGGCCCATGTACAAGCCGATGCCGGTGATGCCAATAAAATAGACAATGACGATGAGCAAATCCCAGAAGAGGTTCTGCAAAATGGCTCCTTTTGCAAAATTAAGAATCAAAAGTTACTGTTCACGTGCAAATTGAAAAGCAAAACTATTTCGGGCAAAACCATTGATGCGAATGGGAGATTGGGCAACACAATTCCGAAAGGCATTTGAAGGTTCGATGCAAAATGATTTCAAATTATTTTGCCATTAAATCATTTTGTCGAGCGCTTTTCAATAGCTTTGCCCGCAATCGTTTTGCCTTGCTCAGTAGTTTTATAGCGCCACAACGACTGCAAGAGCATTTTGAGGGAAACCGGATGAGCGCCGGAGGCGACATTCTGGGCAGCAATTTCGAAAGCAATGCGCCACTGTTGGAACAAGACGCGATAAGCTTGCCACAAACTGTTTCCAGGATCGTATATGCTCGTCGCTTCCGAGGTCACGCCGTTCAACTCTACAACCTTGAAGTTAAGGCCTTGTTTGAAATCTTCCCATGCAGGCACACGAAGGTCGTAGCGGCCGAAATAGAAGCCGTGAAACTTTTTGCTCACTCGATCAACGGCATCGACCAGCTCGGGCGTTTTCAACGCCGCGCCATCGAGAAACAGAGCGCCGCGACAATGCGTACCCAATTCCACCAATCGTACGCGCTCGCCCGGTGCCGGAATCTGGTGCAAGCGAGCGCGATGTTTATCCAAATAGAACGGGGCCATGCATACTGTGCGGTCGTCCTTGAGAATCAACTCTTCCAGCGTGCTCTTGCCGTCACCAGTCACAGTGGGGAAACGCTTGTCGGTGATGGCATAAATATCGCCTTTTTCTTGATTGGGGTACCGATAGTAAAAAACACCGAATTCATGGCCGTGAACGTATTCTTGAATAATAATGCTCTCCGGCATTTGTTTCAAATAATCTTCCAGCTCTGTTTCCGAACGAATGATGCCAACGCCCGCGCCGCGTTGCCCGACCTCCGGTTTGAGCACGACGGGAAAAGACAGAGTCTGCCGGCGCATGAAATCTTGTACGCGGCGGAGCCGTTCTTCAAAGGGAGAAGGCGGAACGAGTTGGTAGCGCGCCACATAGCCGTTATTATCAGAGAGTTTTTGCAAGATGTCAAACTTGGATTCACCGATGAAGCCGCCGGCATAAATACCGGGATTGGCCGCAGTGAATAGAGTAAGCGAACGATGCTTGGCGGCCAAATACAGGCAGTAAAGAAACACCGGTGGATAAAACCACCATGCCGGCCAGAATTCCCAGCGGGTCTTGCGCCGCCACCACGACAACAGCAAGCGCCGGCCGCGAAAGGTGAACAACGGCACGAGCAAGCGGAGCAACAACCAAATTGCCAGGACACTCGCCATGAAAGCCGGCAAGGCATAGCGGCCATAAAGCGTGAGATAGTCCTGGAGCGGCTGGCCAAGCCCGGCGGCAAACAAAATCACGAGCGGGGTCCACGCCGCCGCCGCCCCGAGCAAATAGAAGGAAAATTTCCACCAGCTCATACCAATCAAGCCGGCAGCAACATAGGTTGGTAGACGGCTACCGGGCAGGAAACGGCTGACAAAAATTGCTTTTGCCCCCTTTACTTCGAACCAGGCTTTAGCTTTGGCAATATCACCGGGCTTGATAAACCATCGCAGCGGCGCGCGCGCGAGCATCGATCTGCCCAAGGTTTTTCCCAGTGCATACAAAAGCAAGTCGCCGCCATAAATGCCAATCAAGCACGCCCAGGCGGCAGGCCAGAACGTGATCGTCTCTCGCGCCAACAGCAAACCCGCACTGATGCAGGTCAAATCCTCGCTCACCAAGGTGGCGAGTGCCAGCATCAACAGCAGCGCCATCCAGGTTATACCATGCGGCCGCGGAATCGTACGCGGGTCGAATGGGACCTGCGCCCGAATGACACGTTCCGGATCGGCCTGCGCCAACGTTCGTGCTTCTCCCATTGCGCTTTTCTGGATGAATGTCATGAGCACCGGCACGAGCATTTCCGTTTGCGAAAATATCAGTTCGTGCCCGCCATCAAAAAGCCGCAGATCGCTCTGGGGCACCAGGCGATGATGTTCGAGCGCGGCCGCCATAGGCACCAGAGGATCTTCTCTACCCTGTATGATCAACACCGGTCCGGCATAGCTCCGCAGAGATTCACGCAACGGCCGTTGATCGGTGTCGAAGAAATTTCGTGCATACGAGACGTTCAAATAGGCGTCATCTACATAACCGAAATGTGGAAACCCTTCCTGCAACAACCACAGAAACGCAAGTTGCAAGCCGTGCACCGCATGATTGAGATGATAATCGCCAAAGAGCTCCATTTCCTGCACGCCAGTGGCGGAAACCAGCGCGAGGGATTGCACTCGTGCCGGAGCGAATTGGGCCAATAGGATGGCCACGCCGCCGCTCATGCTGTAGCCGACCACGTGCACGCGCTCGATCTGCAACTGTTCCAACAACTGAGCGAGATAGTGCGCATGCGCGCGCACGGAATAATCTGGAATTTTCAGGGTGGAGCCGCGAAAGCCGGGCAAGTCCGGAACCAGGACGCGGTTGTGTATTGCCAGCAGTGGAGCCAGGCGGTCGAATGTCTCTGAAGCCATGGGGCTGCCATGAAGCAGCAAGACTACCGGCGGGTCGGCATTGGCATCCGGACGCAGGTCTCGATAAGCGAGGGTAATATTTGAAGGCATAAGCCGATCATCGCATACCGCGGTCAAGGTGGCAGTGATTTGATCCTGACGAGGATGAGCGGTGGCGTGAGTCTTCAAGCGAACCAGGTGAGAGCACAGCAATAACACGAAATAAGCAATGAGGAAGTATCTCCATATCGGGCGCGCTCGGGTCAGCATAAATCATCCGTTTCCGCCACCGGTGTGAACAACAACGAAATACGTTCGTGCAGTTTTTGCGCCAACGCTTTGCGGTCCGTTTCCAGCAAGGTATCGGCGCCGAACACGATTTCCGCTTCGAATCGTGACAGTTTTAAAAGATTGAGCACATGCGCAAAGAAAGCCATGTCACCCCACCAACACACGGCTAGATGCGCCGGCGTCTCTTGGCCATTGGTGCGATAGCTCAAGCTGCCGTAGTGCACCGGCTGCTGGCTGCGCACTGCAATTTCGAGCAAAGAGGTTTTGAACGGCATGATGCGTGCGCCACAAGTGCTGGTGCCTTCCGCAAAAAGGGTGACGCCCTCGCCGCGCGCCAAGGCCGCCGCAATTGCCGCGCTGACGCGCACCACGTCTTTGCGCGCGTTGCGATCGATGTAAATCGTTCCCATTTTGGTGGTCAAATGGCCAATGACGGGCCAGCTTTCGACGTCATGGCGTGAGATGAAAACACAGCCAAGTTGCGAAGCCAGTAAGATAATATCGACGTAGCTCAAATGATTTGTGACCAATAGAAACGGCGCCTGCGGCCGTTGCCCGCGCACGGATATGCGCATCCGCAAAACATTGGCAAAGCCTCGCGCCCAGGTGCGAAAGATGAGCGTACGCCAATGCAACCGCCGGGCGGGCCAGGGCCGCGTCAACCACATGCCCGGCTGCCACATGGCATAAATCACGACTGTCCACAAGCTCAAAGCGAGGAGGCGGTAAATCATTCTAGCCGTTTTCAACATCCTCACTCTTCACGGAAAAAAAATTTGACGCTGCGCGGATCGAGATGATGTACGTCGAACAGTGCCAGATAATCAATGGTCTTGAAACGGCGATCCAACGCGGGCGGGCCGCAGATTTTGGCGCCAATCATCAGGTAGATCTGCATGAGGCGTGGGAGCGCCACCGGATTTTCTTCCGGCGCGATAAACCCCTCGGGGTAGCACAGGTATTCGGCATGAGGCAGAATCTGTAAATGGGGATGAACGTGATCGTGCGTCGCGAGGTAATCCATCACCCTCTTCCCTTCCGCCGGACTCTGGCTCGTGAGCGAGCAACAGCCAAATAAATAGCGCTTACAATTGTGCCTCAGATAGCGCGCGAGGCCGCGCCAAAGGAGATTGAGAACTTGCTTGCTGCGATATTGTTGCGCCACGCACGCACGCCCCAGCTCCACCGATTGCGCCAGCACTTTGCGCGGCACACTGGCGAGATCGAACTCGCTGAAGGAATAAAACCCTTGCAGCGAGCCGGCCATTTCAACAGTCTGCATGCGATAGGTGCCCACGACTTTATCCGTGGCGATGTCCGTCACCATCAAATGATGGCAAACCATGTCGAACTCGTCTTCATCGCGCCCGGTCGCAAAGGAGCTTGCCAAACCTTCATGCAATTCCAAATTGAACACTTCGAAACGCAATTGCAAAATAGCGTCCAGCTCGTGCGCGTTGCGCGCAAAACGCAAGCGAAATTTGCCGTCAACCACGTCCGTTTCTGGCAGAAATTCGCGGCAACGGGGATAGGCGCCGGTTGTCGATGAGAGTGACATGCTGGCGATCTGCGTTTGTCGGTCTCGTGATACTTAATCCAACACGCGATATTTTGCCGGGTCGGCACGAAGCGTCAGAAGATTGTCCACTTGCCAGACTTCGCCGGAGATCTCTACCGGGCGCGCAACGTACTCCAAAACTGCCTGATTGATATGCTGGCCTTCGGCAGACAGCAGCAACAAACACAGCAGATTTTCGCCTTGTGGCACGACCAAAACCGGCGGGCTGCCACCGGCGATGCAGCGCACGGCGCAAGCCTTGTGTGTTTTCATATCGCCGGGATTCATCACGCCCAGGAAGCATTTGCTGTCGACGATTTCACCACGCAAGGTGAAGGCTCCCAGGCCTTTTGCCGGGGGCGAAAAAAATACCGGCAGTGAAGGCTGCGCCTGTATCGATCCGCTCTCAACTTCGATCATGGTCTGATCCCCGCGATAGATAAGCTTGCCGCGCAGATGAGCGAGCTTGCCGTCCCATTTTGCTGCTTCTTCATCAATGCCGAATTTGCCTTCGCCCACGAGATAATAACGCGAATACGAGGGCAGCTCGCCGGTTTTGCCCGGGCGCAACAACGACAGCGTGGGGTGTGGTTTTGCGAGCAGGTAGCCGGTGAATGCGCGCGATTGTAAGAATTCAAAAAAGCTCGCGGCAAAGGGTTTTTGCGCCAGCACCAATAACAGGGCGACGAGTGCAGCCAAACCGGAGGCTGCAAAAATGAATCTGCGCACGCGCTGCGCGACTCCGTTTGGCGCTTGCGGTAAATAGCCGATGTAGAATTCTTGGTTTTGTTGTGAGGAGAGCAAGGTCGGGGTTCCGGTTATGTCCTTGCGTTCAAATTCATTTGCAGACTGGCGGTCTGGGATACGGGCGCTGGTTTTACGCGCGTGCCTGGTGGATTGGGACGGGGATGTACGAAAATTTTACCGTCCTCTACTTTCAAATTGAACGTCGGAATCTTTTCGGCAAATGGCGGCGGCGAGGTGCCAGCATCGGGCAAATATTGATAACCGTGCCATGGACACGTGATGCAGCCGTCGACGATTTTGCCTTCGCCGAGCGGCCCGTTCTGATGCTGGCATACATTCGAGACTGCCGAAATCTTCCCGTCGTATTTGAATACGGCAACGCGCTCACCCGAGAGCGTGAAAATGCGCGCACGGCACTCAGGTATATCGTCAACCCGGCATACCGCGACAAAACCACCCCCGCCTTCGACAAATTCTTGCGTATCGATTTTTCTTTCTCCATAAGCGGCCACCAGGTGCACGCCCAATACGGCAGCCATTCCGGCCGCGAGCAGCCCAGCCAGCACCGGGCTGGTGTCGGATTGCAGCCAGCCCAACGTAACGTGCATAACCAGCAAAGCATACGCGACGTAAACCATCATATGCAGGGATTTCCACACCGGCGCGGTAAGATTGGCCAGCCAAAAGTCATGGCTCGTCGCTGCCATCAGAAACAGAATGATCAGCGCAAAAATTCCGAGAATCTCAAACGGAAAATCCGGCAGGCTCGAATAGTTTGTGTTGCTTGCCAACACGCTGACCAAGGGGTTGAGATTGCTCAAGGCGTGATATTGAAAAATACTGAAGCCGCCATGCGCCGCAGCCAAGGCGAACATGGTGACGCCCATATGCCGGCGATTGTACAGCAGAGGAAGAAAGCGCGCGTCAAGGCGGCAGAGCGGGCCGATGATCAGGATCACGTGCAATAACAGCAACGCCGCCGTGCCCAACCCGCGAATCAGCAAGGTTTCGATCGTCGCGTACGGATGCCAGATCGCGCCTACGGCCACAAAGATGGTCAAATAAAGCGCCACGCTGCCAAGCAACACCAGGTCGTAGATTCGTTTTTGCCGATTCCAGCCCACAGCGCGATAGCTGACGCTCACGGCTTTCCTCCCTTCTGCAGTATCTGAATAATCGGCAAAGAAGCTTGCGCCCATACGCTCTGATGGGGCAGGCTGAAAAGCAGGAGATGGCCGTCCGTTTGTGCGGCCTGTTGCGGCAAGAGCAAGCGCCGTCGCTGCTTGCCCCTGAGAGTGCCCAGCAAAACAGCATCCTGCAATGATCCCGCCTCCACGGCAGGAAGGCCTGCTTTCCAATACACCAAAACTTCGGGCAGGGCAGCGGCCTCCTGAGGTTGCAATTCGACGGCTAGCAGTGCGGGCGGAAGAGAGTCGGCAAAAACGCGCGTGATGATTTTGGCAGCGGGCCACAAATCTTCCGTTTCGAAAATATATCTTGCGAGCGTGGCCCCGGACTCTAGTTGCAACGCCGGACCGGCGTTGGTTGGCTTGGGCGCGGCACGGAACAGGATGCCGGCTACAAATACCACTGGCAGGACCAACACCATGCTTGAAAAAATCAGCCGGTGTCTTTTGCGAAGACTGAGTATCATGGTCGAAAAGGAAAAAATCAGGCCCATTAACATCGCCGCCGCGCCGGAATGAGCGATCGTTCATGAAAGCTCGGATCTGGCTGCGGAGCGATTTGTTCACACGGCGCGGTTATCTTATGGAAAGGGGATCACTGTTTGTCGTTTTGGGAATGCGCCGCCGCGCGATGGGAGTTGCGCTCCAGCGGCGGGTTACGGGCGCCTTGCCACCAACGCTTCGCCAGCAAGGGCCACAGCAGCACGACGCCGGGCATGATGATGGCGCGAAAGCCCATCGTGCCTTCGGCGGCCGCAGGATCGATCTTGCCGGCGCCCCAGATGACAAAAAAAACGGCGAAAGTCAGACCCAACAGCAAATAGACTGCAGCAATGTTCACGAGAGCCTGCGCGAATGCAATGCCGTTCACGTCAAAGCCTTACCGAAAAATGAATGCAAGAATGGGAATTGCCTCCCGACGAAAGCTCGAAATCATCGCCGGAATCCGGCTTCTCATGCCCGCCGGTTGCAGGGGATGACACCAATACCTCAATTGGTCGTTTCAGCTTTCATCTACCTTACAAATTTATTGTGCACAAAGCAAGTGGGATTTCGCGACGTGAGTTTATGGCGCAACGGTAACCCTTGCAGAAGCGCGATACAAATTGCCCTGTTCACCTGCGGCTTCGACTTTCACAACATAAATTCCGGGCGGCAGAAATTGGCCGCGATCATCCCGGCCGTCCCACTGCACACGATGACAGCCACTTTCAAGCACCGTAGCCACCGGCAAGCACACGCGCCGGCCGGAGGAATTGTGCACGGCGACACTAATGACCGCTCGTTCCGGCAAGTGAAAACAAAAGCGGGTAAACGTGCGTTTGGCCGCTTGTTTGGATAATCGATAGAACTTGCGTGGCGATATCTCTAAGCGCAGTTGGGGGCGCTTTGCTTCATGATCTGGCTCGCCATTTTCGGTCTGCACACCCTCGTCTCTGTTGCCATCCAGCCCGGGCAGGATGGTGTCATTGAACATTGAAACCTCGTCAAGTGATACGATCGTCTCGCGGTATTTTACGCGCTAGTTTTGGCCACACGTAAAGGCAAGAAAGATACCAGAAAACAGAGCACAAGCTGGAGCATGCGTGCGCGCAAAGACATGAATTGCAACAGGCTTTAGACACTCTCAAGCACAGCAGCATGCGACCGGGGTGCTCCCAGCCCAAAAAGCCGATATACTTTGGCAAAAATCGAAAGCCGACTTACAAAATTGAAAAAGCCCGGAGCGCCGCGATTTTTCAGGGCACAACCCTAACCTGGATTACCAAACACTCTCTCCACAAACTGGCCCTTGCAAACGGCAGCAAGATTTCTATCTTACTCCGAGCTATCAATTATTTGCAGTGAATCTTTGATTCCCATACACACAGCCGAAATGATCAACCGAGAATCCAACATGCACGTCTTCAATCTTACCGGCCAGAGGCCATATGGCATCGCCGATCTCGCTCAAGTTCCAACTCCACGGTTGCTGATTTTTCGTGATCGCGTCGAGGGCAATCTGCAGAAAATGCGAAGTTATCTGGAAACCGTTGCGCCCGGCAGCGGCTTTCTCCATCTATGCCCGCATATCAAAACCAACAAATCGAGCTTGCTCACGAGCTGGATGGTTCGAAGCGGGGTGGGATATTTCAAATCCACCATGCGCGAAGTAGACCTCGCGCTTGCGGCGGGTGCAAAAGACATTTTTGTCGCGTACCCCCTGCTGACGCACGAAGCCCGCGATCTCGCGCGCAGGATGAAAGATCATTCGGAAGTCAATTTTCAGGTGCAAATCGGCAGTATGGCACACGCCAGAATATTGGCGCAAATCGCCGTCGAGGAAAGCGTCAGATGGAGCTATTTCCTGGATATTGACGTGGGTATGCACCGGACGGGCATGAGGCCGGAAAAGGCTTTGCAAGTCTTCGATGAAATCTCTCAAAACTCGAGCTTTGGTTTTGCCGGATTGCATGGCTATGACGGGCAGAATCACTTTGCGCAGACAAGTGAGCGCCGGGAAGAATCGCAAAAATCGATGGCGCGGTTGATCGGATTGGCCAGGCAATTTCGCGCCAGAAAAGTTCACGTGCCAAGAATCATGGCCGCGGGCTCACCGGCGTATCGCTTCGATCTCGAGATTCTTTTGCAGGAATCACCGGCGGAGACTTTGGTGCAAGTTTCGCCTGGCACGTGGATATTGTGGGATTCCGACTATGAGGAGTTGTCGCCCGGAGAATTTGAAATCGCCGCTGTAATTCTGGCGCAGGTGATGGACGTGAATGATCTTAATCTGGTTACTTTGAATCTCGGGCACAAGCGCTGGGCCGCGGAGCGCGGGCCGGTGCAGGTCTTCAGCCGGCCGAATCTCAAAGTCGTTTCATTCAGTGAAGAACATACTGTACTTTCGCATCCAGCGGACGAAAGGTTCGAAGTCGGAGAATATGTTTTGATCGCGCCGCGCCACGTGTGCCCCACGGTCAACTTGTACGAGGATTTTACGTTGCTCGGCCCCGGCGGCGAGATTGAGAGGGTTTCGTCGCCGGTGGATGGGAGAAACCGATGACCAGGACCGACAATTTCATCAGCAAGACGGTTTTTTATCTTGTGCCGATCGCAATCGTTTTGGCGGGCGTGTACTTCGTCATGCTGGCGCCGAGCTACCGGCAGCATCTCATGATCGATTTTTTTGCGGTTTACTATGCCGTCATTCTGTTCTGCAAATGGCAGTTTGGCTGGCCGGTGCGCAACAAGCCCGCGATCCTTCCGGAAAAATACGGGCGGGCGATTCCATCCGCTCTGCAACAGATGGCATTGTACGAGTATGAATA
Organism: bacterium; assembly: GCA_050732395.1. Lineage (GTDB taxonomy): Bacteria > Zhuqueibacterota > Zhuqueibacteria > Zhuqueibacterales > Zhuqueibacteraceae > JBIOXB01. The sequence continues at coordinate 23,972 of JBOHQX010000033.1, forward strand.
TGTACAAGAAACCATGGCGCAGGCCATGAACGACCGCCATACGTTGATCAATTATTTTTTGTTGAGTGCCGGCGTCATGCTCGCCACCCTCGGGGCGATTTACAGCCAGGAGGGTATGATGTATTCTCCATACAAAAATCACATCGCCATTACCATTGGTTTGTTTTTTTGTTTTGTTGCATGGATTTACCTCATGAAGATCATTCGGCTCCGGCAGGCATGGTGTGAAAGCTGCGCGGCGATGAATCGCATCAAGGAATTCTTTCTGCGTAACAGCGGCTTTCACAAAAATCCTAAGGCCAGCCCATTCTACTGGAAGGTCGATACAATCCCGCCCGCTGACAAGAAAGGAACCTTGTTTCATCTGGAAGCCATACTCATCAGCTTTCTGTCCGCTCTCGCCATCGGATTTGTCAGCGTGTTGTTGCTGCAGGCGGATTCCTGGCGCACCGCGTTCTGGATTCCGGCGAGTTTCTTTCTCATGGGCTTCATTTTGCTTTCTGCCACCTATTTCGTTTTCTTAGAGGAGTTGCCGGAGGAATCCTCCGCCGCCTCTTCCAATTCTGCAGACCTCGCAGCCCCGGCGCCGGGCTCGTCCAAAGTCATTGTGCACGGCACCGAACTGTTGGTGGACGACTTTTTTAAAGTGGAGAAAGCGACGTTGCAATTTCAGAAATACGACGGCACAATGAGCGAACCGGTTGAGCGGCTGAATTTCGAGCGCGGGCATTCCGCCGCAATTCTGGTCCACGATGCGGGAGCCGGCGAATTCATCTTCGTCGAGCAATTCCGCTACCCCGCGTACGCGTCAAATCCGAAAAACGGTTGGCTGACGGAAGCGATTGCCGGCATGATCGAGGAGGGAGAAATGCCTTTGGAGGCGGCTCTGCGGGAAGCCAGGGAAGAAACAGGCTACGAAGTGCGGGAAGCGGAAGCGCTCGTCGAGTTTTATGTTTCGCCCGGCGGTTCTTCCGAGCACATTTCTGTCTTTTGGGGAAGATTGGGCGCACAGCTCGAAACCGGGGGTGGCAAAGCCGAAGAGCAAGAAAACATTCGTCTGGTGCGCATGCCGGTGACGGAGGCGTATCAAAAACTCGAGCAAGGTTTCTTCAAGGACGCCAAGACGATAGTCGCGCTGCAGGCCGTACAGCACCGTGTGAGGAAGGGATAGGCCATAAGACTGCAAAAGTTAGAAAAAAGCCCGAACAGCTTGGTGTTGCCAACGGATGAAAGAGCGAGCAACTGAAAATAGAATCCGTTGGTCGTCATTTAGTCCGTTGGGCAGTATTTGAATTCAATACGGCTATAAGACTTTGCACAATTCTTTATACAATTTCGCATTGGCTTCATCGCGTGCGCTCGGAAATAGGTGCCGAAACATTTGCCTTTGTCGGAGCTGCGGACGGCGATGCAGCGGAGCCGGCCAGTCGCACAAGCACGCTATCTCCCGCCATTGCGTTCAAGCTGTCGCCCGCGCTGGCCATAAAACGTGCGAGCTCCAGTAAACCCTGCCCGTTCAACAACAACACGAACTCACCCTTCCCCACCGCACCATAGCGATCGGCAAATTTGGCGGTGGCGACCCGGTTTTTCGCTAGGAAATCAAGTGCCATTCCCGTGCGCCACCCGGATTGCACCAGAACGGTTGCCGGGATATTCGTGACCAGGTTGCCATAGTGATCGCGATGCAGAATTTCGCCGATGATCGTGTTGCTCTTGAATTCCGCGGCTGTTCGTTCCAATTGCGTGGGATTCAGCACGGCCGGGCCGGCTTCTGCCATTTTTTTACCTTTGGCAAGATGGGCGGCAGCAGGAGCAAAAACATCGCGACCGTAAAACGTGTTCGAAATCGCGCCGCGCCGGAACCACAACACGTTGTTGATCTCCACCGCGCGCTTGAATCCGAACGATTTGATCACATCGGTGAAAATACCATTGTCCGGACCGACAAAGTACTTCTGATCCGTCGTTTCCAGAATAATGGGTTTGCGCGTGCCCCCGGTCTCCGAACCGACCACCGCAACAAAGATGGTGCCTGGAGGAAATTCGCGCGCTGCAGTTGCGAGCAAATAACTCGCCTCGCGAATATCGTAGTTCGGCACCGCGTGGGTCAGATTCAGGATGCGCACGCCCGGGCTCATTGACAAGATCACGCCTTGCACGGCACTGGCATAGGGATCATCCCAACCATAATCCGTGAGCAGAGCAACGGTGGGCTGCGACTGGCAGCCGAAACCAAACACCAACCCGCAGCAGGCGATGATAAAGACTCGCTTTAGCATTCATCTCTCCGTTTTCTACCTTACTCCTATTCATACTCCTACTCATACTCGCACTCTTACTCCTACTCGCACTCTTACTCCTACTCGTTTCTTGCATTTTTTGAGTAAGAGTAAGAGTATGAGTAAGAGTAGGAGTAAGAGTGTGAGTATGAGTTGATAGGAGTATTTTGTATCAGTTGAAATGTCGTCGCCAGACAATAATCAATCCATCGTCTCCAACACCTTCTTGATGCGCTCGAACGCCCAATCCAAGTCAGCACGCGTGATCACCAGCGGTGGGGCGAGGCGAATAACGTGTTCATGCGTTTCCTTGCAGAGCATGCCTTCGTTGCGCAAAGCTTCGCAGAACCGCCGGGCGCCGCCGGCCTCGGGCTTCAATTCCACGCCAATAAACAAGCCACGACCGCGAATTGCCTTTACGTGCTTGCTCTTGATCGTATGCAAAAGGCCCATGAAGTAATCGCCCAGCTCCGCCGATTTCTCCACCAGCTTTTCTTCCACCAGGACTTTCAAGGCTGCTCGAGCGACCGCGCACGCCAGTGGATTTGCGCCAAACGTGCTGCCATGATCGCCAGGCCGAAACAGTCCAAGAATCTCTTGCGAAGCGAGTACTGCAGAAACGGGATAAAAGCCGCCGGACAAGGCCTTGCCCAGAATTAAGACGTCGACTTTGACCTCGGGCTCATGCTGGAAGGCAAACAATTTGCCCGTCCGTCCCAGGCCGGTTTGAATTTCATCGGCCATCAACAGTACATTGTTTGCCCGGCAGATTTTGCCGGCCCGGGTGAGATACCCGCCTGGCGGCATGACGATGCCACCTTCCCCTTGAATGGGCTCGACCAGAAAAGCCGCAGTATTCGGGGTAATGGCTTGGGCGAGCGCATCGCTGTCACCATAGGGTACGAACACGAATCCCGGCGTCAAAGGTCCAAAATGCTCGCGGTATTGAGGTTCAGTGGAAGCGGAAATCACCGTCGTGGTACGACCGTGAAAATTGCCGTAGCAAACAATGATCTCGGCCTGATCTGCAGGAATGCCTTTTTTAACGTAGCCCCATTTGCGCGCGGTCTTGATGGCGGTATCCACGGCTTCGGCGCCCGTATTCATTTGCAGCACCATCTCCATGCCGCACAAATCAAGCAACTCTTTATAAAAAAGCCCGGTTTGATCGTTACGAAACGCGCGGGAAGTGAGAGTGGCGCGCTGGGCCTGTTCCACCAGCGCTTTATAGATACGCGGATGGCAATGGCCCTGGCTGACCGCGGAATACGCACTCAGAAAATCCAGATATTTGTTGCCTTCGACGTCGTAAATCCAAATACCCTCTGCATGCGCGACCACGATATCGAGAGGGTGATAAATGTGCGCGCCGTAGCGCTCCTCCAGATCAATATGATCCTGCGCCTTCAACGCGCGCGTTTCGGAAGCAGGCAGATGCGGTTTGCCGTTTCGCGTCACGCTTTTGTCGACGATCGTTGTGCGATCAGTGGTGATCATGGTCCCTCTCCTTTCGAAAGGTTGATGAAAAACTCTCAGAGCACCTCCCCAAAGACCTTCACCTGCTGAACGTGAAGGAAATGTAGGGAAGTCTCATCAAAAAGCAAACAAGAAAATCGCTGCCAAAATGTACAAATTGTCACTCCTGCGCACGCAGGAGTGTGCTGCTGACGAGCACGCAGTGAGGAAATTCCGTCCCGACCTTTCGGGGCCAAAAGTAATTGTGGTCGGAAACCGAATAAAGCAGGAGAGCAGAAAGCGTTATTCCCAGCCGTATTTGCCGGTTTCGTCCATGCGGGCAATGATTACGGCAGGGATTTGGGGAGGTACGGAAGAGAGCTCATAGCAAGAATAAACAGTTTGAATCCGCTCCGGTGTGAGCACGACGGTGGAGCTTTGCAGGGTTGCCAACGGTTCGCCGCGCTCAACGCGATCGCCGACTTTCTTGTGCAAAGTCATGCCGGCGAGCGGATCAATCGGTTGCGCGAGATGCACGCGGCCTGCACCCAGGTTCATGGAGCTGTGGCCGAGCCGGCGTGCGTCGATATTCGCAACGTATCCCGTTTTCCCGGCCAGAATCTGTTCGCGATGCCTGGGCTTGGGATATTTCTCCGGTTGTTCGAGCACGGCAGTATCGCCCCCTTGCGCTTTGACGATTTCGAGGAATTTTTTCCAGGCAGCCCCGTTTTGCAACAACTGGGCCAATTGCGCCATGCCATTGCGCGCGTCCGCTATTCTACCAGCCGCCTGCAGCATGGCCGCGCCCAAAGCCAGAGTCACTTGCCTCACATCTTCAGGTCCGCGGCCTTGCAGGACTTCGAGGGCTTCCAAAACTTCCAGCCAGTTGCCGATGGTGTAGCCCAGCGGCTGCGACATATCCGAGAGTAATGCAATCGTTCTGAGGTTGAAATAGCGTGCGGTTTGAATGAGTCGCTGCGCCAATTCCTCGGCCTGCGCGGCGTTTGCGAAGATCGCGCCGCCGCCGGTCTTAACGTCCAGGACTAGAGCGTTGAGGCCTTCGGCGAGTTTTTTACTCAAGATGCTGGCGCAAATCAAGGGCATGACGGGAACCGTTCCCGTCACATCGCGCAAGGCGTAAAGCCGGCGATCCGCGGGGCAAATATCAGCAGTTTGTCCGATCAGGCAAGTGCCGATTTTTCCCATGTAATCACGAAAATCGTCCAGCGTCAGCTGTGTGCGAAAACCGGGAATGGATTCCAGTTTATCGAGCGTGCCACCGGTGTGTCCCAATCCGCGGCCGGAGATCATTGGCACATAAACACCGGCGGCGGCCATCAACGGCGCGAGAATGAGCGAGACCTTGTCGCCCACGCCGCCGGTGCTGTGTTTGTCAACTTTGGGGCCGGGCAGATGTGAAAAATCCAATACCACGCCGGAATCGCGCATCAGCCGGGTAAGCGTGACGGTCTCGCGCTCATCCATGTCGCGAAAATAAGTCGCCATCAATAGCGCGGAAACCTGATAATCCGGAATGCTATCGTTCAAGTAACCGGCGATGATGAAGGCGAGTTCTTCATCGGCCAAAGCCTGGCCGTCGCGTTTTTTTTGAATGAGCTCGACGATGTTCATGGTTCGAAAAGCCAAAATACGAAGCTCAAAATCCAAAGCAATAATACGAAGTTTCCAATTGGCATGCGAAGGCGTAGACCATTTACCATTCGCAATTCACCATTCACAGTTTACAATTGTCAATTGTAAATGGTGAATTGTCAATGGTCAATCCTGGTTGTGACTGGGGCCCTCATGCAGCCTTTTTGTGCTCAACGATGGCAATGCTCGCGGAGGCGCCCAGGCGCGTCGCGCCGGCTTCGATCATTTTGGCGGCGATATCATATTCACGAATGCCACCCGCGGCTTTCACGCCGAGCTGCTCTCCGACCACGCGTCGCATGAGTGCGACGTCTTCGATCTTCGCGCCGCTCGGGCCGAAGCCGGTCGAGGTTTTCACGAAATGCGCGCCAGCTTCGCGCGCCAGCAGTGCGGCTTTGATTTTTTCCTCGTCCGTGAGATAGCAGTTCTCCAGAATTACTTTGACGTGCGCCGGCTGCGCCGCGACCACGACTTCGTGGATGTCCTGGGCTACGAAATCATGCTCGCCGGATTTCAACCGGCCGATGTTGATCACCATGTCGATTTCACAAGCGCCCTGCTCGACACATTGGCGCGTTTCAACGACTTTTTGCTCGGTGGTGTTAGCCCCCAAGGGGAAGCCTGCCACCGTGCACACCAGAACACCCGTGCCGCGTAACACGTGTGCGCACAAGGACACCCACGTCGGATTCACACAGACCGTGGCAAAACGATACTCCGCGGCTTCCTGGCACAATTTCTCCACTTGCATACGGGTCCCGTCGGGCTTCAACAGGGTGTGATCGATATATTGTGCCACACTATCTGACAAAGGTCCAATGCCCGGCTGTGCGCCCACGCGGCAGGCCCCGGAATCCACGATGCGTGCGACAAAATCGGATTTGCATTCCGGACACACCCAACACCAGTTGCAATGCGGTGCGAGCCGCCGGCCGGTTTCTTCGGCAATGATGCGATCCAGACGAGAGCTCTGTGGCATGTTCTCCTAGGCTCCCGCAATGTCCATATTGTCAATCACGCCTACGATCACCGAATGTACAGGGATCTTAGGATTGCCCAACAGCATTCGCGCCGCTCCGCCCTCGCGATTCACCAATACCAAATCGTGCGGCCCGGCGTCGACTCTATCGATGGCAATCATGGCCTCGCCTTTTTCCGTGACGCCGTCAAGATCGACGGGTTGAACCAGCAGCAGCTTGTGGCCGCGCAGATGCTCATTTTTCACGGTGGCGAAAACGTCTCCCACCACGCGACAAATCAGCATAAAGGCATCAACAATGCAACGAATTCACCTCGGGACGGAATTGTTAAGGAAAATAAACACAAATGGAGGGAAAAGCAAACTCAAAAAAACAGGGAGCGAATCGAGGGGAAATTAACCGTAGATGAAATGCAATTCACACGGCCACCACCTGCCCGCAGGGAGCGCACCGGGAATGGTCTGGCGTTTTTGCATCAGTAGCCAAAAACATAGGTCTGCCGCAAGGTGACCTCACCCACGGCGGCATCCACGCGGCCGAAATCTCTCCAGCGAGCGATTTTGGTCACAATGCAGCTATGCAATTCCGGCAAGTCAATCGTCGACGACATGATGGTGACTTCCTGGACATAACCTTGAGGAGAAATCTTGAAACGCACTTCCACCTTACCTTTGAGCTGGGGATTGTTTTTGAGCTGAGCGCGATAGCAGTCTCGAATCGCCGGGCTGTGCGCCATGACGATTTCTTTAAGCACCTTGGGATCACGCGAAGCCTGTGTTGTTTCCGAACGCGTGCGCAATGCTCCGGTGCCCCCGGTGACACTACGCGGCCTGGAGTCGATCAGACTTGGCACTTCTGCGACTTTTTCAAAGGTGCGATTTGCCATGACCTTTTTCTCCGGAGCAGTGGCCAATGCGCTCACCAGGTCTTCGGCGCTCAGGCCCGCTTGCGTCGACCGGCTGCCGCGCACCTGGCGCTCAGCCAACGCAATGTCCTCAGGTTTGAAGGTGCTTCCCAGCGTAGAGCCGACAGCCGGCCCGAAATAATCAGCGCCGACGCGGGGCACGCGCAAAATGCTCACTTCGGACAGCTTTTGCTCCAGATCAACGGCATTCAACTCGGCGAAATTCAGAATCTGCTCAACCGGCTCCGTAGACACAAGACCGCCGCCGCCGGTAATGATTCCCAATACGCCAACGCGACCAACGTTCTCCGACATCGCTTCGCGCGCGCGGCTGCGCGTTGCCAACTTCGATCGCCGGCGTGCTTCTCTTCCTTCGCGTGTGCCCGTGCGGGTTTCGCGAGAACCTTCCCCCAGCGGGGAAAAGGCGGGAACTGGAGCGGTGCCAAAAGCCTCACCGGCAAGATTTTCAGCATATTCCTTCGCATACACCAACAGATCGCTTCTGGGCCTCTCCGGCGCCGGCGTCTCCACGACAAAATCCTGCAAAAACAGCTCGACGTACTTGCTCTGCAGCTTGGCGACGTATTGATCGCCCGTGAGGCGTGGAGTGTGCATCAACAAATACATGATCAGAGCGGGCTCAAGAATAAAAACCAGGAGCAAGACAATGAAGAAGCGCCGGTCGAGCGAACGCAAGAAAGAGCGATTGAACTCCCTTGGGAAAGTCATGGGGAATTCCGAGGCGGGCACATTCCCCTCTTCCTCCTGCGGTGGGAGATTGCGATGGGGGCGAATAGTGTCTGGTAATTCTTGAACGCGAGCGCTGTCGTACGATTGATCCACGTGCACTGCTCCAACTTCCAACTTGTTTTAAAAAGTTCAAAGCACGATTGAACCGACGTCCCTCATTTACTTGTCCAGGCTGCGGGCTTAAATGACCGAATTGGTAATTGCCAAAGACATTTTCGTAACTTCATCCCAATCTCGGAGCCGTGATATTTCGACGATTATGCGCTAGCCTGCTGAAACGCAACCGGTTGAAGTCGTGGATATACAATCCGCGTGCCAATCACATTCGCCGGCTGGGCTCAAGCTTCACCCTGAGCGTTTTCCGTTCGCCGTCGCGCAGAACTATCACGTCAATTTCCTGTCCCGGGGTGAATTCACCCAACGCATAGGTGTAGTCGTAGATGTTTTTGACTTCAATGTGGCCAAACTTGACGATGATGTCACCGGCCTGAAGCCCCGCTTTCTCTGCCGGTCCGCCCGGCCTCACGCCACTGAGCTTTAAGCCTTCGACCTCGGCCGCGTAATCCGGCACGGTGCCGACGCTGACCCGAAAGGCGCGCGCTTCGCGAGGCTGCTCGGAGTCAGTTTTAGTAAATAGCGGCACGGAGTCTGAATTGGCGATTTCCGTCAAAATGTTTGCTACAAATTTCAAAATTTCAGTTTCACCGGCAGCGTTGATCTTGTCCGCGTCGTCGCTTGCGCGGTGATAATCACTATGCAAACCCGTGAAAAAGAAGAGCACCGGAACGTTCTTCTGATAAAACGAGGCCTGATCGCTGGGGCCGAGCCCGTCTTTCTTTAAACTCAGCTTAAAGGGTTTTGCAGAGTCTAAGCTTTTCACCAAACCCGGGAAGCGTGGCGAAGTGCCTATGCCCTGCACCACCAGTGCGCTGTCCTGCAGACGCCCGATCATATCCATATTGATCATCGCCACGGTTTTCTCCAGTGGAAAAGTGGGATGGGCGACGTAGTGCGCTGAGCCCAGCAATCCCAATTCTTCTCCCGAGAAGCCCATAAAAACAAGAGAACGTCTCGGCGGGCTTTTTTGTGCGGCAAAATGCTGCGCCAATTCCAACAATCCGGCCGTGCCTGAGGCATTGTCGTCGGCACCGTTGCGAATTTCATTTTCCCTTTCAGGGTCCATTGCGCCTTCGCTGCTGCGGCCGAGATGGTCATAATGCGCCCCGACGACGACGGCTTCGGTGCGCAGATTTGGATCGCTGCCCGTCAAAATGCCGATGACATTTTCCGCCTCCCGGCGGACTTTGTTGACCTGCGTTTGTAATTTCACGCGCGTATCGGCAACGATGAAAGATCTTGGCCGGCGCCGGAAGTCAATGCTGTCTTGCAAAGCCTGCAGGGTTTCTCCGCTGCCGTGCAGCAACCACTCGGCGACCGCTCGAGTAATGAAAACAACCGGTAGTCCGGCGTCGCCGGCAGCGCGATCGAAACTGAGCCTGGGCAGAGCTGCATTGTTGCCGGTCGAGTCGGAGACAATCAGCAAAGCCGCCGCGCCGTGCTCGCGCGCTTGCAAGGCTTTGAAGCGCAAGGGCGCGTAATCCGCGAAGTCACCGTGGGGATCATGGTGTGTGGGCGCATAGCGCAACGCCAACACCACGCGGCCGTTGCAATCCACCCCTTCATACTCGTCATAGTTTAGAGTTTTGGCCGTAATGCCATAGCCCACAAAGGCAACGCTTTCGCTCGCTTCAAGATTGGCCGATTGCGAGAATCCCGCCGGCATGAAATCGACCCCCACGTGATAACTCGTGTCTGCTCGGCCGCGCTGCATGCTGAGAGAATTGTTCTGCCCAAGCTCGACGCCGCCGGTGAAATTGAACCGTTGGAAGAATGAAACGCCGTCGCCCAGCGGCTTCAGGCCGAAGCGCTTGAATTCAGCGGCGATGTACTTCGCTGCCGCTTCGGCTCCCGGCAAGCCCGACTGCCGGCCCTCGAGCTGATCGGAGGCAAGATAGTTGACATGATATTGCACATCGGCCGGTGTGAGGTCAGTGAGGCTGTGTTTGTTAAGAGGAATTTGATCCCGGCAAACTGCCGTCAGCCAAAGGAGCGTTGCAAAAATCGTTGACAGTATGAATCGCATTTTAAAACCTCCGAAAAAGACAGCGTTCATAGCATTCAATGGCAGGGCGTTACTTGGTTATGTATTGCATTTCTTACTGATTCTTACTACATTTTACCAGAATTTCATGGGGGTGTTATGCCTACTATCCTTTGCATTCGCGGCTGGCGATTTTTCTTCTATGCCAATGAAAACGACGAGCCGATTCACGTACATTGTCAAAAGGCAGAAATGGAATGCAAATACTGGCTCGATCGTGAGGAATGCGAGGTTACAGAAGCTTTCGCGCACAACATGGGGCCACCGGACCGTAGAGAAGTCAAACGCCTTATATGTGAGTATTTCAAAGACTTCGAAAAGGCATGGGATAAATTTCAGGAGAAGAAACGATGAAGAAACTTCATGAAGTATCCAGTCTCCGTTTCGAAGAGCACTTTCTGTGCTTTGTTGTTGACAATCGTGAATATCGTATCGATCTTCACAAGCATTCGCCCAAGCTCGCGAACGCGGATGAACCGGCACGGCAGCATTTCATTATCTCTCCTGCAGGTTATGGCATTCACTGGCCGGCGCTTGATGAAGATTTGTCGATTGACGGCATGATTCGGTTTGCGCAACAAGAGAATACTGCCTCGGCAGTCTAGAACTATAGTCTTTACAAAAATCAAATCGTGGTATTCAGTAAGCCAGGCAATCCTTCCTCATATCCCATCAGTTTCGTCTTCAAAATCTCCCGCGCCAAGCTGCAATCCAAAGACACGTCCGCCGGCCGGGGCGCGGGCATTTTGATTTCGAACATCGAGACCGGCTCCAGCAAGTTTTCATTGTATCCCAGCAATCGACACACGCTCCGCGCCATTTCTTTCCGGCTGCAGCGTTGCGTGCCGGCGATATGAATAGTGCCCTTAAAATCCGATTCCGCCAGCTCCAGCACCGCTTCAGCCATATTCGCAACCAGCCCCGGTGTGCGATATTGATCCGAAAAGACTCGCACTTTCTCGCCACGTTGCAGGCTTTGTATCATGCTCATGAAAAAATTATTGCCGGGCGACAAGCCGGCTTGCACCCCGGCGGCAGCGTGCCCGTACATCAGCGCCAAACGCGCAATGCAAGTATTGGGGCAAACTTCGAGCGCAGTTTGTTCTGCGCAAAGTTTATTTTCGCCGTAGCGCATTACGGGTTGGGGTGCGTCACTTTCTTTATACCAGCCACGCCTGCCGTCGAAAACGAGATCAGAGGAAACATAAACTAAGCGACGTTCATGCCGCGCGCACCAGTGTGCAATCGTGTCTGTGGCTTGAATATTCACGAGGTACGCCAAACGCGGATCGCGCTCGCAAGCATCCACTTGCAATACCGCGGCATGGATGATCAAGCAGGCGTTGGCTTCATCCAAAATATTCGCCAATTCACTCTGGTTGGCTAAATTCATTTGCACCGTTTGAACCCCAGCGGGCACGGTTCTGCTCGAGTGACATGTGCCGATCACTTCCCAAGCTTGCTGGGCCTGCTGGCAAAGATGCCCGCCGAGAAAACCGCTGGCGCCGGTAATCAGAATTCTCTTCATCACACGTTGAAATACTTGGCCTGCGGATGGTGCACGATGATCGCCGAGGTCGATTGTTCCGGCACAAGCTGATATTCTTCCGTCAATGAAACCCCGATACGCTCGGGTTGCAGCAGGCGGAATAAGATCGCTTGATCTTCGAGGTTTGGGCAGGCGGGATAGCCGAATGAATAACGCGAGCCACGATATTCCTGGCGAAACAATGCGGAGATTTCCTTGGCATCATCGCTTGCGAGGCCCAGCTCCGCGCGCATGCATTTGTGCCAGTATTCCGCCAATGCCTCGGCACTTTCGACGCTCAGGCCGTGAAAATAGAGATAGTCGGTGTACCGATCGCTTTCGAAAAGTTTTTTGGAAATTTCCGAGGCACCCTGGCCGACGGTGACGAGCATCATGCCAATGACGTCGCGCTTACCCGACGCCACCGGCGCGAAAAAGTCGGCGAGGCATTGGCGCTGGCCTTCTTGCTGGCGCGGAAAAGTGAAGCGCTCAATTTCGTTCTTACCTTCGGTATCGAAAATGAGCACGTCGTTTCCCTCGCTGTTGCAGGGAAAATAGCCGTATACCACTTGCGGCTGCAGCATGGCTTCGGCAATACAACGTTCCTTCAGCTCGGCAAAGACCGGCTCGAATTTTTCCTTGACCATGTGTTCATATTCATGAGGCGACAATTTACCGCGGCGCACCTGCCATTGCCCGCGGAACAACGCGATCGGATTAACATAATCGAAGATGACTGGAAGCGAAATAGTGTTGACCACCTTCGTTCCAAAAAAAGGCGCATGCGGCATTGTAACAGGCCGCCATTGCTGGATTGACGTGGTATTGGTATGCGCAGCGCTCGGTTCCGCCTCCCGCCGCGGCTTCGACCCTCGATCCTCAATCCTCAATCTTCGATCTTCAACCATCCTAGCCCCACCCTGCGCGCAAACTTCTTGCATAAAATGCAAGCCGGCAAACGCGTCCTTACCGTAGGCCAGCGGACCTTTGTATATCGCCCGCAAGTTTTCTTCCACGTATTTGCGTGTGAGCGCCGCGCCGCCGAGAATCACTGGAATCTTGATGTCGCGCTCGTTGAGCACCTCGAGGTTCTCTTTCATGATGAGCGTGGACTTTACCAGCAATCCGCTCATGCCGATGACGTGGGCGCGGTGTTCGTTCACGGCCTGCAACATGAGATCGATTGGCACTTTGATGCCGAGATTGACGACCTTGTAGCCGTTGTTGGTGAGAATGATGTCGACCAGATTTTTCCCGATGTCGTGGACGTCGCCTTTGACGGTCGCCAGCACCATCGTGCCTTTACTGGAGCCTTCCACCCTCTCCATGTGCGGCTCGAGATACTTCACTGCCGCTTTCATCGTTTCGGCAGATTGCAGGACGAAAGGCAATTGCATTTGTCCCGAGCCGAAAAGCTCGCCCACAACTTTCATCCCCTCAAGTAAGATGTTGTTTATGATATCCAAGGGCGCATACTTCTGCATGGCCTCGCTCAAATCCGCGTCGAGGCCCTGTTTGTTGCCGTCGATGATGCGGCGTTGCAGGCGTTCTTCCACCTCGGCCGGCAGCTCGACGGCGGCTTTTTGCTGGGTGCCTTTGTCCGTATAGTATGCAATGATCTCCTGCACCGGGTCGGAAGTGCATTTGCCAGTTTCGTCGAATTTGCGTTCATCAAAAATCAAACGGCGATGCAATTCGCGCTCCTCCTCGCTGATGTTATGCAACGGCAGGATCTTGGAGGAATGCACGATCGCCATGTCGAGTCCGGCCTGCACCGCATAATACAGAAAAACGGAATTCAGCACGTGGCGCGCATGCGGCGAGAGTCCGAAAGAGACGTTGCTCACGCCCAAAATCGTGCGCACGTCAGGCAATTCCGTTTTGATGCGGCGAATGGCCGTGATGGTTTCCATGCCGCTTTTGCGAAATTCTTCATCGCCGCTGCCGAGCGTGAAAGTGAGGCAGTCGAAAATCAAGTCCTGTGGCCGCATGCGGTACTTGTGGACCGCGAGATCGTGAATGCGCCTGGCAATGGCGACCTTGTCCGCGGCGGTTTTGGCCATCCCTTTCTCGTCGATTGTCAAGGCGATGGTGGCGGCACCGTACTTTTTGCACAGTGGCAACACGTGTTGCATGCGCTCTTCGCCGTCTTCGAGATTAATGGAATTGACGATCGCACGGCCGGCAACGCGTTGCAAGGCGGCATCGATCACTTGCCATTCGGTGGAATCGATCAAGAGCGGCGCTTGCACCTGGGTGTTCAGGCGCTCGATCAGCGGAATCATGTCTTGTACTTCGTCGCGGCCGACGTAGGCGGCGCAAACGTCCAGCAGGTGCGAGCTTTCGCGCACTTGCTCCTTCCCCATCGCCACCATTGCTTCCCAATCTTGTTGCGCCAGCAGCTCGCGAAATTGCTTGGAGCCGTTGGCGTTCAAACGCTCGCCGATCAGCAGCGGCGGCGGGTCGAGATGCAAGGGCACGCTGTTGTACAAGCTCGCGGCCGAAGGTATGAATTCAACGTTTCTCGCTTTCGGCGCGAGGTGGCCGACCGCCTGCGCCAACATTTTGATGTGGCTCGGTAAAGTACCGCAGCAGCCGCCCACGATTTGCACGCCGAGGTCCTTCACGAAATGTGCCATATATTGAGTTAATTCCTCGGGCGTGAGCCTATAATGCGCGCGGCCGCCGACGTTCTCGGGCAAACCGGCATTGGGCATGCAAAAGACCGGAAAGGGGCTGTTGGCCGCGAGGTAGCGAACATTCTCCGACATCTCCTTCGGGCCCGTGGCGCAATTCATGCCGATGGCCGCGAGCTCAAACGGCTCGAGGGCGGTCAAGGCCGCGGAAATGTCGCTGCCGAGCAACATGGTGCCCATCGTTTCAACGGTGACGCTGGCAATCACCGGGAGGCGCGTGCGCTTGTCGGCAAAATATTCGAAGATTGCACCAAGCGCGGATTTGGTTTGCAACAAATCTTGACAAGTTTCGACAACAAGAAGATCGGCGCCGCCCTCGACGAGGCCGGCCACCTGCACATAGTACGCCGCTGCCATGTCCTGATAAGAAACATTGCCCAAGCTCGGCAATTTGGTGGTCGGCCCCATGGAGCCCGCAACGAAGAGAGGCTGCGCCGGCGTGGAGAATTCACGCGAAACTTTCTTGGCAATCTCCGCCGCGCGCCGATTGTGCTCGTAAGCGTGCGCGGCCAGATCATATTCGCCCAGTACGATCGGCGTCGCGCCGAAAGTATTCGTCTCCACCACGTCGCATCCGGTTTCAAAAAAACTGGCGTGCAATCTTTCCACCGCATCCGGACGCGTGAACACCAGATGTTCATTGCAGCCGTTCAGCTCTTCGCCGCCGAAATCATCGGCAGTGAGATTCATGTTTTGCAAATTCGTGCCGGTCGCGCCATCAAAAACCAGGATCTTTTCTTGCAGGCGTTGTTCAAAAGTGGCATTGAGCATGTCGTCTTCCTGTTCAATCGACTTGATGAATTGCTAAATGTCATCAAATATAGAAACGTATTCGGGAAAATGAAAGTGGATTATTCTGCAAAATGGCCTTGACATCTTCTAAATGAATGACTATAATTTTCGCACTGTTAGGCCTTGTTGCAGGGACATTCGGAGAACTGAACCTATCAGGCCATCCCCCCTCTTCTCGCGCGATACAGCTTCGACCATTGATTCTCACAAAAAAAGCAAGTGCATCCACGATCGAGGTTATGGCTCTTTTATTAATTTGAGAGAAAAATTCTGTTTGCCTAACATTTTCTGCAATTGTCAATTAGAATTTCAGCCGCTTTCACAGGAGCGAGAGCCGCGTATACGAACGCGCTATCATCTAATTCGGGATCGGCATGAATTTCCGCGCTCTCAGTCATAATGAGTTAATCAAATTTCTGGTGGCACATCCTGAAGACCATCAGGCATGGACCCAGTTCATAGAACGCTTTAAGTCATTTGTTTATGCTACGATCATGCGCGAGTGCAAGAAACGAGGGCGATTATCCGCTGCCGTTACCTGCGATGATTTGGCGCAAGAAGTTTATGTCAAGGTTTTCAGAAACCTCAAGAATTACAAGGGTCGGTACGAGAATACTTGTTTTCTGTATCTCGCCATTATAACGCAAAATACCGTCAAAAATCACTATCGCCAGCAGCATGCCGCCGGCCGGCCGCAGGAGGAGAAACGCATTTCTATACACGAGGTACGCATGGATGTGCAGTGCGACCGGCCGATGCCCATGTGCGAGCTCCTGCCTTCTCAAGATTGGGCAGAAGAGGAGCGTCTGCTGGATTTGTTGCAACAGATCGAACATTGCCTGCAAAAGACTCTAAACAGCAGCCGGCACAGAATGCGGGATGAATTCATCTTTCATTATTACTTCGTGTGCGATATCAATGTCGAGCGCATCGCGGCCTATCCGGAGGTCCATCTTTCCCAACAACGGGTTTTCGGCGTTTTGAACGATTTCAAGCAAAAAATCAAGCAGTGTCTGGAAAGGCTCGAGCGCGAGGATTGAATTTTTCATAAGAGTAATTGGAACGCTTGTTGTCTATTTGAGAAAACATACTGTGGGAATAACCTTTTGAAGGACTTATGAAGCATGCCGATTGCAAACCAAGCGGACCACCACGGCACGGGGAGCTCAAGGTCGGGAGATCATCCTGCCGAGACCGAATTGTTGCAATACTTGGAGGGCAATCTCACGGCGGACAACAGGAGTCGCATTGAAAAGCATTTGGAAGCTTGTACACTCTGCTTCCACGTTATACTTTCAGTGCGAGCGAACGAAGCACATCCGTTTACGGAGGAGGAATTAAAAGAAGCGCAAGACCTGGCGAGCTGGACGCCTGAGCAACACCTAACGGCGATTTTAGCGTTGGAAAAAAAAAGAAGTGAGAGAAATCGCGGCCACATAGAGTCTTCTCATGCAGAAAGGCTGCCCAATAGGGCACTTCGGCTAAGCCCAATGACCGGAATCAAGCTTCCGGCCTATTGGCGCCCGCTGGCAGCCGCTGCGATAATAATATTCGCTTTGGCTGCCAGCTTCTGGGGGGTTCGTTATTATCAAACGGATTATCAAATTGCGCGAGCGGAGAGGCTGTTACAAGAGCAGCACCGCGTTTTCATCAAAGACGCGCGCTTGTCGGGCGGATATGGATCTTCGGGGATTGGCGAGCTGATGGGAGCCGAAGATGAGAAAAAATATCTGCAGCAATCGCGCGTACACCTCGAAAAAGCCCTCATGCACGGCGAGCAATCGCCTCGAGCCAGGCAATTGCTTGCGCAGATCTTCATCATTGAAAAAGAATACACACGCGCCGATTCCGTTTTGCGCACGCTGGAGCCTAGCAACAAAAACTCGCCGGAGTTGCTGAATGATCTCGGCGTCTATTACTTTCAGCAGCAGGATTGGATCACCGCAGAAAAGTATTTTTCAGAGGCAATCAACGTTGATCCAAAACTTCCTGAGGCACGATATAATTTGGCATTAGTCAAAATGCAAGTGAACGCAAAGGATGAAGCCAATGCGATTTTGAATGAATATCTTCAGATAGAAAAGGACGAGAATTGGAAAAACGCCGCGAAGGAGTTGCAAAAAAAATCACGGCAGTGACTGTCCGGGCAAAGCAGCGCAAGTGGACGAATCGGATACCGCAAATTTAGAACGGTCAGCTTGTTCCGCCTTTTCCGCTCGATCCGTTTATTAAATATGTAAGTGGAAAGCCTTTTAGCAAATACTTGTCGCGCGGCATTTGTTTTTGATGGGTCCTCAATTCAGATTCTCGAGAGCTTCTTTGTACTCTTGCGGAAAATAGCCGCCAAAATGGCGAATGGCTGGCGCGGGGTTTTTCACCTGCAGCTCGCCGGTGCGCCAATTTTCACGCAGCTCATAAGCGCAGGCGGTGCAACGATACACGATCCAATCGGCGTCGCGAAACGAAGAGCAATGATGGATGGTTTGGGTAACCCCACTCAGATCATGATGAGATATAGGCAAACGATATTCTCCAATAAAGCATTCCAAAACTTCGCAGGGAGGGCATTTCATGGTCAGCTTGATCGGCTTCATTCTCGATCTCCTCTGGCCCAATCGCATCATCCGAGTCGAGCGCATGCCGGGCAACAAGGCGTTGCACGCGCATCTACTGGGCCTGAGCGCTGGTTTTCTTCTCGTGACACTGAATTTGTTTTATGACCTTTCAGCCTTCTCCTGGGTAACGGTGGTGTGGCTCTCGTTATGGTTTGTGCTCACCACTTATTACAGCGGTTGGTTTTTCATTATTACCCTCATCGCCTTTGTTCTGCTGAAACTCACCTCATTGGGAGGCAGCAGCCCGGCTTATGTGGTGATGAATTTCTGCCATTGGTATTTTCTGGGCTATCTGACAGGCGCGGCGTTTACCATTTTGTACAATGATTTCGTCTATTTGTTCACGCTTCTTTTTGAAGGGGACAAGATAAAAATTGCCTTCGCGTACAATCCGCGCTACAAGATCAACATCATCAAGTCGCCCAAGTCCACCGAAGAGCACGCCATGAACGAGCTGTTCGCGCGCAAGCCGCATTTGAAGGACCGCCGGCTCTATCAATACAAGTTCGCGATCCCACCGTTTGATCCCAGCCGCCCACATCATTCGGAAGTGCCGCCACATCCCTACACCATCGTTTTTGTGGCGAATCCATACATCCGCAAGCGTATCGACAGTGACAACACAGACGAGTACGAGGTCGATCCAATCATTCGGAATCGCGACTTATTTTTGCGCGCAGTGGATCGTGCCTTATTCAACTTGGAATTGGATCCGGTTATCGGTCGGCCGGAAATTTGGAGCCGTATACGTGTGGTCACGATATTCAACAAGGCCCTTGCCAGAGAGGCCGAGGACTCGGTCGCCATGGTCGAGGAATTTCAGGAAGAGTTGGAAGACGACCGCGGGAGATCCATTGACAATAACCTTCTCGATCCCATGGCAAGCATGCACGCCAATTTCGGCACGATCTTGAGGCTTTCAAGAGGCCGCGAGCCGCATGTTCTTGAGGAGGATGACGTGGACGTGATTTTTGCATTCACAGGCTCGCGTACGCACGATCGTTCCGCCTCTCATCCTTCGGACTGGACGGAAGCACTGGACGCCAGCGGCTTGCGCAATCTGGCCGGTGAGCGCGAAGGAGTGCCTTTCACGTTCGACGTCGATCCTGCGGATAACAAGCCGCCCATGCCCGGTGAAACCATATATCCTACTCTTCATCCTCACAATGATGCCGATCCTGCTCACGTTTTCAGGACCGTGCATGATTTTTGCGCTCTTCACGCTGGTCGCATTGCGCTCAACGTGGTCGGCGCGCGCGACAAGACCTTCGCGCATGAGTTTGCGCACGCCATGTCTTCGGCCATGCACGGCGCAATCACGGACGAATACGTCGATTACTTTGTCCTTGCCAATACCAACAGTACGACACCAATTGATCAAACGCCGATTTTCTTCGTCAATCGCATCGACCGCAATTTTTCAAGAATGATCTCGGCCCAACCTCTGCCAGTGCCCAAGATTTTTGCGGATTATAATCTCACGCGTTACGATGCCGATCTGGATCATCCCTCCGCCGAGGAGGGTTGGGCGGGTTATTTTCCGGACAAGTTTGCGGATACGATACCTTGCACCATGGATCGTGATTATGGCGGCCATCGCTTCGATGAATTGCTCAGCGCATTCATTTATGATCGTATGATGGCAAAAGTCACGCGGCCGCAAAAGTGCCAGCGTCCGGCTGCCGTTCGCGGGGCTGAGCGAGAGCACGTACCGGCGGAAATAATTTCAGATGAAGAAAGGAGATAATGCCATGGTGACGCTGCATCCCAGCTTTCGCAGATTGGTACTGAAGAACATTCCCAAGCTTAAGAGCGAGGATTTGGACAATTACGACAGCCTGCTCGCGTTGCGTTTGGAATTGGTGCATCGCAGAAGCTTGGTTCCAGATATTCAAGTTGATGGGACCAAACCATACGAGCCGGACGGACAAGGCGCACCACCGGACGAAGGCAAGCCCTTGCCCATGCGGCCATATGGAGAATTGCCGGAAGATACAGGGTCCAGACAAGAAACGCCCCGCCAAAAAATCAATCGCCTGATCACAGAAACCACTCTGCGGGCAGACAAAACTATTGAACCCTATCGTGAAGAATTCGACGCCTTGCACAGATTGTGGGTGGCGCGGCGCAATTTCGCACTGCACCAGGGCAGTTCGTTGCAGATTCCTTCAGATCCAAAGGACTTTTGGAATTTCGTGAAAGCGGCGGGCGTTTACCACGGCGTGCAATTGCAAACGCTTCCCAGAGTGACCCTGAGCCGAATCAAGAAGGTTGAATGGGGCCGTGTTTTGGCCGTGGCCGTGGCCGCGGGGCTCGTACTGTATGGCATCAGCCAACTTGAGCTGAAAGATCCCGGTCGCGACCCTCAGCCGCCGGATTCGACCATTGCCCGTTGAGAAACTCTTACGCTTTATGCCTTACGATTTGAGCATTACATTTTACGCTCCTAGTCCAACATGAAAAAATATATACCTGGAATTCTGCTACTCGCGATCGTGGCTGCCACGACGATTTGGTGGTTTAACCGGCAACCCACTTTAGTAGAGCTGCAGAAGAGGTGCTTATACGCCAACGCTTTGCCTGAGGCGGAAGCTCAGGCCGAAGGAGACAAGATCGTTGCCCAGCTCGAGGAATACTACCTGCATCTTCCCGTGCCAGACACTTTGCGCCGGCGGGTTGACCAAGAAGTAGCTACAATGTTGGACACGACGAAAATCAACTTCGCAAGTCATAGCAATGGTGTGAACACCGAGGCCAATCCCTATCAATTAGAAGTCGATTTGCAGAAATTGCTTCAAACCGCTGCCATCGCCGGCGCCCGTGGAGAGCAACACAGTTTTCAAGAATTGATGTCAATTGCTAAGGGCATGGCACAATCTGTGGATGCCGGGAAACAAACTGACTATTGGGGGCCTTTTGTCGAACAGTTTCGCGCTTTCGACAGAGTGTATGCCTTGACATGGTTAAAAGCGAAAAAGGCAGATTTGCTTTGTTGGCAATATCAAGACAGCAATTTTAACGAGGCGGAATGTTATGGAGCACTAAGCTTGCAGTTTTTGCAAAAAGTCAAAGATGAGTACATCCACCTCGCTGTCATTCATTTTTTGCAGTATATTCTGTACCAACATCGTTCCATGTACGAATTATCCACTGCGTTGTCGCGAAAGGGGATGCTGCAAGCGGATCGCATAAAATACTATACTTGCTCCACCGGGTTTCTCTACCAACAAGCGGAAGCGCTTGCTGCCATCGGTGAAAATCAAGAAGCATTGCCACTCTATGATGCAGTCCTGGACAATGTTAATCAATACAAAAACAGTGCTAGTATGCAGTGGTTTTCTACCCACGGGTTGCTCGGCAGAGGTAGAGTTTATTTGGAGTTGGGACAATTCGAAAATGCGCTGAAGTCCTGCGCCGCAGTAGAGCAGCATCTGTTAGGGGATGGAGGCAAAATTCGTCTGATGATCTTACGTGGGTATGTTTATGCCGCTATGGCTAAGTATGAGCACGCAGAAGAAGAACTTCAAAAGGCCATCAGGCTCGCCGAAGCCATGAGAGACACGTTCGATCTCATCGGTGCGCATAACAATCTCGGCATGATGTTCGAGAGGCTGACTGAATATGATCTGGCGCTGGATCACTACTATCAAGCTAAAGCTTTGTTTACAACGAAGGGCCCGAATATTAGCCAAAAGCTTATCGTTCTAAATAATATTGCAGATATCCTCGCGGACAAAAACAATCTCATCCAGTTTGATGAGATTATTCAAGAAACAAAAAAGCTCTTGCAAGAAAAGCACGTTCCCTATCAAGAAATGCTATTGCTCCGTAACATCGGATCCATGTATAAAAGACAAGAAAAGTTCGATAAAGCCATACTATACTACGAGCAGGCAGTTGCACTTTGTGATGAAAACGGCCTTCTGCGATACAGTCTGGGAGCCAATATTGATATTGTTGATTGTTTGATTGGCCTTTCGAAGTTTGATGACGCCCAAAGCTTGGTTTCAAAAACAATGTCTTCAGCCGAAGAAATAGAGGATGTGCAGCGGTTGATTGATGCCACTGGGAGAGCTGCCAAAATTCAATTTGCAACCGGCAAAATTGCTCAAGCCAGAGCAAGCTCGAATCGTTTACTGCGCAAAATTGAAACCCTAAGCGCATCCTTTAATAACTTTGATCGACTTACGGCCTACCACCAAAAGATTTATGATCTGCTCAAGAATGCCGCTTATTATGAGATTGCTTTTCAGCGACCGGACTCGGCTCTCATAAAACTGGATTATGCTAAAGCCTATGCCTTGAAGAGCCGACTGAGAAACGGTCAATCGAGCCGGCAGCAAAACTTTTTCTTACAAAAGTACCTTAGTATCGACTCGGTTCGAATTCATCTTCAGAAAAACAGCTTGTTAATCAATTACCTGATTACAGAAGACACCTTATTCGCTTTTGTGCTGGATCAAAATGGCTTGCAGCTTTTGTCCAAGAAACTAACCCATGGCGCGGCGGGGTTGCGAAAATCCGTTGCAGCTTATCAAGAGGCGATTGTTCGCACCATTGCGGTTTTTCAGCAATATGAAACAGCTCCAGCCTGTGCGCACTATTCCGCCACTACCGCTTTAGGGCAAGAACTGTACGAAGACTTATTCGGTTGGCCAACGTTAGCCCGTCGTTTGCAACAGGCGGAGCTGCTATATATAGTTCCGGACGAATTTCTGCACGCGTTTCCTTTTGCTACGCTGCCTGTGCCAAACTCAATCGCTGGTACTTTTTTAACAAGTCTTATCGCCGTATCAATACTTCCGAGTGCTGAGTTTCTACAAAACGAGCACAGCCTGGGCGTACCAAAAGAACTCCTGGCTAAAAAGGTTGTAATCGCTGCGGATCAACGCTTTCCCGGTGTGACTGAATTTGTCGCAAAAGTTAAAGAACTCTTCCCCTTGGCGGAAGAGCTAATGATCGAAAAGGACGCATTGACCAAGGGAGGAGTTCTGGCGAGATTGAAAAATAATTATACAATCTTCATCTTCGTGGGCCATGGCTCTGCAAACGAGAAGTATCCCGACCTCTCGTACATTGAATTAAGCGTAAAAACGGCAAATGTGCTTCGGCCTGAAACCGGGTTAGACTCTAATTTGATCCAATTGTCGCTTGCGGACTTAAAAGAAATCAAATGGCTCGATGCCGAGATGGTTATGCTAATTGGCTGTCAGACTGCCCGTGGCAAGCTCTATCGTGGCACAGGAATGTCCGGATTGCTGCAAGGATTCTTATCATTGGGAGCCGAAAATGTATTGGGCAACTTATGGGAGGTGGATGCCAGCCACGCCATCGCTCAGGCGCAAGATTTCTTAACACTTTGGGCGGCGAGTCGGCATCCTGTGCAAGCTTTGCAAAAGTCTCAACTCAAAGCAATATTAGCCTTAGCAGGGAATAGTTACTACCAACAACCGCATCCTTATTTTTGGGGAAGCTCCATATTGTCATCATCCAGACCACTGTAGTAAGTGATACGTACTAAAATGTGAGATTGAAAATGCCCTCGCGCTTAGGTGTTACACCTGAAGGTGCCGGTACCGGAGGCTCAGGCGGGCCTCCTCCCCATCCGGAGGACGACGCTCAATTTCGCGGAGTTGCGCTGCGCTCGCAAGGCCTATTAACACTTGCCGTAGGATTTGCCATGGGGATGGCGTTTATGCTGTTTTTCTGGCTCATTCGCACATATGGAACACCGACAGGAGCCGTGCGAGACTTCGTCACCCAGCTCAATCCCAACCTTGGGCTTAGTTTCCTGTTAGGGTTCTTGGGCGGCACGCTGCTGGCAGCGGTATACAACCTGCTCGTCGTGCGGCGGGTCAATCTTTTCGGCCTGGAAAGCAGCGTGGATTAGCCTGATCAGCTCTCAGGCCTGACCGCGAAGGCATGAATTTCGCAAAGCGCAGCGTTTTGATGCGACGACTCGCATCCCTGTGCTTTGCGATCTTTGTGCAAAAAAGACATGGAAATTTCCAGCGGATGATATTGCGTCCAGGATTGACCATTCACCATTCCCAATTCACCGTTGACAATTGACAATTCACAATTGTGAATTGCGAATTGTCAACGGTGAATGGTCAGTGTAAAGCCCTCACTCCAGCTTTTTCAATCCGTCCCCTCCACCTTAGGCGCCTTACCCAGCACCTCCTCAATCGTCATCACCTTCACCTCCCCTAAATTCAAAGCGCGCACACCCGCTTCGATTTTGGCGCGATCGCCAACGACGACAATGGAGATCTTGTCCGGGTCGATATATTTCTTGGCCGCGGCCTGCACTTGCTCTTTCGTCACGGCCAGGATGTTTTTCACGTAGTCGTTGAAATACGTGTCCGGCAGACCATACGTGACTAACTCCACCAGTGCGCCGGCAATCTGCCCGGTAGTTTGAAAATTGGCCGGATAACCCAAGGCTTCATAATTCTTGGCGCGCGTCAGTTCTTCATCCGTAATCTCACCCAAAATGCCGTTCAATTCTTTGATGAACTCCGTTAAGGCTTTGTCGGTGACGTCTGTTTGTACGGAAGCGCTGGCAATGAACGGTCCAGGCTGCGGTCGCAACACAAAGCTCGATCCGGCGCCATAGGAATAGCCGTGCGTCTCGCGCAGATTATAATTCAAACGTGAAGTGAAAGATCCGCCGAGGATCGTGTTGAGCACGGTAATAGCATAATAATCTTCTGTCAAGCGTGTAGTGCCGATGCGGCCGATCCGAATCACGGATTGCGCCGCGCCGGGCTTGTCCACAAGCAGAATCTGACGATCAGCCACTTGCCTGACTTCCGGCCAGGTCACGCTCGGAGCTTTACCAGCTTTCCATTTGCCAAAAGCGGATTCTAATTTGGGCAAAATCGTTTTCGCCGTCACGTCCCCGGCGATGATCAATGCCGCGTTGTTGCTGTGAAAATACTTCGCATAAAAGTCTTTGCAATCCTGTGCGCTAAAACCGCGCAAGCTCGCCTCCACTCCCCCGTTCTGCTGGCCGTAGGGATGCTGTTCGCCATACAGAACACGATTCGACAAGACCGCGGCGATCGTTTGCGGATTGTCGTGTGCCTGCGCGAGCGCAGTCAAGCGCTGTTTCCGCTGCCGCTCCAATTCGTCCGTAGGAAAAGTAGGGCGCAGTGCCACGTCAGCCATCACCGTTAGCGCATCCTCCAAACGCGCAACCGGAACGTGGAGTGCGACGGAAGAGTTATGATAACCCGCACCAGTCGACAGCGTGGCGCCGAGATAGTCGATTTCATCCGCGATTTGCAGGGCATTACGCGTGCCCGCGCCCTCGTCGAGCATGGCTAGCGTCACGCTCGCGAGGCCGGTTTTATCGGCGGGATCCATGCCCGAGCCGGCATTGATTTGCAAAATAACGTCCACCAGCGGCACTTGATTTTTTTCCACCAGCACCACCGGCAGGCCGTTGGACAATTTCAAATGCTGAATTGGCGGCACTTTCAAATTGGGCGGCGGGCCGAGCTCGGGCGGTTTGCTGCGATCGGGGGTTTGAGCAAAAAGATTGACAGTTATCCCCAATGATAGAAATGTGCAGAGAAGCAGGACGCGAAAACGAGGCATGGCGATTTCTCTCTTGAATACGGTTAGATTTTGTGAAAAGATCAGTATACTTCACACGGACCAACAAACCACATGGCCAATCCGGAGAATCAATAAGGAATCCATCAAGCTCCTGATTCTGTTATGCAGAAAGCATCTTGGTGGACTCGTCACGCATGCTCATGGCCGAATTTGCCGCTCTGACTTAATCAACCAAGATCCCTACGGGATGACATGTCAACGTGTGCGGGAAGGCTCTTAGTTTATCGGCGCGCGTTCGCCGGCAATCAGCTTACTCCCTTCCACTGCCAAATCCAATTTGCCTTTAGGCACAATGCTCAAGATCACGCGGCCATCATTCTTCAAAAAGCTCAAGGCAGCGCTCCGCACGTCTTCCGGCTCGAGCGCCAGATAACGCGACAAATCCTCGTTGAAATAATCGGGATTGCCGGTGCTTTCATAATAATTGTTCAAGTTATCGGCTTTGCTGCTGACGAGCTCGAGGCTGGAGAGATAACTGGCTTCGTATTGATTGATCACGCGTTGCACTTCCCGCAAGTCTGGAGCCGCGGTTTTGAGCTTGTCGAGCTCAGCTTGAATGACTTGCTCCAATTCCACGAGAGTGTGCCCGTCGCGTGCCGTGGCCATCACGACGAAAAAGGAAGAAGATTCGCGCGAAGCTTGAAACGCGCTCACGTCCTGCGCGATTTGCATCTCATACACGAGCCGTTTGTACAGGCGCGAGTTTTTCCCGCCGGCAAGCACGTTGGCAACGACGTCCATCTCCGCATCGCCGGGGTTGAGTTTTGGCGGCGTTAGCCAGGCGACATACAAACGTGGCAGTTGCACACGATCTTCCAACGTCAAGCGCTTCTCTTTGTTGAGAAAGGCCGGTGGCATATCCAAAGGCTCCGGCTGCTGCTGGCCCTGCACGTCGTTGAACCACTTTTCCACGAGCTGGCGCGTTTTGACGGGCTCGATATCGCCCGCAATCACCAGGCTCGCGTTCGCAGGCGTATAGTACTTTCTGAAAAATTCAACCACGTCTTCATAGGAGGCGGCAGTCAGGTCATCCATATAACCGATCGTGGGCCAGTGAAAGGGATGATTGGGGGCATAGAGGTTTTCACCCAATATCGGAAAAGCCAAACCATACGGTGTGTTCTCATACCGCTGCCGGCGCTCGTTCTTGACCACGTCGCGCTGGCCGTCCACTTTTCCCGGCGTCATGGCTTCGAGCAAATAACCCATGCGATCGGATTCCAGAAATAGCGCCAGCTCGAGTGCGCTGGCGGGTATGTCTTCATAATAATTGGTGCGATCGGTGTTGGTCGAGCCATTGTTGTTGCCGCCCGCCGCTTCCAGCCAGTGATCGAACGAACCCTCCGGCACGTTCTTCGAACCTTCGAATAAAATGTGCTCAAAAAGATGCGCAAAACCCGTTCGTCCCGGCTTCTCATGAGCCGAGCCGACGTGATACCAGACGTTGACGGTGACCGTCGGCGTGGTGTGATCTTCGTGCAAAATCACGTTCAAGCCGTTGGGCAGGATAAAGCGTTGGTAAGGCACACTGAGGGTGGTCTGCGCACGAGCGTGAATGGCCAAAAGCCCGATGAAGGCGAGCAAAACTTTGTTCATTTTAGCTTCTCCAGACGTTGTGAAACAAGCCGTCTCGTTCCTACACGTTACACTTTACACGTTACACGATAGTCGTGTAACGTGTAAAGTGTAACGTGTAATCTTTTAAGACACCGCCTGTTTAATCCTGCGAATCTGATTCAAATGCAGAATATCATGGCCGGCCATCATTTGGACGATTTTGCGAATGCTTTCCGGCCCGCGCTCGCTGTGCATGCCGGCACGCTCCCATTGTTTGTCATTCAGCGCATGGATCAGTTTCAAATTATTGTTGCGAAGCACACGCAATTGGTCGAGTGCGTCGGCCGGATCGACCTCATTATATTTCAGCCGTGTCGCCCAAGCATCCTGATCGTAACCTTGAATCTCAGGCGAATCATGCGCGAGGATCATACGCATCCGAAAACCGGAAACCAAATCCGAATCTGCAAGATGCTGGAGCACCTGCAGAATCGACCATTTGCCTGGCTTCTCCGGCCGCCGCAAAGCTTCATCACGCCATCCGGCCACTTCTTGCTGCACCGCTGCGACTTGTGCGCCTAGCACCTGCACGGGATCGCGATCGCCGAGCAGCTCCAGCAATCCTTTGACGTAGGCTTCCGCCGCTCCTTTTGCCGAGCCGGCAGGGTTGGTAAAAACTGACATGGACTGAACTCCCTACTGAATATGAAAAGCAACTGTGCCCTCAAAAGGTGATCCTCAAAGCCTCGTGCATTTTACGAGTGCGGGCAGTGCAAATGTTTCCAAAGGTAAACCCAAAAATCGACACCATAAAGACGGCCTTGATGACGATTCGTTTACACAGATTTTCCAAATACCTGAAGGCGCGATGTTACCAAGCGTCAGAAATCCAAACGAAATAACGAATTTTTCAGATAAAGTCAAGGCGCGCGGTCTGTCAGATTGTGCGCCAATGGAATTCAAGGCATCATCCCTGTGCCAAACAGACTACCTCTGCTTTTCAGACAGACTGAAAACAGAAGCCCTTCGGGCAGCACACGCGGATCAAAAACGCACACGGAAAAAGCTTTCATTCCGCGTGAGTTTTTGATCCGTGTGTAAATTTTCAGAATTTTATTCTATGTTTGATGCTTTAAACGCTTACACTTTACACCTTACCTTGACAATGTTAACGTAGCCCTCAAAGCCGCTGTTGTCTGTCATGCTGTAAGCATCTTCCTAAGAGGGCTGCACCAAAACCTAGGGAAGATGCTTACAGCATGACAAATTGAAATGACGCGTATTTAACTTAGCATTGTCAAGTTACACGACTATCATGTAGACTTCTGGAATCGCTCAAGAACAAACTGGCAGTTGATTCATGACCGATTTTCTCCTTGCAATTCAAGGCCGCTTTCGATATTTTTGAACCTTATTTAAAAGCCTGAAATTGCGCTCATTGCAGACGAATATTGAAACATGCCGAAGCTTGAATTGGACTCCGCTGGTGTAATACACGATCACGTGACGTATCAAGTCGACGAAACCCCGGTGCAAGATTTATCGCGCACGCCGTCACACCCCACCGCTTTGGTGCATCGCGTGGTCGCACTGGGTTGTCCGCTTGTTGCCGTGGCCTGTTATTTCGTCGCCGGACGGCCACTTTGGGCCATGGCGATTTTGGCGGTCTTGAGCCTGGCGGGTTATCTCTCTCCCGCGTGGCGGCAAACCATGGCTTTCCCGCGTGCGGTATTCGCCTTCCTGACTTTGACTTTTGTCATCAATACGCTCGGTATCGCTTATCCATACTCGAACATCTTCGTGTTGACCGGGCTGCTGGGGCTGTTCTCGCTCAGTGGCATGGAATGGAAATCCCTTTATTTCGGATCGGGCAAAACTGCCAAATGGACCAAAACTGCCTTGCTGGTGGCGCTCGGTTTGATCGGGTTGATTCTGTCGGTTCATTTTTGGCAACCAACTCTACTCGGCAATAATCCCACGCCCAAAGATTGGCCGCCGGACGTCATCTTGATGATGGCGATTGGCTACGCGACCTTCAGCGCATTGATGGAAGAAACGATTTTTCGCGGCGTGTTGATCGCCTATGGGCGAGCCTGCTTTCGCATGGAAATCGCGGTGGTTGCACAAGCCCTTATTTTTGCAATGATGCACTATCGTGTGGGCTTTCCCATGCATGCGACAGGTGCGGCGTTGGCTTTGTTCTGGGGATTCGGCGCGGGCTGGCTGGTGACGCGAGCGGAGTCCATCTATCCAGCATTTCTTATGCACTTTGTGCTGGTGTTGATTCTATTTTTGGTGTTGGCGTTTGCATGAGCACCATCAAGCCACACGCGCCAGTTGCGCTCTTTGTGGCGGCGTTGTACTCGCCGGTGTTCTCGGATGCCCGCGCCGCGGAATTGATCTACGAGGATTTCGGGAAACCCCTGTTGCCGGGGTTGTTCTTTGATTTTACCTTCAGCAGTTATTATGAAGAAGAAATGGGGCGAAATTTGCGCAAGGCGTTTTTTCTGCTGGATCTGTTGATTGATCCATCGCAATTGCCAGCCTGGAAACTACGCGCCATGGAACTGGAAAAGCAGCGCGCCGCCGCTGGCAAACGCACGATCAATCTCGATCCCGGCTACCTGGACGCGCCCAAGCTGGTGTTGGCGACGGCAAAAAACTTTGCGCACCGTATTTATCTCGGCCTAGGCGTTTACGCCGACGTGCAGCTTTACGTCAAGAACGGCTTGTTTCAAACCAATCCCTGGACGTATCCCGACTATCAACTACCGGCACATCTGCATTTTTTCGCACAGGGTCGCAAGCTGTATATGGAGAAGATCAAATCACCTGAACCTTTCACGCAACCCTAACTAGATCGTCATGAATTACAAAACTGCCGGCGTGGATCTCGAAGCAGGCGATCGCGCCAAGAAAAATATTGCGGAATTAGCACGGCGCACGCACAATGAACAAGTCTTGCGTGGGCTAGGCCTATTCGGCGGATTTTTTCAATTCCCGCAGCAGAATTTTCGCGAGCCGGTGCTGGTTTCAAGCATAGACGGCGTGGGAACGAAAATCAAGATTGCCAGCCGGTTGCATCGATATCGCGGTCTGGGGCACGACATTGTGCATCATTGTCTCAACGACATCATGGTCGGCGGCGCAGACCCTCTGTTCTTCCTCGACTATCTCGCTTTTGGAAAACTGCAGCCCGAGATTGTGAGGGAGCTGGCCGAGGGCATGTCGCAGGCATGTGTGGATGCGGGTTGCGCGCTGATTGGCGGCGAGACCGCGGAGATGCCCGATCTTTATCAAACCAGCGATTTCGATCTCGCCGGCACGATGGTGGGCGTGGCCGAGAAAAGCAAAATCATCGACGGCAGCGCCATTCACGGCGGCGAGGTACTCATCGGCGTGGCTTCTTCTGGGCTGCACACCAACGGATATTCGCTGGTGCGAAAAATCATCGCCAACAACGTCGCCTTTACGCTGGAAAGTTATCATCCCGATTTGGGAGAAACCGTCGGTGAAGCGCTCTTGCGGCCGCATCGCAGCTATCAAGTTGTTATCCGCGCATTGCGCGAGCTTGAAGGCGTCGCCGGGTTCTCTCATGTCACTGGCGGCGGTCTCCTCAGCAACACGCAACGACTCTTGCGCGGCGGTCTGGCTCTCAACATAGATTGGCAGGCGTGGAAATGGCCGCCCTTGTTCAAGCTCATCCGGCATTACGGCAAAATCGAGAAAGCCGAAATGCAAACCGTGTTCAATCTCGGCATCGGCCTGGTCGTGGTTGTGGCGCCAGCCGCCGTGGATCTGGTGCAATCCCGCTTGCGTGAATTGCATGAGACGTTCTGGCTGATCGGCGAAGTTGGCCGTACGTAATTCTTGCCGGCTTACGCCGGCACAGACATTTATGTAGAGAAGAAAAGCACGCGCGGCATAAATGTCGCGTTACGGGTTCCCCGCGTTGGGAATCGGAGTGAAGAAATCGTGGCACATGTCGGCGTCGTTGGAGCAGGAAGCTGGGGAACGGCTTTGGCCAAATTGCTTTGTGAAAACGGCCACGAAGCCACGCTCTGGGCGCGGCGCAAAGAATTGGTGCAGGCCATGCGCGCTACCCGCCACAACGACGGTTATCTTCCCGGCGTGTTATTGCCGGAGCGTTTGAAGTTCTCTGACAGCCTGCCTGAAGTTGCAGCACTTGCGGAGTATCTACTGATCGCCGCGCCCTCACATGCCTTGCGCACCGTTTTGTCCGCTCTACCTCCCCTCGCTCCAAATTGCATTCTGATCAGCGCGGTCAAAGGCATCGAGCCGGATACGCATTTGCGCATGAGCCAGGTTATTGCAGCGACGCTAAAGTCCCGGGTGCCGCTAGCCGCACTCTCCGGGCCTAGCATGGCCATTGAGGTGGCGCAACACATTCCGACGGCGATCGTGGTTGCTTGTGAAGATCTCGAAATCGCCCGGCGCGTCCAAAATCTTTTGCTGTCGACTTTTTTTCGTGTGTATCACCACCGGGACGTTGCTGGAGTGGAATTGGGCGGGGCCTTGAAGAACATCATCGCGCTGGCCGCCGGCATTGCCGACGGGGCGGGCTTTGGCGACAACACACTTGCGGCGTTGATCAACCGTGGCCTGGTGGAAATAACGAGGTTGGGAGTGCGGTTGAGTGCCGATGCCATGACGTTTGCAGGACTATCCGGCATGGGCGATTTGGTATTGACGTGCATGAGCAAAAAAAGCCGCAATCGCTTTGTCGGGCAACAAATCGGGCAAGGCAAGATGCTGCAAGAAGTGTTGGGACAAATGAATATGGTCGCCGAGGGTGTGCGCACCACGAAAGCGGCCCATAGTTTGGCGCAAAAGTATCATCTGGAAATGCCGATTACACAGGAAGTTTATCAGGTATTATTTGAGAACAAGAATCCCCGTCTCGCGGTCAATGATTTGATGGGGCGGGAAGCCAAAATGGAGAAGTTTGAGTAATCTTCCACACAGATAGCTCCAAGAATCCATCAATCCAAATTACGGAGATACAGTGTTGCCCACTTTGATCAATCGTGAAAAAAACTACATCGCTACTATCGGCCAGCACGCCGGCAAGGACGTTACGCTCTACGGCTGGCTTTATCATGCACGCCACAGCGGCAAGCTTTGGTTTTTGCTGCTGCGCGACGGCACCGGCATCATACAATGCGTGGTCTCCTTGAAGGACGTCGGCGAAGAAATCTTCGCGCGCTGCGAGCAATTGACGCAAGAATCCTCGTTCGTCGTGACCGGCACGGTGCGCGAAGACAAGCGCGCGCCCGGCGGCTACGAGCTCACCGCGAAAAACATCGAAATCGTGCACCTCGCCAAGGATTATCCCATCACACCGAAAGAACACGGTGAGACCTTCTTGATGGACCATCGTCATTTGTGGTTGCGTTCGTCCAAGCAACATGCGACTTTGCGCATCCGCCACGAGGTGATCAAAAGCATTCGCGACTTCTTCGACAACCAGGGCTTTGTGCTGCTCGATGCGCCGATCTTCACGCCCGCAGCGTGCGAAGGCACGACCACACTGTTCGAAACCGATTACTTCGGCGACAAGGCCTATCTCACGCAAAGCGGCCAGCTTTACATGGAAGCCGGCGCCATGGCCTTCGGCAAAGTCTATTGCTTCGGCCCCACGTTTCGCGCGGAAAAATCCAAGACGCGCCGCCATCTCACGGAGTTTTGGATGGTCGAGCCGGAAGTGGCGTACGCCGATCTCGAAGAAAACATGAAGCTCGCCGAGCATTTTGTCGAGTATATCGTGCAACGCGTGCTCGAGCAACGCAAAGAAGAATTGAAAGCCCTCGAGCGCGATACGACCTTCTTGGAAAAAGTCACGCGGCCGTTCCCGCGCCTCAGCTACGACGAAGCGACGAAGATGCTGGCCACGCCCGAGGCCCTCGCTTTCGCAAAGGAACGCGAGGCTCCGCCCTTTGAGCCGGGCAACGACCTCGGCGGCGCGGACGAGACCTTTCTCACCTCGAAATTTGACAAGCCCATCATGGTGCATCGCTATCCTGCGGCGGTAAAAGCGTTTTATATGAAAAACGACCCCGCACAGCCGGACAAGGCGCTGGCTGTGGACGTGCTGGCGCCGGAAGGCGTGGGCGAAATCATCGGCGGCGGCCAGCGCGAAGACGATCTTGAAGTGCTGGAAAAGAAAATTCTGCAGCACGGCTTGCCGCCGGAGGCATTCAAATGGTATCTCGACATTCGCCGCTACGGCTCCGTGCCGCATGCGGGCTTTGGTTTGGGCGTCGAGCGTACCGTCGGCTGGATCTGCGGCCTGCATCATGTACGTGAAACCGTGCCTTTTGCGCGGTTGATGCACAGGTTGTATCCTTGATGCTGGATGCTGGATACTGGATACTGGATGCTGGATAGCTCGATGAATAAGTGCATCACACCGGAGTCCAAGTTCCAGTATCCAGTATCAAGTATCCAGCATCGAGCCACCAGTAGTGTTTGTAGATCGTGAGCAGCTAGATTCACATTCAAATCCGATGTCTGGCCATGAAAAAGGGCGTTCATCTTTTGGTAAACGGAATGGTACAGGGGGTGGGATTTCGCTACTACGTGCATCATGCCGCACGGCGGCATGATCTGGCTGGCTGGGTTAAAAATCTCGAAGACGGCCGCGTCGAAGTGCTGGCGGAAGGCGATGAAGAAGAGTTACGGCTGTTCGTCAGGGACGTGGAGAAGGGCTCGCGCTTCTCGACGGTGAGAGAGGTACAAACCGAGTGGCTGTCGTACAGCAACAAGTTTCGCCATTTTGAAATTGTCACATGACTGAAGTACGTACAGTCTCAGACAAGCTGCAAATCAAAGATACCGCGCAAAGGCCAAAACACCATTCGACGAAGCCCCTTAGCCTTGGTTTTCGTGTGTTTCGTGCTTTTCGTGGTTACGTTCAATAATTGGTTTCGTGGCTCATTTCAATAATCATGTAACGCAAATCTTCGAGTGCAAAATGAATCTGGAAAACTACATTCGCACCATTCAAGATTTCCCCAAACCCGGCATCGGCTTCAAAGATATTACCACATTGTTGAAGGAACCAGCGCCTTTTCGTGAAGCGATCGCGCGGCTGACGGAGTATTTCAGCAAGAAGGGCATTCAGAAAGTCGTGGGCATCGAATCGCGCGGCTTCATTTTTGGTGCGCCTGTTGCGTTGAATCTGCAGGCGGGATTCGTGCCAACACGCAAGCCTAAGAAGCTGCCGGCCGAGACCGTGCGCGAAGAATATCAGCTCGAATACGGCACGGATGCGCTCGAAATGCATTTGGACGCCATTGGCAAAGGTGAAAAAGTCGCCATCATCGACGATCTTCTCGCCACTGGCGGCACCGCGGATGCAACTACGCGCCTGGTTGAGAAGCTGGGCGGGCAAGTGGCCGGCCTGGCTTTTCTGATTGAGTTGGATTTCTTGAAAGGCCGCCGGCGTTTGCAAAAATATGAGGTGCATTCGCTGATTCACGTCGCGGCGGAGTGAGACTCTGTTGAAACGTTTAAAAACTCCAATTGGCTCCACTGCTGCCACTTCCGTTCCACCGTGGCGGGCGCAACTTCAGTGACTATTCGAAAACCCCACTTTGTCTTGCAGAAAGCATCTTGGTAGATTTTGCCCTGGGCCTGAAAACGGTCATCGTGCAAACGGCTGGAGAGGCGTTGGCGGAATCCGGCAGAGGCGTTGAGGTATGAGCAACCGGAAGGCTGAGGGGATAGGCCATGGAGCATCTTGCACGCAATGAGAACTTCTCAATACGCTTCTTCAACTGCTGTCTTTGAAAAAGTAAACAACTCCGCTTCTGCCAGTTCCCATTCATTCTTATGGCCAAGTTTAGGTCCTCCAAAAACTCTTAGGCCTTGAGACGTGCTCACGCTGCCTATCAGACGCCCAGGCGTCGCGACTTCTGCATGGACTGGTTCAGTTTTATTTCTCCTGTTCTCCAATTGCAATCAGGATACAAACCCGACGAGAATGGCGATGACAGCGAGCACGCGACCGGCACCAACGACCTTATGAATGATGCGAAAGCCTCCGTCTTTATCCCAAGAGGTAAGGCCATTTTCGGACAGCCTCATGTATGCGCTGATTAGGGTGAACAAGGCGATAATCGGTATGCCTAGCCCGAATCCGCGAATCCAGACGTTGAACGCCCGAGACAAGGCGTCGGAGTATCCCGGCTTGGTGCCATTCTGCTTTCTCAATCGAACGTCGAGTATGGCTTTTCCCGGTGTTGTTCCCCACGAAGATAGCATGCACGGTTCAACAAATACATAGGCAAAAACAACGACAATTCCCAAGAGCGTGTCATTTATTTCGAGGGCAGATGGGTAGACAGATCCGAGAACTGTACCTACGAGAAAAGCAAATAGCATTACATCGATTATTCTTGCCCAGTAACGGACCCAAGGCCGTGCTTGCGGACCGCACGGGACGAAATCACGATCTGCGAAGAGCGCTTCTACAACGTGAACAGGAATTGCTGGTGGCGTGAAAGCTGGAGGAACAAGGTTCTCTATTGTGCTTGCCTCCCGCCATTCCTTCAAACCTTTAGTCCACACGAATGTGCTCGCCGAGAGGGAGCCAGATTCAAATAGCTTTACAAAATCGCTCTCTGCTATTGGCCCTTTCTGTTGCCCCGATTCATGATAGTACCAGTATCTCATAGTTTCCATCTTACACTGAACGCTATCGAGCTTAGCGGCACTACCACACTCTGCGACTGACATTGACAAAGCCACAAAAGCTTGATACTTCCACAATTTAAAAATCGTCCTCGTGTGGCATCGTCCCCCGAAAAGCGTGGAGCGGTTAGCCGGAGAGACGTTGTTTTGCGACTACTTTGATTCTTTCAGAATAACATAGCTGAGGGCATAGCTTTTAAGGTAACAGGGCACTCCTATTCCTTGTTCAATGACTGAACACTAATCACTAATCACTGATTACTGAACCCTCACTGCTTCTCTGGCCCTTGCCCCAGCCTCTTGCGCTCCGCTCTGAGCGCATTTTCCAATACCTCAATCATGTTCGTGTCGCTCCGACTCTCCGCCAAATAACTCTGTGCGACGATGGCATTGATGGCCTCGTGATTCTTGGTGTCGAGCTTCAATTGCAATACCGTTTTGTATACTTTAATAGCTTGTTCGTCACGGCGGCCCAGGAGTAAATAAGCATTGGCCAGCTCGGCGTAGAGCTTGGTTTTGTCCGGCCGGCGCGCCAGCTTCTTTTCGAAAAGCAGCGCCGCTTCCGCATGATTGCCGCGGAACATTTGAAACCGCGCCCGAAATCCGGTCGATAGCAGAATCACACCAAGCATAGGCAATACGATTAAGGCGACAAAAGCACCGGCTGCAGCCCAGGCGCCGCTGGTAAACAAAGTAGGACTGATATTTTGGCGGGGAGCGACCGGCGGTGGCGGTTCGGCCTCCATGTCAAGTCTCATACGCGCCTGCTCCAAGCGGTCGGCAACGTCACGGAAATTCGGTTGCAATGACTGAATGCTTTCAAGAGCGACCGTGGCCTGCTTCCAGTTTTCGTTCTGAATCTCTCCCAGCGCAACTTGATAGAGTGAATCCAACGTGGCAACCGCGGGCGCCGGCGTGATTGCCGGGGCCGCTGGTGGTTGATCCGCTTGCTTCTTCGGCAACCTGCCTTTTGCCGGCTGAGTGACGCGTGTGTTGCGGTGGCTCCTGCTGGTTTTCCGTGTTTTCCTGGCCGGCCGGGCCGGCTTTTGCGGCTGTGGCTGTTTGGCAACAGCTAATGTCGAATCCTGCACCGCTTGCTGGAGCAACGTATCGGCTGCAACGGCTCCGGTTTCGATAGTTTCGACCGCCGGCTCTTCATCAGGGATTTCTTCCTCCGCTTTTTCCGCAAGCGTCTCCGTGGAAATCGGCGCGGGAATTTCCGGGGCTTTTTCTTCTGGAGGCGGAGCTGGAGCCAAAGCTCTCATCGCCTCTTCCGTTCGGAACATTTGCACGACTGCCGCCTGAAAGAACCCTTTGCCGCCATCTTTGGCCAGGTGCGGCTTCTTCCAAAACTCCTCGGTGATCACCCACACGCGATAGGGATTGCTGCCGCGTCGGAGCTCAATGCCTGCGAATAGATCCGAATCCGAGGCTTTCTGGGCCGTTACAATGAGCACCGCGGTCGAGTCCTGCCGGCACAACACCAGACGGGATGCCGTTTCTTCCAAGATTTGCACGTCCGATTGCAAGGAGGCTTTGAGGAAAGCCCATTGCGCCCAGGTGTTTTGACAGCTTCCCAAAACCGCAAGCGTCGTGAAGATGAGCAATAACGGCATGCGCGGGAGGTTCATGTTATCTTCTCCTTTTCTGGAAGAAGCGTTGATACTGCAGGCTCAGCATCAGATCGTTGCCACCGTTCATCACCGCATAGTTGCGCTTGAACCAGAGGAGAAAACCGCGATATTCGTACGTTGCGCCCATGCTGACACCGCTGTTTTTCAAGTTGGCAAAGACCTTATCGGCATCATCCCCGGGGTGCAAAGGATCGACGACGCCGTTGAACGCTTGGAAGGCGGACAAGTACAATCCGAAGCCGTTCCACCACAATCCACCGCCGGCGAGGCCTTGCACTCGCCCAAACTTGTTGACGTTTGCTCCGGCTTGCAGCGAGTGAAATACCGGGTGCCGGCCAAACAAGGCGAGACCATCGGGCGAGAACATGACCAAATTCAGTTGCAGGTCGGTGTCCGTGGCGTACAAGGCCTGCGCATAATTCGTCTCACCCCAAATACCGGCGCGGCCGTAAGTGTCCAGTCGCAGATGATCAGATAAAACAAAATTGTAACCTGCCGTCAACATCAGACCGTCTTCAACTCTTCCAAAAGTGTTTGCAATCTTACGCGTATTTTTTTCTTTCGTGGCGTATTGATAGGTCAACCCAACAAAGCCCTGGCCCACGCCCAGCTCCAGATCGAAATTATGCCGGTAAAAATCTACCGGCAAAGTGCCGACGTTCTTGAGCTTTGCTTTCGTAATCGTCGTGCCGGAATATCGCACTTTGATATCAGAAAGGCGTTGTGCAGAGAGGACAAAGGGCAGAAAAATGCCAAACGTGATCATAAGGCCCCGGTTGGGAAATCTCGGGAAGATTTTCATCCGCATATGCTCTACCAATATCATGACGGTTCTGTGCGACCCGGTTCAACTGCCGGTGCGTTGTAATATAGTAAAGTGCCTTGCGTGGAGAATTGCTCGAGCAGCAGGAAGCGCCCCAATACACCTTTGGTGAACGCACGTAAACTCACAACCTCCCCCTAACCCATTATCCCTCCAGCCGGGAATTCCAAGAGTGTTGTCGTTGAATGGACACGTATGCTCAACCGCAGGACGCGTCGCAACTCTCTCATGATCGAATAGCTGTTGTTGGAAAATTACAGGAGGCTATAGCAGCATATGTGATGAATTGCGGACAGTCAGTGCAACGGAGCGTAGGGTTTTAAGGGAGATGATCAACTTGCGTGTCGATTTTAAAAATACCATTTTCAGCTGAACTCGCCCATATCAGGCTAACGAGGCGCTGGAAAGAGGCGAAAGCTCAATACCTTCCGAGCCTGCGAAAAATGTCTTTGCTATTTCGCGGCGTTTCAGTAGTTTTGGGACAAAATCGATTGTTTTTCGCGGACACCCTATGCTCCCCCGGCTTTTTACCGTCAGAAATCTCTTGATCCTTTCTTTTGTAATTGCCTGCCTGGCTTTTTTTGTTTCTTTCATTACCCCTACCAGCACAGCCGAGGTGGACGCAGATAAGGTCACCAGGATTTATTTTGCCGATAACATTACTTCCGCCCATCGTCAATTGATCGCTCGCTTCAATGAGCGGCACCAAAGCCGCATAGAAGTTATTCCCATCGACCTGCCGTTTACCAAATTCAGCACGAATGAAAGGAAGCAACTGCTCACGCGCTCGTTTCGCAGCAAGACCACCCGCATCGACGTCTTCGCCGTAGATTTGGTTTGGGCCCCGCGCTTCGTAAAGTGGGTGGAGCCGCTGTCTCCTTATTTTTCGCCGCAGCAGCGCGCCGATTTTTTGCCCTATGCCCTGGAATCTTGCTATTCCGACAGCGTGCTGGTGGGCGTGCCGTTTTATATCGACATCGGTATGATGTACTATCGCGCTGATCTCATAAAAAAGCTTCCGGACCACCTTACGATCGAAGAAAAACTTCGGAGCTCCATCACGTGGGAGGAATTTGTCCGGCTGGGCCAGCGCCCGGAGCTTGCCGGTCATCCTTTTTATTTGTTTCCGGCGGATAACTTTGAAGGCCTAGTGTGCTGTTTCGTCGAGGCGGTCAACAGCCAAAATGCCTCTCTGATTGCAAACGATTCTCTGCGCCTGAACACACCTGAATCCCGCCGCGCGCTGCAATTATTGGCGGACCTGGTCAACAGATACCGGCTCACGCCGAAAACCGTCACGGAATACGCGGAAATCGACGTCTATCGTTATGCGCTCGACCACGACGCCGTCTTCTTTCGCGGCTGGCCAGGGAATTTGCGCGGCTATGTTGACGACCGCGAGAAGATGGAAAAAATCCGCATCGCGGCGTTGCCTCACTTTCAGGAAGCCCGCGCCACTTCGGTTTACGGCGGATGGAATCTGATGATTTCCAAGGATTCGGAGAAGAAATGGGCCGCGCTGCAATTTCTCGAATTCGCGACCAGCCCGGAGGCGCAGAAAATTCTTTATGATGAAATGGGTTACTTGCCTGCCAACAAGAAGGTCTACGAGGATTCGACCTATTTCGCCTCCCGGCCGGAGCTGCAGTATCTCCGGCTCTTGTTGGATCGCGGCGTGCATCGCCCGGCTTTGGTGGAATACACCAAAATCTCGGATATTCTCTCATTCTACTGCAAAAAAGCGATCAAAATGGAAATGCCGGTCGAACAGGCCCTGCAAAGCGCGCAGAACATGATCCGGTCGGAGAAAGTTTTGATCAATTGAAGCGCTCCAGAGACACGGCGTTTTTCAATCGGATCATACGATAGTGCTTAGAGCATTCTTACATTTCTCAAAAACCAGAGATAACGCCATGCAACCGCCACGCCATCGCCTGGTCGAAAAGCTGCGCCTGCATCACTTCGAATTGAAGCACGTGCTCGTGCTCTTCATTGTCGTGGTGGCCGCGCAGATTTTGGTTTCGTTCATCCAAAAAAACTCTCTGCAGGGATTTCTGCTCCGAACCCAGGATTGGTACCAGCGCGATTCCGCCGAGCAGATCGCCAATCTCGCCGCCACTTCCCTGGAGCTGCTGCTGGAAACGTCGACGCATACGCATCAGCATAGCACGGAGGATCGCCAAAAAATCGTTCAAGCTCTTAATATCATTTTCAGCCAGCAACTGCTGATCGAAAACATCGAAGAGGCGTGCGTGCTGGTGGGGCAGGGCGAGCACGTGCTCGCCATCGACAATGGTGCGGTGTTGTACGATTATTTTTTTGAAAATCGCGCCGAGCTTCCTCCCGCCGACCTCCCGCACGCCGCTGCCATGCAGGCGTATCGCAGCCTGCGCAGCCAATTGCTTTCCACCGAACAAATCCACAGCATTCTGGAGGGCAAACAAACCTTCCACGTTTTTGCGCCGTTTGTGCCCAAAGGGGAATATGCCGGGGCGGTCTATCTCAAAAACAAGCCGGATTTCGGCTTTGTGACCAGGACGATCATTGCGAGCTTCAACAATTCCAGCCTGGCGTTCGTGGGTGCGATTCTTTTCGGTCTGGTGGCGATGCTTTACGTCTCCTCTCATGCCGTACGCGAACGGGATGAAACGCAGAAGATTCTGTTTCAAGAGCGAGAAAACCAGCTCAAAGAGAGAATTCACTTCCAAAAGGAAGCGCAATTTGCCAAACGCATTTATCACACCCATCACAAAGCCGAAAAAGTGATGGGCTTCATTAAAGAAGACGTACGCTCGATGTCGGCGGAAAACATCGAAGAGATGAAATACCGCGTGACCAAATACGCCAATTTCATGTCGCGCGTGATTTACGACATGAAGTGGTACGATCCTCCGATTTACGCCATTCGCAATCCTGTCTTTCGCACCGACCTCAACGAGGTGCTGCGTTTCATCGTGGAAAACATCTGCCTGCGCGTGGCCGCACAATCCGACCGGCTCAAATTTCATCTCGATCTCGACGGGAATTTGCCGAACGTGCCGGTCAATGAATTCGTGGTATGGGAGATTTTCGAGCCGCTGTTGCGCAACAGCATGGAGCACAGCGGCGAAGGAGGCGTGACCGTATCCGTACAAACGCGCTTCGATCCCGTGCGCAAGCAATCACGTCTGATCATCGCCGACAACGGCAAAGGCATTGAGCCGGCGCTGCTGGAAGCGAATCCGGACGGCGTCAAGCGTCTTTTTCTCGAGCATATTTCGACGAAAGATGACGGGCAGAACGGCGGCTACGGCTGTTACCTGGCCTATGAAATTTCCAAGCAAAGATGCGGGTGGGAATTGGACGTGGAGAATCTTCCCGAGGGCGGATGCCAATTTACCTTGATCATTCCCCATGAAAATTAACGAGCCCATCAATATTTTATTGATTGAAGACGAAGTCTACGACGTGCGCCGCGTGCGCAACACGCTGCGGCCTTTCGCCGACCGCTTGCATATTCTCGACGTGGTTTCGGACGGGCGGCAGGCGTTGCAGCGCATTGAAAAAGACGGTCACAAGATCGACGTGATCATCATGGATTTTCAGATTGCGGGCGGCCTCATCGGCGAAAACCTCATTCGCAAAATCAAGGAGATCGATCCGGCGCTGCAGATCATCGTGATCACCAAAATGACCATGAACATCACCGATTTTCAATTCGCCAACCAGTTGCTCGAAGCCGGCGCGATGTGGTTCTGCACGAAGTATCCGGGCGACATCGAAGAATTCATCTACCAGCCCACCGATTTCGTGCTGAACCTCATCAATGCCTATGAAAAGAAAAAGTTGATTCAAGCGCAGCAGTTTTCGGCGAAGAAGCTGGAAGAAAACGTTCAAGAAATCCTGCAGCGCAAGCGGATTATCGGTGCGTCGCCGGCCATGCAAAGCCTGCGCGACCAGATTCAACGCTATGCCGGCGCCCACGCCAATGTCATGATCCTCGGCGCCTCCGGCACGGGCAAAGAGCTGGTGGCCATGAACATTCATTATCTCAGCAAGAGAAGATTCGAGAATTTCGTGCCGATCAATTGCGGCAGCCTGCCGGATCATTTGATTGAAAGCGAGCTGTTCGGATTCGAGAAAGGCTCCTTTACCGGCGCGAGCGCGAACAAGAAGGGCCTGTTCGAAATCGCCGAGGGCGGCACGATCTTTTTGGATGAAATCACCGAATTGCCGCTGTCGGCACAATCGAAGCTGCTGCGCGTGATTCAAGAAGGCGAGATTGACAAGATCGGCCGCACCGGCAAAGTCAAGGTCAACGTGCGCGTCATCGCTGCCACCAATCAGGATTTGCAAAAGGAAGTGGCCACGCGGCGTTTTCGCGAGGATTTGTATTATCGCTTGAACGTGGTTTCGGTCTCCGTTCCTTTGCTGGCGCAGCACCGCGAAGACATTCCCGTTCTCATCGACCATTTCATCGAGGTCCTTGGCGCGGAAATGGGTCAGGAGCCGCCGGAACTGGGCGAAGAGGCGCTACGCGTTTTAGAGCAATATGACTGGCCCGGCAACGTGCGCGAGCTGCAGAGTGTGATTCAGCGCCTGCTCTTCAGCCGGTCCGAAATGATTACGGCAATTCAGGTCAAGGCGGCATTGGGTCTGCCCTCTGAACCGGCTCATTCCGATGACAAGCCGCCCGGAAATTGGTGGAGCCAGGACCAGATGTTGCCTTGGCGTGAGATCGAAAAAACGGTGCAGGAAAGATATTTTCGTTTCGTGCGCGAGAACACGCACTCGGACGCCGAGGCCGCTCGCGTGCTCGGCCTGGCGCCGCCGAATTATCATCGCATGTGCAAGAAGCTGGGGCTGAAGTGAATTGATGTGCTGTTTATTCTTGCATCCTCTCTCGAATCAGGAGGAATCTTGTGCAGCAAGAGCATGGTGCTAAATTGCTATGAAAATGAATAAGCAGCTGCACCTACAATGCCAGTTCAGGCTGTAACACGCTCATCGCCTGCACGAGTTCCTTAGGTCTAGTCCTGTCAGACAGCCAGGGCGGTGTGAAGCCTGTGCTGTACTTCTTTCCAATCACGATCCGAGAGATGTCCAATTGTTAGAACGCTCGTTGACGGTAGGTGTGATAGAGCTCCGTTGATAAGACAACTGCCGGACGCCGCTTTATTCCCATTGCCCCTGGAAAATCCACTGTCACAATATCACCCGATTTGATCATTGTTTCCCCCAGTCTATTGCAAGCTCTGCTCCGCGTGTTTTAGTACCGCAACAGTCAGATCGTGGATATCCTTGTCAGACCAGTTATCGCTTTCATCGAGCAGTTGCTGATGGCTGTAGCGGTCTTTTAGAAAGAGAACGAAATGCTGTACCTCCAGCACCTGTTCTGGCGGCAAAACGCTCAGCGCCTTCAAGATTTCTTTCGCTTGGCCAGTGGTCAACATGGGTAAGTCTCCTGGTACTTTACAATACTTTAAATTTAGCAAACTGCTCAATTGATAACAATACCTATTTTGGAAACTCAAAACCTCGGATCTGCCCGGTGTTCTTATCAAGACTATAACGCCCGCTTATCACAGTGATAATCCCACCGAGTAGCTTAATGCAATTCTAAGCGTTTCACAGCGAGTAAATCCGTCGTTTGCCTGGCATTATTATTGTCTTGAAGCCTGGCAAAATCGCGCGCAGGTTTTTCGGCATGGCAACTTGGGGCCAAGCTCTCCTTATGTTCCCACTCCAAAATAAAGGATAGCCTATGACCGGTTCGCTCGCTACCGTCGATTTCATCATCATTGCAGCTTATTTTTTCATGGTTCTGGTGGTTGGAATCTCATGCCGCAATCGTGGCGCGAATCGCGAGGAATATTTTCTCGCCGGACGGCACATGGGCTGGATCGCCATCGGCGCCTCGCTGTTTGCCACCAATATATCGAGCGAACACTTTCTCGGCCTCTCCGGCACCGGCTCGAAATCCGGCTTGGCGGTGGGACATTTTGAATGGCTCGCGGTTTTGGTCATTTTGTTGCTCGGCTGGGTGTTCACGCCGTTCTATCTGAAATCCGGGGTGTTCACGATGCCGGAATTTTTGGAGCGCCGTTACAATGGCGCAGCGCGTTACTATCTCTCCATCGTCTCGATCATTGCTTACGTGCTCACCAAAATCTCGATTTCACTCTATGCCGGCGGCATTCTGCTGCACGCCGTCGCCGGCTGGAATCTGTACACTTCGGCGGTAGTGATCGTGATGGCCACAG
The DNA here is from genome assembly GCA_050732395.1 of bacterium. Lineage (GTDB taxonomy): Bacteria > Zhuqueibacterota > Zhuqueibacteria > Zhuqueibacterales > Zhuqueibacteraceae > JBIOXB01. The sequence goes on from JBOHQX010000033.1 coordinate 68,385, forward strand.
GCGTATACACGGTGCTCGGCGGACTGGCGGCGGTGATTTATACCGATCTTGCTCAAACGGTCATCCTGATCGCCGGATCCATTACGCTCACACTCATCGGCCTGGATCGCGTTGGTGGCTGGGAGGCATTGGTGGCGAGCACACCGCCGGACTATTGGAGCATGTTCAAGCCCATGAGCGATCCGGATTTCCCCTGGACCGGCATTGTGTTCGGTGCACCTATTCTGGGCATTTGGTACTGGTGCACGGATCAATACATCGTGCAACGCGTGTTGAGTGCGAAAAATCTCGATCACGCGCGCGGCGGGGCGATTTTCGCCGGATTTCTGAAAATTCTGCCGGTGTTCATTCTGGTGCTGCCGGGTATCATCGCCTTTGCGTTGTCGAACGGGCAGGTGACCGGCGACCGGGCCTATGCCTGGATGGTGACGACCTTATTGCCTCCCGGCGTGAAGGGCCTGGTTGTGGCCGGATTATTGGCAGCCTTGATGTCATCGCTCAGCGCCATGTTCAATTCTACCTCTACCCTGCTCACGATCGATATCTATCAAAGATGGCGCCCGGAGGCCGACGAATGCGCCGCCGTGCGCTTTGGCCGCTTCGCCACGGGCGCCATGGTGCTCCTGGGATTGTTGTGGATTCCATTCATCGGCTTGTTGAGCGATGAGCGCATGTACGTCTATCTGCAAAGCGTACAAGCCTACGTCTCCCCGCCGATCGCCGCGTGTTTTTTGTTTGGTGTGTTGTGGAATCGCGTGAACGGCGCCGGGGCAGTTGCCGCCCTGGTCACGGGCCTCGTGCTCGGCGCGATGCGCTTTTTTCTCGAGCTCCAACACAAGCTTTCTCCACTTTCTAACGAATTTTTGCGTTACGTTGCCACGATAAATTTTCTGCACTACGCCATCTTCCTGTTCGTGGTCTGCGCCGCGGTTTTAGTGGTCGTCAGCTTGTTGGGTGAAGCGCCCAATCGAAAGAAGCTGACCCATCTCACCTGGGCAGAAGCCGGCGAAATCTTGAATGAAAGAACGGCCGGACACAAACTGAATGTTTTTGCCTCCATCGGATTGGCGGTGATGCTCTTTGCTTTGTGGTGGACGTTTAGATGATTCCACGGGGTCGCGCGGCGCTCTTGGTACCATGAAGCTGCGTTACCTTTTACATATTTTCCTTGCAAACGGTCATTGATCGGGGTTATTTTCCTGCTCCATAGCCTTTCCGCAAATGATGAGGCTGGATCATATTAGCCTCTACCGCGGCACGTCTTGCCGCTGGCTACGGTTCTTTCGCATTGCCAGCTCCACCAAACCAAATACATAACTTCAAGATCAAAAATGCGCCACTACACAAACCGATTGGTTCTCATACCCGCTGCCGCCCTCGCGTTCTTTGCCACGAGCTGTTCCCAGGACTCCGGCAATCCCCTCACTCCGAAAGATGAGACGCCGGCAAATGCGTTCACTCAAAATGCGCGTCTGGGGCGGGGCATGAATCTTGGCAATGCCCTGGAAGCGCCGAATGAAGGCGAGTGGGGCGTGACTCTTCAGAGCGACTATTTCGATTGGATCAAAAGCGCAGGCTTCAATTCCGTGCGCATTCCCATTCGCTGGTCGGCGCATGCCTCGGCCCTGGCGCCATATACCATCGATGCAGGTTTTTTGAGCCGCGTCGATTGGGCGGTGGCCGAAGCGCTGGCACGAAATCTTGCGGTGGTGATTGATCTGCATCATTTTGAAGAGATCATGCAAAATCCCGCAACGGAAAAAGCAAAGTTTCTTTCCCTGTGGGAACAACTGGCCGGCCACTATCGCGACCATCACAGCGATCTTTTTTTCGAGCTGCTCAACGAGCCCAATGCAAATCTTACGACCGCTTTGTGGAATCAATATCTGCAAGAAGCGATCACAATCATTCGGCGAACAAATCCCACACGGACACTAATCGTAGGGCCGGGCTTTTGGTACAACCTGGCCGCGCTTAACAGCCTGCAGTTGCCGGCAACTGACAGAAACATCATTGTTGCCGTGCACTATTACAATCCCCTCGTCTTCACGCATCAAGGCGCGGAATGGGTTCCCGGCAGCGAAGCCTGGCTGGGCACAAGCTGGATGGGCACTCCGGTGGAGCAACAGGCGGTGCGTGACGATTTTGCGGCCATCAGCAACTGGGGCACCGCGAACGGCCGGCCGATGAACATTGGCGAATTCGGCGCATACAGCACCGCCGACATGGACTCGCGCGTGCGCTGGACCGCTTTTGTCGCGCGCATGGCCGAAGCCAGGGGGATGAGCTGGCACTATTGGGAATTCATTGCCGGCTTCGGCGTATACAATGCCGCCGTGAATGACTGGAATTATGCTCTGCTCAATGCTCTAGTCCCGGGGGCCCTGCATGCCATCCTTCCTTGATGAGTTGATTTACGATTGACGATTTGCGATTGTCGACTTATGAAGGGCTGATCAGCATCTGAAATCGTCAATCGAAAATCGCTAATCATTATCAATTCAATAATCGCGAATTATCAATCTGATAAAGCCCGCCTCAAGTTTCCTGATCGTAATCGCCCAATCTTCTGTATTCTTGACGATCCGTTGCCACCGTCCGCTGGCGCGATTTTTGTGCATTGTCCCGGTCAAGAAATTGGATGAGGCACAGCGTAGCCGCACCATTGCGAGAAGCGCAAAGAAGCAATCTTGAGTTTTCGTGTTGGCAATCATCGAGGTTGCTTCTTCTCGCAATGCCTGCGAGGAGCGTGAGCGGCTTGTCATGGATGTGCCTCCGGCAGGATGCTTAAACACCAAATGAAAGAAGAAAGAATTGGCCACCCAAGAAACAAACCTAGCCCGCATCGGCGGCAAAACGATTTCCCGGGAGGAATTCATTCGCCGCGCCGAATATGCGCCGCGTCCGGCTTATTGCCGCGGCGACGACTACGTGCACAAGAAAATCATGCTCAATTCGCTGATAGCCGAGAAGCTGCTCGCCCTGGAGGCAGGAGAAGACAACGAGCTGACGCGGAAACCGGAATTCTTATTGTATTTGCAGGGGCGGAAAGAACAGGCCATGCGGCAATGGCAGTATTATCAGGAGTCATATCTCAAAGCGTGCTTTGACTTCGGCGAAACGCAGACGCTTTTCGATCACGAGGTTTGCGCCCATGTAATGCACCATAAAGCCGAAACTCTATTCCAGCCCTATCTTGTGATGGCGAAGGGCGCCAAGACGCTGGAGTTCTTTCAGGAAACATTTCTCAAAGTGGCTGACTTCGTAGGGTCGCACTATTTCAAGGCCTTGCAGGAAAAAAGATCGTTAGCCGGCAATCTGCTCTGGTGCAAAGAGGATGCTGAGAACGTATTGCGCCAATTGGACGAAAGCCCGGAACTGATATTGGACGAGCCATTGTTTCGCATCGATGGCCACGTTTGGACGGTGCGAGACTTCGAGCGCGAAATCAAAATTCACCCCTTGGTTTTACGAAAAAACGACTTGAAGCGAGATGATTTTACCGGGCAATTCAAATTGGCGATCATGAACATGGTGCGGGATCGACAACTGACTCAGGAAGCGTATTGGAAGGGATACGATCAAGTAGAAGCCGTGCAACGCAACGTGGAAATCTGGAAGGATAATCTGTTTTTCTTGTATCAACAAAACCGGTATTTGAAAACGCTGGGCAAGCAAAATAGCTTCGAAAAAAAATATCTGCAGATCATTGAAGCGGATTTGAATCCTTATGTCGATCGCTTGCAAGCGAAGTACGATGAAGAAATCGAGATCGATGCGGACCTCTTCCAAAAGATCGCATTGACGAACCGCGCGCTGGACCCTACCCGCCGGAACGAGCCCTTTCCGGTAGTGGTGCCAAGTTTTCCCGTCGTGACGACGGATCCTCAACTCGACTATGGGCGTAAAATGAATCAATGAGGCGCGAGCCGATCCCGCCTCCCTTCCAAACACTTCATTCGGTCATTCAGAATGCATCCCGAAAAGGCCTTTTGGCTTGGCAGATTTGGCGCTCTGATTTAAGCGATTGGTCAAGCAAATTTAAAATAAAATGCTAACTTTCCTCTCACCAACGGATACGTGAAGACCAACGGAAAAAACTCTTGGTCCATTCATCCGTTGGGTTTCACGTATCCGCTGGGGCTGCCTTCAGGGCTGCGGTTTTCAGCCCGAAGGGGCCCTTAAGGGGCTTGTCTGAAAATCTGTTGTAGCCTCTAACTGTACCTTGGATAGGCGTTGAGTAAAATTCTCCGGGTGTGACGGGCCGGAGCGTGGGTATGTGACCTGCTACCGCCATAGCGGGTCAACGAATTCCGGTGTCACACCCGAAGAGAAGGTGTTGGTAGTGGAACGAGAGACGTGCACTCCAAGCCATTGCTGTTTTTCTTTCGATATCCTTACATTCCCCGTCTGCTTTCGACCCCTGCTGCCACCGCGTGCTGGAAATGTCCGCCGCAACGGCTGCTGCGGGGCAACTTTCACTTCAGCCGCGCGATCGCGTTGAAAATCAGATACCACAATAGGGCAGATGCGGCCATGGCAAGCAGCGAAGCCACAAAATGCCTCCTGGGTGAATTCGTTCCTTGTTCGGTCATGATGAGGAGTCGTGCTCTGAAATCACCAATTTGTTCAAAGCTTGCCACGGGAATTGTGGAGAGCGGGTGCTCGCCGCGATATCACGCTTTCAATAGGGAGTCAAAAAGCTTCGGATCAATTCGATATTTTTTGAGCATCTTACCGATCTCACGCCGCTCTTTGCCAGCAGTCAGGGCGGCCGCGCTGACGTTTCCGCGGTGCTCGCGCATGAGGCTGACAATGTAGTCCTTTTCAAACCTCTCGATCATTTCTTGCTTCATGGTCTTAAAAGAGCACGATTCCAGCGAGACTACGGTTACCGGAACATCCGTTAGGCTCGCTGGTTCAGATGGAATTCCGAGAGCCTTGACTTCAACCGCGCCCCTTTGGCAAAGATTGATCCCTCGAATAATCGAATTCTCGAGTTCTCTGACGTTTCGCGGCCAGTCGTGGGCAAGTAAAGCCGCACGGGCCTCTCGTGCAAGTTGCGGTACCGGCCAGCCAGACGGCGCATGCTTCTTCAGAAAATCTTCCGCTTTCAAAGAGACGTTGAATACAAACCAGCATTCACGACGTAAATCCCTCCGGGTGTATCCGACCAGGGCATCAGTATGTGACCAAGCGTCCGATGGTCGGTTATTCCAGTCCTGGCGTCACACCCGGAGAGAAGGTGCGGGTGGGGAGAAAGGAAGACGTGCATAAAGCTCAGTTGACCAACCCTTCGTGGACGGCGTAATGAGTGATTTCCGCATTGGTTTTCATGTGCATTTTTTCGAGAATCCGCCGCCGGTACGTGCTGATGGTCTTGATGCTGAGCGCCAACTCCTCTCCAATCTGCTTCACGGTCTTGCCCGAAGCGATCATACACATCACCTGATACTCGCGATCAGACAACATTTGGTGCGGCGACTCGGCCTTCTCCCCGGACAAATTGAAGGCCAATTTCTCCGCCAACGCCGCGCTGATGTACTTTCCGCCAAGCGCAGCTTTGCGGATTGCATTGATCAACTCTTCCGGAACTTTATCTTTCGTCAGATAACCCGAGGCACCCGATTTCAGGGCGCGCAAAGCATATTGCTCCTCTGGATGTGTGCTCAAAATCAGATGATGCAAGCCGGGTTTCATGCTTTTGAGTTGCTTCAAAATATCCAGCCCGTTTCTTCCCGGCATCGAGATATCCAATAAGACGACTTGAAAATCTTGTAACATCACCTGGTCAAGCACCTCCTGGGCGTTGCTTGCTTCGCCGGCAACCGTAATGTCGGGCGTAGCACGAATAATCAGTTTCAAACCCTCTCGAACGATGGGATGATCGTCTGCGATCAAGACCTTTATCATGATGTTTTGCCGTTGCAAAAATGCCCAAGCTTACTTTCTCGGCGGAATTAGCCTTGCGCACGAACTGGCCGGACGAGATCGCAATGGCTCGGGCATTTGATCGTTGCAGGACTAATTTCGCGAAAATAAACCTGATCTGCAATTAGAGAGAATCTGTTTTAACTGTGCGGGGATGGCGTGCGGAATTGTCGGTATCCGTCCTATAACGTTTCCCCATTTCTGCATTCTGTGACTGCCAGATTCGTGCCTGTGACATGTGTCCCACCAGAGCGAGCGAAACTTTCTTTCAGTGTCTGCGTTGGCTCGTCGTTTGATGAGATACGAGAACTTCAAGAGCCCGAAGGTATTACCACGAAAACGATCGTTCCTTTATCAGATAAACCGTTGATTTTTATTTTTCCTCCCCAGGGGTGAACACGTTCACGCATGCCAATCAAGCCGAATGAGTTCGCGCTCGCAATCTGCGCCGGGGTAATGCCTTTACCATTGTCCCGTACTTTCAACACTAGCTTGTTTTCCCGCAGCATCAGGCTGACTTTAAGCGTAGTGGCTCCGGCATGGCGGGCGACATTCACCAACGCTTCTTGAAATATACGAAAAATCGCAGTGGAGCGCTCACGATCGCAGACGATGTCTTCCGGAAAAATATCAATTTCCGTTGCAATACCGCAGCGATCGCGAAATTCTGTTGTTTGCCATTCGATGGCGGCGGCCAGGCCGAGATCATCCAGTAAGCCTGGCCGCAGCTCGGCGGTGATTCTTTGCACGGTTTTAATGGTTTGACCGATGCTTTGAAACATGGCTTGCGCTTTTGCGCGCAGGCTCTCGGCCTTCTCTGGAATTTGATTGGCTATCCAGGACAAGTCTATTTTCAACGCCGTCAGCGCTTGCCCCAACTCGTCGTGAATCTCCCGGGAAATTCGCGTTCTTTCCTGCTCGATCGCGGTCTGCAAATGGAGATTGTATTCACGCAACTGTTCGCGCGAGTTTTTCAGCTCCTGCTCCGCCTGCTTGCGCCGGAGGGTGGCACCGAGGTGTTCGGCAACCGTGGCGAAAAGGGCGGTCAAACGTTGGTCCTCGGTATGAACCTCGGTTGAAAAGAAAACCAAAACCGCCACCCCCTGCGCCTCCGCGAGGATCGGCACGCCGACGGCGGATTTCAGACCCGACTGCTGCACCAGCGGTGCACGCCGGAATAGACTGGCAGGCTGCTTCATCAAGTCACTTACCCACTCCACCTGCTGTGAGGCCCAGACCCGGCCCGCCAAGCCCTCGTTTACGGCGAAACTCAACCCTTCACTGTACTTGCGAAATGCAAGCAGGTCGGGGTTGTCGCCCTGCCAGGCCGGACTGCATTCGAGCCTCGTGCCCTCGGCCACGGGCAGCCAAGCTTCTCCATACTCAAGGCCGGTTAGGTTGCAGATTTCACGCAGGGCGATGGCCACCGCCTCGTGGAAATCGGGCGCGTGATTGATCGCTTGCGTGGTGCGATAAAGAAATTGCACTTGCTCATCGGCCAATCTGCGGTCGGTGGTGTCGCGTGAATTGGCCACGATCATGATCGAGCCGGTTTCGTTGCATATCGACTTGCCGACAGTCTCGAAAAAACGCCACGTGCCGTTGCGATGACGAGCACGGTATTCAGCGGACCGTATTGCGCCCGGCGTCTTAATAATTTCAGCAAAACTCTCGCGCAGGCGCGCCACATCCTCCGGATGAATGAATTCAAAAGCGTCCTTCCCGATTTTGTCTTCGGGCTTGTACCCCAACACACGCTCCAAGGATGGGCTTTCGTAGCGAATGGTAGCGTCGGCATTCACCACCGAAACAATGTCAGAGGTATTTTCGATCAGGGTGCGAAAATTCTCTTCGCTACGGCTCAGTGCTTCCTCGACCCGCTTGCGCGCGGTGACGTCTTCGTGGATGGCAACGAATACGATACCGAACTCGGGATGGTCGAATCTCACCGCGTGTGACCGGCTCCAAAATGGCGTACCATCTTTCCGGACGTTATGGACTTCGTACGTGGCTTCGCCTACTTTGTGCAATTCCTCAATGCTGCGCTGCGCGGTCAGGTCAGCGTTCTCGTTAACGCCCTTATAGTACAATGTGGTTGCCGGTATGCCGTTCAACTCGCCCGGGCCATAGCCGAACATGTGCTCGAACCTGGGATTCGCGTAAACAATCAGATCGTCACTGTCCCGCACCAGGCACACGCCTTCTGCCATGTGGCGCACGATAAAGCTCTGCAGACGCAACAGCTCTTCGGTACTTTGACGTTCGATGATTTCTCTGTGCAAATTCAGGACTACTGCTTCGAGCTGCGTCGTACGTTCGGAGACAAGTTCTTCCAACTTGACATTGAGACCACGGGCTTTCTCCTCCGCCTCTTTGATGTCGGTGATGTCCACGGTGCTGCCGACGTAGCCAAGAAACTCCCCTACCTGCGAGAAGCGTGGCGACCCTGAAGTTTGCATCCACCGGTATTTGCCGTCATGGCGTAAGAATCGGCATTGCGCTTCAAAGGGCTCCCGGCGGGCATAGCATTCGAGATATGCGCCGACAAAACATTCACGATCATCGGGATGAACGAATTGCTCCCAACGATACACGCCATCTGCGCGCCGGATTCGGTATTCCATCTCGAAAGGCTGCCGTGCGTTTAGGGACGACTGATAGGTATCCCAGCAATGCTGCAAATCATCTGGATGGACCCTTTCCGCCCAGCCGTTTCCCAACTCCTGTCCCAGAGAGCGTCCCGTGAAATCGAGCCAGGTCTTGCTGACAAATGTGCACAGCCCGTCGACGCCTGATTCCCAGATCATCACCGGCGCCTGATCAGCCATGAGACGGAAGCGTGCTTCACTCTCGCGCAGCGCCCGTTCCGCCTGTTTGCGCGCGGAAATGTCGTGGATGACAGTTCGACAAAGTTTGCCGAGGGGATCGGGTGCGGAGGCGGGGCTACTTGCGAGCTCCACTTCAAGAGGAACGCCGTTTTTGGGGAGCAACCTCAGGTCGGTCACCACTTTGCAATTGCCGGAAGTCTGCCGCGCCAAATGCTCCCGCAATCTTGGGGCATCACCCTTGGCCACGAAGCCGAAAAAGCGCATGCCCAACAACCGCCTACGCTCCATGCCCAGCAGCTCAGCGCCGGTGAGATTGATCTCGATGATATAGCCACGTTTGTCCAAGGTCATATAGCCGAGGGGAGCAAAGTCGTAAAGCTCGGCGTAGCGATCGCGCGATGCTTCCAGCTTTAGTTGTGTCTCCTGCATCTCCCGGTTTTGCATCTCCAGCTCTATCTGATGCACTTGTAAATCGTGCAACAGGCGTTGTTGCGCATCCGCTGAGGTTACGCTTTCGCTGAATGATTTCAGAGACAGGAGCGCCTTGATCAACTCGGCCTTGGTCCATTTGTCGTAATTCATGTTCGCTTCGACCTAAAGTGAACAGCTTTTCGTTCGGCGTTGCCAACTACTTCCACTTTAGCGCCTCCTGGCATACGATACCTTGTCAAGACTATCGCTCGGTAATGTCTTCGATGGCCAGCAAGATCATCGGTTCCCGATTATCCGTTTGAGCGATGCGCCGGGCATTGAGCAGCATCTTCCTGCGCCCGAGTTGTGGAAAATCGTGTTCGACCTCGAAATTCTCAAAAAAAGTATTCTGCGGAAGAATCTCTTCCAACAACTGCCTGAGCTTGGGAAGGTCCCATTGACGATTGCCAAGCTCGTAAATGAGCCGATTCTCCGTTTCCTTGCTTTGTGACCTGGAAGGTGTTGTAAAACGCCCGATTGACCCTTTCGATCTGCAGATTGCCATTGAGAACCAGGAGCGGCTCGCGCACGGTATCCACGATGCTCTCGGCGTAGAGCATGACTCTCTCGGCCTGCTTGCGCGCGGTGATATCGCGGATGGCGCTGGTGATCAGCACGCCTTCGGCGGTGGTGAGAGGGCTGAGACTAATCTCGACCTGGAACTCCGAGCCCTCCTTACGGCGACCATACAGCTCCAGATTGGTGCCCATGGGCCGCAGGCGAGGGTCGGCAAGGTAACTGCTGCGGTGCAATTGGAACCTTTCGCGAAAACGCTCGGGTAAGAGCATTTCCACCGGCCGATCGATTAATTCGCCCCGGCTGTAACCAAACATTTTTTCCGCCTGGTTGTTGACCAGCACGATGCGGCCCTCGGAGTCGCAAATGACGATGGCATCCGGTGCTGCTTCCAACAGATGGCGAAACTTGGCCTCGGTTATCTTGCGTTCGGCGATTTCTTTGAGCAAATCCGCGCCCGACGTCCGTTGGGATCACGTTCATGACTTTTTCCGCCATCGGGGTGAGACGTCGCAGCCGCAGATCGTTTCCCAGCATGATGATGGGAATATGCACGTTGGCAAACAAATTGATCAGATCATCGTTGACCTGGCTGAGCTCAATATTGCGATTTTCGAGCTCTTCATTCACCGTGGTCAGCTCTTCATTGGTCGATTGCAGCTCCTCCTTGGCGGTTTCCAACTCCTCATTGGTGCTTTGCAGCTCCTCGTTGCTCGACTGAATCTCCTCGTTGGCTGAACGCAGCTCTTCGTTGGTGGCGTCCTGCTCTTCGATGATCGATTGCAGATAGTCCTTGGTGACACGCAGATCTGCTTTCAAGCGCGAGAGCTCCAGTTCCTGCGCTCGGCTCCTCTCTTTGTCCGGCTTCCTGGGCTGAAGATTGCTCTTCTTCGATTCCGGCGTGGCTTGGCGCTGCGCCTCCACAAACAACACCAAAAAGAAGCACTCTTTGGATTGGGGTGATTTGATGGGGATGACTTCGAGAAGAATTTCCCGCATTTGCCCATTGAATCTAACCGACACGCCCTCCTTTCTGACCCGGGTTCCCTCCTTTCGTGCCATGTGGATGGCGGTACGGAGATCAAACATCAAGCCTTCGCGCGCCATGCGCAACACGTTTAAACTGGCCTCCCCGGCTGCAGGCTCGAGATAAAAGCCGGTGCGGCCGCGGAATTGTAGAATCTCGCCCTCTTCATAGACGCCGGCGCGGGCTTTTTCGATAGCCATGTCGCTGATATCCGTTGCGAAAATCTGTATCGGCGTATTGGTGGCACGTTCGCCCAGGAATTCCAGCAGAGCGATGACGATAGAATAAGGCTCCTCGCCGGTCGAGCATCCCGGCACCCAGATCCGGATAGAGTCCCCCGATCCGAGATTTCGCAAAATATTGGGAAAAACCCTTTCAGATAACGATTGAAACGCCTCCGGATCCCTGAAGAAACCGGTCACATTGATGAGAATGTCGTTATACAAGGCATCCAGCTCTTTGGCATCGTTCTGAAGATAGGGAACATAGTTCTTGAGCTCGTCGATTTTGTGAAGCACCATGCGCCGCATAATACGCCGCTGAATGGTGGTGGGTTTGTAATAGTTGAAATCAACGCCGGTGGCACGGCGCAACAGGTGGAGAATCCGGTTGAAATTGCTCTCATCGTCCGCCAACAACTCCTCCACTTTTTCAGGCTTGACCCGGTTGACATAGGGATGGCGACCGATGCGGGCAAGCTCGCTAGCGATTTCTCGCGGCGGGAGGATAAAATCCACGTAGCCGGCTGCAATGGCGCTGCGCGGCATCCCATGATATTTCGCCGTGGCTTCATCTTGTGCAAAAGTGATGCCGCCTTCGACTTTAATCGCCTTCAACCCCAAAGCACCGTCCGAAGCAGTGCCGGACAGAATCACTCCAATGGCCTTGCTCCTTTGGTCTTCCGCCAACGAGCGCAAGAAGTGATCGATGGGCATGTGCGGCTGCCCGTGCCCTTCTGAGCGCGGCATGAGACGCAAGACGCCCTGCACAATGGCCATATCCGTGTTGGGCGGAATGACATATACGCGGTCGGACTCCACCGGCATCCCGTCGGTCACTTCTTTGACCAGCATCCTGGTCGCGCGCGAGAGCAGCTCCGTCAGCAAGCTCTCGTGCTTGGGGGCTAAATGTTGAACCAAAACAAAGGCCATACCGGTATTCGCTGGCAGCTTCTCGAGCAACTGTGTGAAGGCTTCCAGCCCGCCAGCCGAGGCGCCAATACCGACAATGTGAAAGGATTTCTCCCTCGACGGTGAGAATTCCGGAGGCAAAATTTCGCGAGGTGCCGGAGCTTCCTGCAGATTCGTCTTGCGGCCCTTTATGATCGTTTTGGCCTGCGCACCTCTTCTTGGGGAGAAAGCACTTCCGCGAGCGGGCTTTGAAGAGGATTTCTTCTTGTTCATTTTACGGTCTCTGTGGAAGATAAATGGACCATTGGCTGGGCGCACTCGGGAATTCCAATAATAATGACAGAGCAGATATACACAATTCTCACCTCATCTCCAATACCGATTCTCGTGGGAAACTGCGCAAACTCCGGCGTGGTGCAATCCGGACTTGAGGGAACTCTGAAGAAACGCAACAGGCGGTCCAAGCGTGCGCCGGAAGCATAAGAAGTGCAGGGCAACTGCGCGAAACAAGCCGGGGGCCACTTCTTATTCCTTCAACCCTGCCGCCATGATCCCGCTGATATAGTACTTCTGTAGCGCAATGAACACGATCATCACCGGCAAAATCGTGATGACCGCGCCGGCCATCATCAGCTCCGTATCTTGCACGTGCTCTCCGGTGAGATTGGCCAGCGCGACCGGTAGCGTGTACATCGAGTCGTCTGTCAACACGATGAGCGGCCAGAGAAAATCATTCCACGTGCCCATAAAGGTGAAAATGGCGAGGGTGATGAGAATGGGTTTGCACAGCGGCAGAATCACCGACCAGTAAATGCGGAAATCACTCGAGCCGTCCATGCGCGCAGCTTCAATCAAACTGTCGGGAATCGAGAGCGCGAATTGCCGAATCAGAAAAATGCCGTAGATCGTCGCCATGCCCGCGACGATCACGCCGAGGTAGGTATTGATGAGCCCCACTTTGTTCAACATAAGGAACAGCGGCAGCGTCGTCACCTGCGCAGGAATCACCATTTCCGCCACGAGCAGACGAAAGAGCCGGTCCCTGCCGGGGAAGCGATACTTTGCGAAGGCATAGCCCGCCATCGAATTGAAGAAAAGCGAAATCAAAGTCACGCTCACGCTGATCATCAGGCTGTTCAGGAGATAACTCCAAAGGTGCAGGCGCGTGAACAACGTGAAGTAGTGCTCGAAAGTCACGTTGGCGGGTAACAGCTTGGGCGGAAAGGTACTGGCTTCTCCGGAGGCCATGAAAGAAGCGGAGACCATCCACAACGCCGGCGTCAGCGTGACCGCGGCCATGATGATCGCGAGGCTGATGATCAGGGTTTTGCCAAGGTTTTGCATTACAACATACCTCGGTTATGCGATTGGCGCATCAAACTTGGAACAGAATTCAGAGAGTTTTTCACGTCTTTGTTGGTGCCTTTTTCAACACAGCGACACCGAGCGCACGGAGTAACTCAGCGCGGCGTAGCCGCAACCAAAAGAGACTCACGCAGAGCTTCGCAAAGATTCGCAGAGACTCTCCGGCCGGCAGAATCGCAAGCAAAAAACTTTGATAAAAAGACAACGTTCTACACGTTGGATTGCAGAGTAAGTCTTGTTGTATGGCAGTGAAGCGTCGGGAGTTTCAAGTAATTTTTGTGCCACGTTCAACAAATGCTTCAGTCTTTGCGAGTCTCTGCGAAACTCTGCGTGAGTCTTTGCTTTTTGGTTGCGGGCGCCAAAGGGCAACAAGCCGGCTTTCGCCCCCTCTCGGGCTAGGCCGCGCTGCGTTCTTCGTGGCCTTCGTTTTTTCCTTTGGCTTCTGCATCCGTTGGTCGATTTTCAATCCGTTGGACGATATTCTGATTCAAGGATGCTACGAAGTGCGCTTCTGCAATCTGGACTGAAGCAGCGATCCCAGCAAGATCACTCCGAACAGCACAAAAGCGATCGCCGCCGCATACCCCAAGTTCCACCAGCGAAAACCTTGTTGATACATCAACAGCACGATGCTCAACGTGCTGTTGACCGGCCCGCCTTGAGTCATGACATAAGGCTCGGTAAAAAGCTGGAAATTGGCGATCATGGCGATGATGCTGACGAAGACGGTGGTAGGCGCCAGCATCGGCAAAGTGATGCTCTTGAACTGCTGCCAGGCATTGGCGCCGTCCATGCGCGCGGCTTCATACAGTTGTGTTGGAATATTCTGCAATCCCGCCACGAAGATGATCATGTTGTAACCGAAGCTCTTCCAAATCGACATCAGGATGATCGCCGGCATGGCCCAGAACGGATCACCCAGCCAATCGATCGGTGCGACGCCGAAAAAACCGAGGGCATAGTTCAACAAGCCAAAACGCGGGTGATACAGGAAGCGCCACACCACGGCCACGGCCACAAGCGTCGTCACCACGGGTGCGAAGTACACTGTTTGAAAGAAACCTCGGAAGCGTACCAGCTTGGAATTGAGCAAGAGTGCCGTGCTCAGCGAAGCGGCGATGGAGAGTGGCCCGCCCACCAGCACGTAATAAAAGGTGTTGCGCATCGCCTGCCAGAACAACGAATCACCGAGCAGTTGGCGGTAGTTTTTGAGGCCAACAAAACGCACGTATTCGAAATTGGCCAGTGCATAGACGTCGAAATCCGTGAAGCCCAACACCAATGCCGCCAGCGCCGGTACGAAGAAAAAGAGGAAGATGGGGACGAGCGCGGGTGCGAGAAACAAGTAGGCGGCGCGGCGAATACTCTTGATCTCGACGCTGAGGGCGCGCGGTGGCGAGGCGTTATTCATTGGTTTGTCGGAACCTGGCGATTTGAAGCCGAAACTCAATAATCACCCACGGAAATGGAACTGCCACGGAATTGAAGAGTAGGTTTCTTTCCGTGGCAGCTTCATTTCCGTGGGCGAAAAGTTTGTTTCATTTGATCGGATATCTAGCCTGACAATCCTAAAACTACTTCTGCCCTAACATCCACCGGCGCTTTTCCAAAATGAGATCGACTTCGCGATCTAGCGCCGCCAGCGCCTCGGGCACTGATTTCTGCTGCAGGGAAGCGATCTCGGCGTATTGCTGCACTTTCATGGCAATTTGCTCCCATTCCGGAATCTTCGGTGTCGGTGCGACATGCTCGAGTTGCTCGTAAAACGCTTGGATGTAGACGTTATTGGTGAAGGAAGTATCCTGCCAGGCTGCGCGAACGGCTGGTAGATCGCCGGTCATTTTGTAGAACTCGAGTTGGATTCGAGCCTGCGACAAATACTCGATGAGCTTCCAAGCTGCCTCCTTCTTCTGCGATTTCCTGAAGAGCACCAGGCTGGAGCCTCCGGCCAGGGAGAGTCCGGCCTGGCCTGGGGTCGGGCCCGGCATCGGCGCAGTCATCCACTTGTCCTGCAATGCCACAGGCAACCGCCTCTTAAACTCACCGATGTTCCATGGCCCGGTGATGTACATCGAGAAGAAGCCTTCGGCCAGGCCTTGATAGATGTTGGTGACTTGCGTAACGCCCACCGGTGCAAGCTTTTCGCGATAGAATCGCATCAAGAATTCGAACGCGGCAGTAAATTCCGGACCGCTGAAATCGCCGTACCGGTCACCGTCTCTGAGCAGCGCCGAGCCGGTTTGCAGTCCGGCGAGCACGAACGGCACCCATTCGTTGGTTGGGAGCAGAATGGCATACTTCTCCTGCCCTCCCGCGAGTTGTTTGATCTTCTTCGAGACCTCGTACCATTCGTCCCACGTGTGCGGCGCATGTGCGAAGCCCACGCGTTGTAAAATATCCCGGCGATAAAACAGCAGGCGCGTGTCCACGTACCAGGGAACGCCAAAAGCTGCGCTGGCCATGACGTTGGTTTGCCAGATGCCTGAGAAGTAATTCTCCGGGAGTACGACAGCCGATCCTGCAATCCACGGTTCCAGATTCTCGAGCGCATTGAGCAAAGTGAATTCTGGAATCCAGGTGTTGCCAAGCTGGCACATATCCGGCAGCGAATTGCCGGCGTAAGCGGTGAGCAGCCTTTCGTGGGCAGCCGTCCAGGGTATGCCTTGAACTTTGACTTCGAGGTCAGGATAGCGACGCTGGAATTCCGGCATGAGCTTTTGCACGTGCTCACCTTCAGCGCCCATGGCCCAAAATTTGATCACGGTCTTCGCCTCGATCGAATTTTGGCAGGCTGATATGAGTATTGCTAAAACTGCCGCAATGGCCAGAGACAACGCAATGGAGAAAGCAGTTTTTTTCATTGGATCGGGCACGTCTGCGTGAAAATTGCAGCAAAATAAAAATCGCACAGAAAAAGCTCTTGGATTTGCCTAAGACGAAAAGCGCACGCAAAGTCGCAAAGACGCTAAGGTTACGCAGAGAAAATAATGAGAAGTCTATCCTTCCAAGCCGTTCACTATGTATTGCATAGGCAACCAAAACTGCTGATCTATACGGGATCTCTTTTGTTTTAGTGCACTGTTACCCTGATTTGTATTTGTGAGGACTATGGGTTGCAGTGAATAGGCCATAATTTTAGGCGTTTTTCTTCAACTACGCCGAAGGCGTTTCACTCCACAGCCCAGGGCGCCCAGCCGATGGGCGCCCTGGGAAGCAATATCCCAATTCACTGGAACCCCAATCGGGGTTCCACACAAATACATTTAATCCCAGACATAGCGTTCATCTCGATGATGAACGCTTCAGCTCACGCAAGAAATCCGAAATCGTCAAGATCTTTGAGTGGCGCGTTCGGAGGTGCGTATGATCTTCGATACCGCCGATTTTCAGCGCCGCGCAGTTGAGATTTTTGCAGATACCGGCCATGTAGCCGTGTGGCTTCTCCGGCAAGTTCTGGTCGTTCAAAAAAGGCCGCCGTTGCTTGGTAGAGAACACAATGTGTAAATAGACCTGTACGAGCGATTGCGGCATGCTTGCCCCCAGTTTTTGTTGAACTCTTTCAGAGTTCTTGATGGTAATGTTCACTTACCGAGGGTGCGCTGCGCGCTACCCTCGGCTCTGGTGTCTAACGCCTTCGGCGTATTCATGATTACCCGAACATAAACAGTGATAGAGACAAAATCTACAACTTGAGGCTCGTTGTTCTCGCTCCGCGCACTTGCGCTCTTCGCTCAAACAACTCGTTTACTCAAAGGTTCACTCCGTGGGATATCAACCAATCCCACGCTTCAGAAAATTTTACCTTCTTGTGGGGCGATGACTTACCCTCCAAAGGTTTCATAGACAGTTTATGGAAATAGACTTTGCGTTTCCTTTGCGTCTCTGCGTGCGCTTTTGCTTTGGGCGAACATGAAACTATCGCAAATCTTGAGCATTTTCCTCAATGATCAAAATGCACGTTCCTCTCGGCAGCCTGCCATAAGCCGCTGCGGCGCAATGGAATCGCAGTGGCTTTCTTTTCTTCGAGCCAATCGAAAATGCGCCGGCGCAGGGTCTCGATCAGCTCCTTGTGCTCCGTTTGCTCGATCAAGTTTTCCTTCTCTTCGGGATCGCTGCGCATATCATACAGCTCATCGGTATCCCAAATGCCGTGGTAGGTGATGTATTTGTATTGCGCCGTGCGAATACCCAGCATCGTCGGCGTGTGCGGGAACGGTCGCTCCCAGAAATAGAAGCAAAAAATCGCCTCCCGCCACGGCATTTTCTCGCCTTTGAGCAAAGACAAAAATGATTTGCCGTCCATGTCTTGCGGCACTTGATAGCCGGCTGCTTCCAAAATCGTTGGCGCAAAATCGACGTTTTGAATGAACTCGGCTATTTTTGTGCCGGGCTTGATCAGCTCAGGGCAATGCGCCAATAAAGGAATACGCACCGATTCTTCGTACATGTGCCGCTTGTCGATCAAACCATGTTCGCCGAAAGAAAAACCGTTGTCGCTGGAGAAAAGAATCAATGTTGATTCCAGCAAGCCATTTTTCTTCAGCGCCTCCAGAAGCCGGCCGATGCTATCATCTACCGCGAGCAACGTCTCGCAATAGCGGCGGTAGAACGTATCGAAATCCATCTCACCATGATACATGTAATCGACGCCATGCCAGCTATTACGCTGCGCCCGCACCCAATGTGGCTTGTTGCGATAGTTCGTCTCGGTATCCGGCATGGTGGCGGGATATTCGAGCGCCACCTTTTCATATCTGCCCAAATGACGCTTTGCCGGCTCGAACATGGCATGCACGGCCTTATGAGAAAGATAGAGAAAGAAGCGGTGGTCGCGCTGCGCCGTGATCCACTCCGCGGCATAGTCCGTCAATAGATCGGTGATGTAGCCGAGGTGTTTTTTGCGCGAGCCGTCAACGTTGAATTCGGGATCATAGTACACGCCTTGTCCCGGAAAGCTTACCCAGCGATTGAACCCCGGCTGCGGCTCGTCAGTGTGATTGCCCATGTGCCACTTGCCGATAAACGCGGTTTTGTATCCGGCCTCCTGCAAATAAACAGGAAAGAAGACATTGCCCGGCGGCATCGGACTGTCATTGTCCACGACGCCGTGGGCGAACGGGTATTTGCCCGTCAAAATCGAAGCGCGACTGGGAGAGCACAGCGAGGTGGTTACAAAGGTATTTTGCAAATGCGCGCCTTGGCGCGCGAGACGATCGAGATGAGGCGTGTGCAAGAATCGCGGTTTGCCGAGGAAGCCGAGAAAGTCGAAACGATGGTCGTCGCTGAGAATGAAAATAATGTTCCTTTGCCGGGCGGATGAGTGATCTCGAGATTGTGAAGGCCCCCCGGCGCCCAAGAAAGGCAACGCAAAGGCGGCGTGGCTCATTGAAGCGAGAAATTTTCTGCGAGAATAATTGAAGTTCATCGCGGCCTTTCCTTGCTCGTTTCCCGTTGCCACGGTCTTCGTGGAATGCGGCGGAGACCCTCTGCGTCAAACAGCCGTGGAGAACTCACAGTCTTGAGGCATCACACGGAGTACGGTCGAGACGTGGACCCCAGGGTCTCGAGGATATGAGGTGCTCCCTGCCTCACTTCATGGCATCCAACCACCCGCCCGTGAAACCTGCGCGTTGCAAGCCGGTCACGATATATTTATTCTTCTTCATCACGTTCCACACGAAGCCGTTGCGCAAATTTTCGATCATGATCACAATCGGGCCCTGATCGATGCCAAGATAGTCATGGTCAAACCAGCCTTGGGGTGTTTTCGGCGTGACATAAGAAGGATTGAAAGCATCGAGAAAGCCGTATTCTTTCCAGAGCAAGGTGCCATATCGGGCGCGCATGGCTTTGAGGGCGGGAATGCAAATCTCAGGCGCAAATGCGACCGACCCGCCGGCAGCGGTGGGCGCCATGGTGCCGTCATCTTCGATCCAATCAAATGAGACGCCGCGCGCGCGATAAGACCAGAATTTGAGCTGGGTGCCGGCACTTGTAAACGTTGTGTCCTTGGGCCCGTCGCAGGCGGTCCAACCCCAAATGCTTTCCGAATAATCGCGATATCCGCGCGGATTTTCTTTGGCGTAAGCTTGATGGGTATACGTCGCGCGCCGTGAGTTTTCAAAGTAATCCAGGCCTTTGGTTTTCATGTAGTCATCTAGTATGCCGCGAAAATCAATCCAGCAATGCGAATATTGGTGGCCGAACAACGGCCCGAAACTGACGAATTCGAGTCCGTAATATTTCGCCCAAACGTAGGGCTTGATCCAGACTTGCCAAACGCTTTCCGGCAGAGGATGTGTGGGTGAGCCCAGGGCGAGAATGTAGAGTATCATGGCTTCATCATAGCCATCCCAAATATACGGGCCAAAACCTTTTTCGGGGAGCCACGAGGTCTTCACGCCGGTGGTATCGGACATAAACCAATTCCAATCAACGCGCCGGTAAAGCGAATCGGCGAATGTGCGAATGCTTTGCTCCGCTTCGTGGTCGCCATCGAAATAGGATTGTGCAAACAACACGCCCGCCAGCAAGATTGCCGTGTCAATGGAGGACAGTTCGCACTTCCATGCACGCGTGGCTTCAGGAATTTTGAGAAAGTGATAGAAGAAACCCTTGTAGCCCGCGACCTGATCGGCCTGCTGGTGTTGCGGCAGCCGCCAAAAGAAGCGCAGGGTATTGAGTGTGCGTTGCGCGGCTTCCGGTCGTGTAATCATTTGCCGCTCAGTGGCGAGGGCATAAGCCGTAAGCGCAAAACCGACGGCCGCAATGCTCGAAGGCGCGGGCGTGGGCCAACGATCGGGCGTCAAACCGGTGTTGGGATGGGTGGTTTCGAGAAAGAATTTCAAAGTGCGGACTTGCAAAGTATCGAGGAATGGGTCCCAAGTCACGCTTGAACCAGAAGGCATAGTGACCGAATACGCTTCTCTTTGTAGCGATTTTTCCTCGCAGCCACGAAAAGAAAATGCCAGGGCAATGGAAAAAAAGATACTACACGATCTCGGCATTTTCATCATACGGCATTCGATTGTCCTGTGCTTTGGCATGCATTGAAAGATACTAAAAACAAGTGTAACTATTCAACTCCTGTTTCTTGTAAGCGGATTGAACGGATAAAGCGGATTTCTAAAACTTGTTTTGCAGAATCACTATCCGTTCAATCTGCTTCATCCGTTTACTCTGCTTTTTTTG
>JBOHQX010000034.1:0-4189 GCA_050732395.1 bacterium
GCGCCTGAGCTTGAACGGCCCCCATACGATCGTCGGCCGCGGGCTGATTTTACATGCCAATCCCGATGATTTCAAAACGCAGCCCACCGGCAATGCCGGCGGCCGTATTGCTTGTGGGGTGATTGGCGTGGCCAAGCCATAAAGACTGGTCGGACTGGCGCTAAGAGAAACGCGAGATTGCACGTTGATAACGCATCCAAGCACGGCGTCACTGAAGAAGAGATTTGGGAAGTGTTTCTAAATCGCGATCTACCTTGTTTGATCGTGCAATACAATATGCGCGGGGCTGAAAGAATCTACAATGCTCTTGGGGTTACGGAGGCAGGGCGACATTTAGTCGTCGGTTTCGTAAAGGAGGGCCAAGACAGCTATCGTGTAATTCATGCTGACAACATGAAGACACATGAGCAAAAACGTTTTAGGAATCTGAGGAAAAGAAGATGAAGAGAACTGTGCCTTCAAAAATTCCTAATTTCAAAAATGATGAAGAAATCGCCACCTTCATGGAGAAGTATAGCGCCTTTGATTTGATTGATAATGGTTTGGCCGAAATCGTACCAGCAGCGTCCATATTTCCAAGAAAAAAAAATAAGGTGCTTCTAAAAAACAAGCGCGTTCAGGTGGCTTTCAAAGATGAGCAGGCGCTTCGCAAAGCTTTCTCTACATGGATCTCATCCGATCGTACGTATATCGTGATCGATGGTGATTCGTCGGGTATTCTTTTAACCTTATCAGATTCGCCAAGGCCAAAGAATTTTTATATTCCCTATTTGAATATCAGCGGAATAAGGTTGTTGGATGAATCGAAAAGCATCAGAGTCGGAAAGCCTGCGCGGGCATCATGACTTGCTCACGGCCTCCAGGTCTATTCGCGGCGAAGCCCGCAGCGTTGATTGATAGATTCTGCTCCACCTCCATGCGTCCCTGCCTTTTCAATTCCTCGTTTCAATATCAAAATTATTCACCCTCCACCTGCCGCTCTCGCGCACGGTGCTGAGCACGATCTCGCGCTGCATCTTTTCATTGCTCTGCCGCGCTTCTATGGAAACGTGGTAAATGAACATCACGTGCTCGGCGTCCTGATCGGTGCGCTGCGCCATTTTGTAATCGATGAAAGGCTTGGCGCGATGGAACTCCCGTTCGCCTTCCTCGAACGTGCGCGCTGCGCCCTTGAGTAATTCGATTTCTTTGCGCAATTTTTCCGCGGCCAGCCCGCTGGCGATTTCCAGAGCGCCAGGCTGATTGAGCTCGATGAAATAACGGTAACAAAAAGTATCTGCGATTTCGCGCGGATCATTACCCGGCCCGCAAGCGCCCGTCCATATGAACAATCCCACTGCCAACACCACCCGGCAAATTCGGTGACGGAAAGCATGAGATGAGGGCACGCTCCACCTCGTTGAAAAAGTGAACTCATTGAACGGATACAGCGGATAGAACCGGCCATGAATCCGCTTTGTCCGCGGCGATTTGTATGTCTGCATCTCTTTATGTAAAGACAGCCGGTTTGCGCACTCGTGTAGCGTTTAAAATAGCACCAGGTTATGCTTTTTGTCAAGCCAAAATCCTGCTTGACTCTCGCCGGATGAAATTTTATATTGCCTCGTGTTTTTCCAACACGTTAACTGATTGAAATGCACTCGGGAGCCCAACATGAAAAAAGCGATTGTAGCGGTAATCGTGCTGCTGGCGATTGGCACGGTAACTTTTTTGTCGATCGGTCGTGAAGATTTGCAAAGCGCCGTAATTCCGATCTCCGGCATGAGCTGCGAAAATTGCGCGGATCATATTGAGACCGAGCTCCAGGCAATCGACGGCGTGCAAAAGGCAGAAGTCAGCTTTACTGAAGCCGTCGCCAAAGTCAAATATGACGCCATACTCACCACGGTACCTGTGATCGAAAAAAAGATCAGCGGCTTAGGTTATCGCACCCCGCATGCCGAAACGACCAAATCGCCAGCGGACGCCAATCCCCACTGCTCTCCAAGCACCAGCGACACACCGGATTGCTGCGGGATCAAATCACCGAAATCCAACACGTGAGCACAATTTTTAGTTGGTGACCAGAATCGCAAGCCCCGCCTTTCTTCATGCACAGGGCCAGGGAATGAAGAAAGGTGGGGCTTTTCATTCGCAGAGCACAGATTCTCCTGCTTTATTGCGGTGGTATTAGCATGATAGAAGCCCAATCAGCATGCGCATCAAATTTCTGATCAGCCTGTTCATCAGTGCGATTTTCATCTTTCTAGCTTTTCGTGGCATCGATTACAAATTGATGTTGGCGGCGTTCCAGGATGCCAACTATTGGTGGCTGCTGCCCAGCGTCGTGGCGATGTTCGCGAGCCACTGGCTGCGCGCCGTGCGCTGGCGTTATTTCATGGAGCCGATCAAGCGCGTGGATACCCCCACGCTGTTTGCGGCCACGATGATCGGGTATTACGGCAACAATGTCTTCCCGCTGCGTGCCGGTGAAGTCTTGCGTGCCTATTCCATCGGGAAAGCCGCCGGCGTTTCACGTATGGCCTCCTTTGCCACGATTATCGTTGAACGCCTCATCGATGTTTTTTCACTGTTGCTGCTGTTGGCGATCTCCGTAGCATATCACAAATATCCGAATTGGATCGAGAAGGGGGCGTTGGTGATTTTCCTCTTCACGGTAGCCAGCACAATTTTCATGATTTCTTTGGTGCGAAATACGGCACAAACACTCGCTTTTATGGATCGCATCGCCCTGCCTTTCCCACAGCGCGTGCGCGAGATGGTGCGCAAGCTGTTGCGCTCTTTTTTGGAAGGCTTTGGCATCTTTCAGAAATCGGAGCATTTCTGGACCATCGCCTGGCAGTCGCTGGTGATCTGGCTGTTCTATGCGGCCACTATCTTCTTTACTCTGGAAGCTTTCAGCCTCAATGACAAGTTCTCTTTACCTCTGGGTGCCAGCTTCATCATCCTGGTCATGATCAGCATCGGGATCATGGTGCCGGCCGCTCCAGGTTATGTCGGCACGTTTCATTGGATCTGCCAGCAAGCCCTGGTGTTGTTCAACGTTTCCGAGAGCGAGTCCCTCAGCTTTGCCGTCATCATGCACATCTCCAATTTCATACCCGTGACACTCGCCGGCTTTTACTATTATTACAAGCAGCAAGTCGACTTCCGCGAAGCGGTGGCCGGTGCGGCCGGAAACGGTGAAAACACCTGCCCGCGCGTAGATGCTTCTGCCGGCCAGACGCTCCAGCAATCGGCGGCACCTCACTCCTCGTCGCCGGAATAAATCCGCCTTCATGTTTGTCGCAATAAACAAAAGTACCCGCGGCTTGCGGCTGGTGACGGCCGCCATCTTCTTGCAAGTGTTTCTGGCCGCCGTCGATACCACCATCGTGAGCACCGCCATGCCGACGGTGGTGGCCGCGCTAGGCGGCATGCGCTGGTATAGCTGGGTGTTTTCCGCTTACATGATTGCGAGTACCATTGCCACACCCATCGCGGGCAAGCTCTCGGATCAATTCAGCCGCAAGCGCATGTATCTCGCCAGCATCATCGCTTTTCTAGCGGCTTCCATGCTGTGCGGGGCGTCGCCCAACATGGTGTGGCTCATCGTCTGTCGTGCGCTGCAAGGCCTGGCCGGCGGCACGATGTTCGCTATTTCACTGGGCCTGATCGGCGTGCTGTATCCAGCTCATCAACGCGGAAAAATGCAAGGTTTTTTCAGCTCCTTGTGGGCAATAGCCAGCATTATTGGTCCGCCCCTGGGTGGATACGTGGTCGAACATCTGTCCTGGCGCTGGACTTTTTATTTGAATTTGCCGTTGGGTGCGCTGGCCCTCGCGTTTCTCAGCCGCTTTTTTCATGACGCGGAACGCGGCACGGTGAAACAAGAACTCGATTTTGCCGGCGCTGCGGTCCTGTCAGTGCTGGCCCTCGGATTGTTGCTCACCGTGACAAATCTCGACCGCTTCTCGCCGGTGATTCTGGCCATCGTTTTAGCGGCTACAACCGCTTGCGTGATTTTGTTGATTCGTATCGAGCGCCTGGCCGAAGCGCCGATTGTGCCGCTGCATTTGCTGCGCACCCCGGCAATCGCCGCAGCGAATTTGACCACGCTCGCCACCGGTGTCTGCGCTTTTTCCTTGATTCTCTTCGCACCGTTGTTCGTGCAAGGTGTAATGTTGCGGCCGGCCACGCATGCTGGCCT
>JBOHQX010000035.1:0-2148 GCA_050732395.1 bacterium
GGCGGCACAGAAATATTTCGGCGCGGAGAATCCGCTCGGCAAGGTTCTGCGCATCGAGCGCGGTGGCCGTGATTTTCAGGTGACCGGCGTTTTACAGGAGATTCCGCAGGCTTCGCATCTTCGCCCGGACTTCATCATTCCCTTCGAAAATATCGGCGAGTTTGCCTTGGGAAATTGGCGGCAATCCAGTTTTCTTTCCTATCTTCTCTTAACGGATAAGGCTGCAGCATCTGCTTTGGAGGCGAGCCTCCCGCAGTTCGTCAAGAAACACTACCCCAATCCGGAGCCTGATGTCGCGATGACCCTTGGCTTGCAGCATTTGACGGAGGTTCATCTTCATTCAGATTTCGACAATGAGGCGGGAAAGCTCGGTACAATGACCTACCTCTATCTATTTGCCGTGCTCGCCATTTTCATTATCGTCGTGGCATGCGTCAACTTCATGAATCTGGCCACCGCTCGTTCCCAAAGTCGCGCTCGTGAAGTTGGGGTGCGCAAAGTGGTCGGCAGCCGGCGTGCGCAGCTCATGACGCAGTTCATGAGTGAAGCCATTCTGCTTTCCCTGCTGGCGCTCCTCGGCGCCGTTGTGCTCATGGAATTCTTCCTGCCCGTGTTCAACGCGCTGGCGCAGAAAAGATTGCAGCTTGATTTCGCCTCAGATTGGCAGCTTGCGGCTGGATTCACTCTGCTCGCCCTCATGGTCGGCATCATCTCGGGCAGTTATCCGGCATTTTTTCTCTCACGCTTTCAACCGGTTGAAGTGTTGAAAGGTAGCTCGCGTCCGGGTAGTGCCGGAGCGCGTCTGCGGCAGTTGCTCGTGATTGGCCAGTTCGTGATTTCGATTGCGCTGATCGCCGGCACGCTCGTCGTCAGCAAGCAAATCGAATTCATCCGCGACAAGCGCCTCGGTTTCGACAAAGAGCTGGTCGTGGTGGTGCCATTGAGCGGCCAGCAGGCCCAAACCAAATGGCCGCGTTTGAAAACCGAGCTTTTGCGGCATCAACAAATTCAATCCGTAGCCGCTTCCTCCAGTGTGGCGGTGGATCGGGCGTGGTGGACAACCAGAGCCAAACGCAGCGATGGCGAGCCGGAAAAAATCGTCTATACCTACCAGATCGACTATGACTTTTTCAGGACTCTTGGCATCGAGCTGGCGGCCGGCAGGTTGCTCGCGCCTGAATTCCCCGGTGACAGCGCGCAAGCTTTTGTGCTGAACGAAACTGCCGCGAAGGATTTTGGCTACGAATCGGCAGAAGCCGCGCTCGGCCAACCGCTCATTTGGCTTGGCCATGGCCTCGAAAATGCAAAGCGGGGAGTTGTGGTTGGCGTGGCGAAGGATTTTCATTTTCGACCGCTGCATGAAGAAATTTCGCCAGCAGTATTTCATCTCATGCCGGGCTGGATGAATTTTCTCATCCTGCGCGTGCGCCCTCAAGGGACGTCAGAGGCGTTGGCGGCACTGAGAACAGAGTGGCGGACGTTCGCCCCCGATCGTCCATTGGAATTTTATTTCTTGAATGAGAAACTCGAGGCGCATTATGGCGCTGAGACGCGCTTGCTGAAAGTGTTCGGCATCTTCTCGACCTTCGCCATTTTCATTTCCTGTTTGGGCCTTTTCGGCCTCGTCTCTTTTACGACTGAGCAACGGACGAAGGAAATTGGAATTCGCAAAGTATTGGGCGCAACCATCTCCAGCATCGTTTTTATGTTGTCGAACAGCTTCACCAAATTGGTGGCAATAGCATTTGTCGTTGCCACCCCGCTGGCGTGGTGGGCGATGAACGAATGGCTGCAAAACTTTGCTTATCGTGTCCCGCTCGAGCGGGACTGGCCGGTGTTTGCGCTGGCAGGCGGAACGGCCTTGCTCATCGCGCTGCTCACCGTAAGCGCGCAGGCGATCAAAGCCGCGCTGGCGAATCCGGTTGAGGCGCTGCGCTACGAGTAAAGAAGTTATCAGTAACCAGTGATCAGTATTCAGCAAACTGATCACTGATGGCTGAACACTGAATACTGGAGTCAGACATGCTCAAAAACTACCTCAAAATCGCCTGGCGGAATTTGCTCAAGCAAAAGGGCTATTCCTTGATCAATCTCATCGGGCTGGCCGTCGGCATGGCCTGCTTTCTCTTCATCATGCTCTATGTGCAG
>JBOHQX010000036.1:0-22246 GCA_050732395.1 bacterium
TTTCTACAAAAAAACCACTTATCAATGAAACATTAAAGGCTGTTTTAGGTGTTAGTATCGCTTTTCTGATTGATTACTTTATGTGGTTACTAAATTATGAACCACATTTGAGATCATTAGAATGGAAAGATGGTTTGCTTGTAGCCGCTTTGTACTTCACCGTTAGTATTGTAATACTATTGGCCTTACTTTATGCCGGTTATACGTTGGTCAATAAAAAAAGAAAAAAGAATTGAATTCATTTCGATGGCTGTTTTTCTCTCCTGACCTACGGTGGAAATTTCCTGACCGTGATAAGGATAACGAAGTGAAAAGAACGGAAAAATCATTATGAAAATCAGATTGTTTTTCTGCTTAATAGCGTGGCTAATAGCCTGCGCTGAAAAGGTTGCAGAAAAATCGCCTGATGTTACTCCAAAACAGCCGCATCCCAGAAGCTTTTATGTCGAACCTGTCGATTCAGTTTTTGCTACGCATATTGCATTGCTGGATAGTGATATGTTTCCTTGCACTGCAGGAAGTTCATTTTGCCAAAGTCCGTGCGCGAAAACTCTACCAGTCTGGCAAAGCGCCTTTGCCAGTCACACACTTGCAACAATTCCTCTATCGCCCTTTGGAATTTCCTATCCCGCTGCAGCATAACGTCGGAGGCAACCGCTTCGCCTATCCCGAAATCTTCTACGGCGTCGATCTGCACTACACCTGCAACGCCACGGGTTTCAAAGAAGAATTCGTTCTTTCTCAAAAAGCCCGCGACGGATTACCGGAGCCCGAACAAATCGGTTTTGTACGTGAGCGCACGTATTTAATGTTCTATTTCGAATTCAAGCTGACGCCGGCCAATCTGCAAGTCTTTGCGCGCACTTCATCGGGCCGGGTGCCGGCCAAGGAAGGCGGGCGGTTTTCGTTCAACGGCGAAGGGCAGGTTGAAGTCGAAGAAAAGGATACCAATCTCCCCTCCCTTAACATTCATCCGCTCAAGGACAAGGCAAAGTCGCCAAGGATCGCAACGAAAGTCTTTGCCCAATCTCTGCGCATTCTTTGCGTGAGACAAAAAAACCGCTTTCAAGCTATCCGCGCTTGGCAGACAAGCGCGTCGGTCTTTTGATCATCTTCGGGGAGTTTATCACGCAGAGCATCGCAAAGGATCGCAGAGAAAAGCTCTGCACCTCCACATCTTTCAGTCTTCTGCTTTTTTCAGGACGATCGTGCCATTGCTACTGCTCACTGGCTTCGATCTTGAGCCTGATTGAAAACTGGGGTGGCCCATGAAAGGTGAAGTCTTTGCAAAGAGCAAAAACATTCATCTTCCAAGGGCAGGGCAAAGTCGCCAAGGATCGCAACAAAAATCTTTGCGCAATCTCTGCCAATTCTTCGCGTGAGCAAAGCACAGATTCTAAACTATCTGCGTCCGGTAGACTAGCACGTCGGCCCTTTGATCAACTTTAATGATTGTAATCCGCGGGGCATGCGTTGGTGAGAGCGCAGCAATCATTGGTTAGTCATCAATACTCCGCGACCGGCTCAGATGGCTTTGATCGTCATGTCTTTTATATAGCATACGTGCTACTGTCACCGTGAAGAGCTCCAACCAAGATTCATTCTGAATGACAGCATCGCGAGATGCAGTTTTAACATTGCATGCTTGAGCCAATCACTCACACAAAACGCCTCATCATCGGCCGCGTCTCCGAGCGGCGCAGAATTTCCTTGAAGCCCGCTTGCCGAAACGCCGATGCCAATCCCGTCCACACAAAAGTATCGGCCATTGTTCCATTCTTCGGCTCGACCGGATAGCCTTCCACGATTTTGGCACCGTGTTTCTTCGCGTATTGTGTTGCGGCGCGCAACAATGACACCGTCACGCCTTGCTTGCGAAATTCTTTGCGAACAAAAAGCCATGATTTGCCGTTTCAATTTCTTCCGCCTGGCGTTTGAGGCAACGCAAAGCTTCCATGCGAATCCATCCGCTGAAAGGGCGGATGAACATCCAATAGTAACGGAAGCGCCGGCGGCTGTTTTCATCCAAACACAACACACGCGTTTCAGTCGCCAGCATCGTCCGGGACCGCGCGACCGGTTGCAGAGAAAAATTCCAAACGGCTTTGGCAAAGCCACGAGTGGTGAAATCCCGAAACTCCTGCGCATGGACTTTTTGCAAGCAGCCCGAAGTCGTCCAAAATTTGCCGATCAGCCCGAGCACGAATTCTTGCTGCGGAACTTGGCCAAGCAGAATGAATCCGGTTTCGAGCAAGCCCGGCAAATCGAGCCCAAGCGACGCCCGAGTTTTGTTGTGCTGGCGACCCTGCAGAATAGCTGGCAAACTGCGCAATGCAAACAACAAGCGTATCACGCGGGAGCGACTGAAATCCATGCTCTGAAGAGCGGCATAAACCGCCTCCCGTGTAGCCTGCACTTCGAGGTGGTGATGCTCGCTGACGTCATAGCCGGGCATGAAGTCATGAATCAACATGGAATAGGTGCGCAAGAATAAAATAGTCTGAGCCTTTGAGAAGTTGGCAGGAGTTTGGATGAACACGTAATGTGAAAGCTCATGCTGGCATTTTGTTTGGGCAAACCTCGTGGGTTTGGATCAAAACTTGCATGACTACGCCATACCCGTCTTGTTGACCGGCTGCAGCGCAACATTGCGAAAAAACTGCGCAGCAATGGGAATAGTTGTGCACAAGGAGAAATGATGTGCACATGTTCAAATCAAATAGACATGAGGAAAATCATGAAAACTATGAGAACTGGTTTCTCTTGTTTGCTGGTTCTGGCTTTGGCTTTGGTTTCGGGATGCAATGATCAGGCAACCAATCCAGGCCGCGCGACCATGCGCATTTTTGTGACCGATGCGGTTGGCCTGTATGATGAGGTCAACGTCACCTTCACAGAAGTGAGCGCGCACATCGACGGCCAATGGATCACCATCAGCAATCAACCCCAAACCGTCAACTTGCTGGAGTGGAACAATGGCAACGTTTTGCAGCTCGGCCAGGCCGACGTGCAAGCCGGAACTTACACGCAAATTCGCCTGCAAATTGCCAGCGCGGAAGTGGTATGGAACGGCTTGCGTTTTGATATGACCGTGCCCAGCGGCAGCACTTCCGGTCTGAAATTGAACGCGAAATTCGAAGTCGTTGCCGGCTCAACTTACGACATTGTGCTCGATTTCGACGCCGAGCGCTCGGTGGTGACCACCGGGCTCCGGCTCAATCCCAGTGGCTTCAAGCTCAAACCGGTGATCCGGGCCATCGGCCGCGCCTTGACCGGCTCGATTTCTGGAACGATCACCAATCCCGCTAATTTACCGGTGGCATATGCCATCGCCGGCGCGGACACTATTACCTCCGCACTGGTTGATGGCACGTCCGGCTTCTTCCGTTTGGCTTTTCTGCCTTCGGGCACGTACACCGTGAGTGTCGCGGATACCTCCAACCGTGCGGCCACCAGAACCAATGTGCCGGTGACGGTTGGGCAGGACAATCCTCTGGGCCAAATCACGTTACAGTGAAATAAGAAGGGCAGCCTACAGCGCTGCCCTTCACCTCCTCCTCTGCCAAGCAGAGTTTTAGACCGGATTCAGCAAGCTCTCGACCGCAGCCTCACCCGACAGAATGATGACGATGTTTCGCCCCGGATCTTGCAAGCGCACCTGGCCGGACGAAGATTGGAACGGAACTCTCAGGTGTTGCAAATGATTGGTCAAACGCACGAGCTCATTTTCGTCGGGAAGGCAGATTGTAAAATAGCGCAGACCGACAACTTCCACCGCCTTATCGGCGCCGTTCTGGGAAATTGCCAGGGTGTTTAAGCCCAGATGATGGTGATACGTGCCGGCCGCCAAATACACCAGACTCGAGCCGGAGCGTGCAGTGAGCTCAAAACCCAAAGCGCGGCGGTAAAAATCTTCCGACTGCCGCAAATCAGTGACGTGTAAATGCAAATGGCCGATGCGGATGTCAGGATCGAGCCCGTGCCAAGAAATCTTTCCCTGTCCCAATTCGGCGAGCACGAAATCCAAATCCAGCGGATTCGCCGCCACTTGCAACTGCCGCTGCTGCCACGGCCATTCTTCGCGCGGCCGGTCAGCATAGAGGGCGATGCCGTTGCCGTCGGGATCGGCTAAGTAAATCGCTTCGTGAACGAGGTTATCGGATACACCTTGTATGGGGTAGTGCATCTCCAGGAGATGGTGCAATGAATAGGCGAGATGTAAACGGCTGGGAACGAGTATGGCAAAATGATAAAGCCCGAGAGCCTGCGGTGGACGCGCAATCGCCCGTTCGGAAAGGGTCATCGCCAATAAAGGAGAGGCTCCGTTCACCGTCAGCCAGAGCGTGCTGCCGAAACGGCGAAAAACCTTGACCCCCAGGATTCTGGTGTAAAATTCTTCTGCGCGTTCCAAATGTGACACGGTCAAATGAAGCGGCCCAAGGTGCGTGTCCGGGTGAATCGTATAGCGGCTCATGCATCCTCCCTTCAGAGGTTTTGCCTTCACCCAAAATACTATTCGTTATTCACCCATCCAGCCTCGTCCTTCCGAGATGCCGTGCGAGGTCAATCACAGGTTTGCCAGCGTAGCACAGGTTATGATGCCTAACATAATCAGTTTTTGTCAAAAAGTCAATTTCGAGTTGTGAAAGTTGTGCTGCACAAGAATCGAGAAAACCCCGCGCAACAATGCCCATTGCCAATCCGCACCAGGCGGGAAGCAAAGCAATGGGCAGGAGCAAGGAGGGCCTCTCACGCCTGTTTTTGGTCAAAAGTGCATCTGCAGCGACAAGAATCCCCAGTCAGAAGCGTCGGCCTCCGGATTTCCCGCCTTGACAAAGCCGCCTGGAAAAAACCGGCTCAAGCCACAATAAAGTTGGATGCGCTCGCGCACGGTGTAGGAGCAGGAGAGATCGATCTCACTCCCCAGCACGATACTCTCGCCGGGTAAAGCCGGGAGGAAGATTTCGCTGCGGCGGTCAAAGTTGAATCCTTGTGCGCCATACCAGGCGTCATTGCCATGCGCGAGCTGGAAGTAATGCCATTGCGACTGCAAGGCTAGGCCGCGCGCCGGTCTGAGCTCGAACGCGGCAACTGTCGCAGCAATGTTACTCCAGCTCACATAATCCATCGCGCCCAAATGCTCGTGAATCGAGGGAAACAAAGCGGATAAAGTTCCCAGCTTTTCGTCGAAGGGATTGCTGTCGCCCGAGCCGAAAACATAACTCACACTGACTGTTGGGGCATAGCGTCGCGCGACGAGCCAGCGGCCTTCCACGGCCATACCGAAGGCCTGAACTTTGAGATCGCCGTGATCACCGAACTGGTAGACACCTTCGAGATCGTAGTGCCAGCGCTCATGCAGTTTGCCGGCAAGGCGCGCGCCCGTGGCGATCAGAAACAAGCTCTTGCCCGTCGTGCTGCCGATCGGAAAATCGCGATCGTCGAGCACAGCCATGGCATAAACTTCTGCTGTGGTCTTGTAAAGCCTTTGCGTAGCGAAATATGCACCCATGAATTCCTGATTACTGTTGATGCCGGTCGCATTTTTGTTGCGGTTTTGCGCGAGCCAAAAATCGATTTTTTGTCCGGCCTCGCCCCAGGTCAAACGCGCCGCATCGAACGCGCGACCGGCTTGGTCCCAGTCATATTTTCCCACCAGCCTTTCATTACCGAATGCCAATTGCTGCCGGCCCACGCGCAACACCAGCGATTTTCCAAACAATTTTTCGACGTCGAAATAGGCTTGATGCAAATCGGTATTGTTCAGGGCCCGATTGGTGCTGCCTTCTTCGCCCCACAAGCGCGCATCCTGGATCTGCAAGAGCGCCTGTAGGTGCTCGGGAAACTGCCATTCCAGTGTCGCACGCGCGCGTTGGGCAACAAAAACTGCCTGATCGCCAAGCTGAGAATTGAAATCCGCATTTTGCCGGGCTTCGGCGCGAACGCGCAAATCGCCACTGAAGCTGACTCCGGTTTGGCTGAAGAGAATTGTCGGGAGGGCTAGAATCACGGCAGCAAAAACACCCTGGACCAGAATTAGCTTCATCCGGGGTGTCGCTAACCGTTGGGGAAGTTTGCGCTTTCTTTTCAATTAAACCCTATCTTGCTCGAATAAAGTTTACACAGGGACGCCTGGCTTCACGAATGCCGGAATTTTCCTGTTCTTATTCTCAAAATAGAAATTTAATATTGTTCTTACAAGCTGCGTTCTGACCTTGCGCGTGAAGGGCCTTCCGGCTTCGTGTTATCAACGATACAATCCGGAGGCCAAAAGACAAAATAATTGACGACAAAATAATCTAGAGGATTATTTTGTCCGTTTGAGTTTTTGCTTTCCCAGGTGCTATTCTTGAAAGTATGAAAACCGAAATCATTGAGTTTGTTAGGAATAGTTTAGCCCACATCTGCGGTGTGGAAGTTCTTGTTGTTTTGTAGCTGTTTCTCAATGGCCTCCACCAAATCCTTCATGCTCACCGGCTTGCTCAAATAGTCATTGGCGCCGGCTTCCAAACAGCGCTCACGGTCACCGGGCATGGCGAGGGCAGTAAGGGCAATCATCGGGACCGCGCGCAAACTCTCGTCCTTTTTCATTTTGCGCATGGTCTCCAAGCCGTTCTCGCCGGGCAGTCGAATGTCCATCAATATCAAATCGGGTTTTTCGGTTTGCGCACGCTGCACGGCTTCGCGGCCGGTGCGTGCGACCTGGACGCGATATTGCCGCGCCATCAAATAGTCGAACAGGGTATTGATATTGCTTTCGCTGTCTTCCACCAGGAGCAGGCGAGGCGGCTGGCCCGCGGGCGCGACCACGCCTTCCAATGTTGCAGCGTGCTGCGCGACACGCGCCGGCCATTCGAAGGCGACCTTGCTCAGCACCCACTGCAACTGCTCGCGCGAAATCGGCTTGGACAGAAATTCCGCCGCGCCCAGGCTCAACCCTTGCGCGCGTGTGTCGCGTTCCGAAATGATGATCACGGGGAGCACTTGCGTGCGCGGCTCAAGCTTGAGCTGCGTCAACACTTTCCAGCCGAGCGCATCGGCCAACAAGATATTGAGAAAAATGATGTCCGGCTGCGCAATCCGGAGCACCGGCCCAATCTCTTCCTGCGGCGAAGAAATCCGCGTTTCAAGATCCAACTCGCGTAAATACTCCTGTAACTTGTCGATCTCCGGAGAAGGTTCGTCAATGATCAAGGCACGATGAAAGACACCTTCATGCGAGTTGGGCGGCTCTGCGGGCCAGGCACTTTCAATGACGGCGGGAGCAACCGGCTTCAGCCAGGGTAGTATGACCGTGAAACGGCTGCCTTTACCCGGCTTGCTGTCAATCATAACACCGCCGCCGTGCAGCTCTACCATGCGATGCACCAGCACCAACCCCAAGCCGGTGCCGGGATATTGCCGCGCGAGGGTGCTGTCAAGTTGCACAAACGGCTGGAATAGTTTTACGATATCTGCCATGGAAATGCCGATACCCGTGTCCCACACGCTGAATCGCACCACGCCCTTCTCCACATCGCCGCGGACTTCCAAGCCGATCTCGCCGCCAGCCGGCGTGAATTTGACGGCGTTGCTCAACAAATTCACCAGAATCTGTTTGAGGCGGCGTTCGTCCGCCAGGATTAATGTGACTTGTTCGTCCTGCTGGCATGAGATCTTGAGGCGTTTCTCCAGGGCCATTTGGGTGAACAGGCGCAGGCTCGCACTGCAGACCGCTTCCACGGCCAGCGGTGCGATTTCCAGGCGCAATTTACCTGCTTCGATTTTGGAGAGATCGAGAATGTCGTTAATGAGTGCGAGCAAATGGCGGCCGCTCTCTTCGAGGTGGCGCAACGCCGTTTGCTGTTTTTCGTTCATGGCGCCATAAACCTGGTCGCGCAGGGCTTCGCTGATGCCGAGCACGGCGTTCAGCGGCGTGCGCAGCTCGTGGCTCATGCTGGCAAGGAACTCGTCTTTGGTGCGGGCGGCGCGTGCCAGCTCCGCGTTGGCCACGCTCAACGCCGTGGTGCGCTCTTCCTCCAGCCGTTTGCGCTCCTGTTGCAAGCGCGTGTCCTTGTACGCAATGGCGAGGTATTCGGTGATCTCCCTTAACGTTGCCAGCTCATGATCCTGCCAGTCGCGCGGCACCGGCGAATCAAAACCGAGCACGCCGATCAGTTTCTCGGCTTCATGAATGGGCACGTGCAAGATCGCACGCGTGCCCTTTGCGACCAGGAAATCGTGCAAGGGTGCGACACGGTCATCGCAGCTGAGGTCGGACACCATCATGAGCTCACGCCGGCGCAGGCTCGCCAAACACTGCGGTGCGGCGGTCAAATCCGCAACCAGGCCGGTGAGCGCAGGCATGTTCGGCGGCTCAACGGATTGCAACACTCGGAGCTGCCCCTCGTCATTGAGCGTGGCATGAAACACGCGCAGGTGGGTGAAATGCAGCCCCAGCTCCTTCACCGTGTGCGCGACGATGTCTTCGAACAACGTTCCAGACGCAATTTGCTTGGCAAGATGGCTCAATAGCGTCAGGCGTCCCTGGCTTGCCAGCAGCGCGTCACGGCCGCGTTTCTGCTCGGTGATGTCGATCAAGAAGCCGCGCAGCGATTCCGGCCCGTCGTCGCCGCGCATAACCGAAACCAGATCGCGAAACCAAAACACGCGGCCATCGGCGGCGAGCATGCGATACTCCAAATCATATTCCCCCTGTTGCAGCGCCATTTCCTGACAACGTTGCGCGGCCCGCTCACGATCTTCTTCCAGAATATGATCGCGCCAGAAATTTTCCTGATACCAGGCTTCGCGCGGATAGCCCAACACCTTGACACATTGCGGGCCCACATACGTGAAACGCCGGTCGCGCGGCTCGGCTTCCCACGGAATGACGTTCGTGGTTTCCAGCAGGCGGCGATAGCGCTCCTTGCTCGCCTGCAGCACTTCTTCCGTGCGTTTGCGCGCGGTGATGTCCACGTCCATGCAAATCACTTGGGTTCTGTTCTGCCCGAAACGAATCGGAAACAAAGAAGACATCACATTACAGGCCGTACCTGCCGCCGTAGCCATCGACCATTCACGCACGGGCGCGGGCGCATTCGTGGCCAGCGCGACGCGCACCATTTCTTCGAAATCTTTCGCGGCTCCAGGCGACAGCAGAAACTCGCCGAGGTTCTTGCCGATGACATTCTCCGCCTTGAAGCCGTACAACTCCTCCGAGGCGCGATTCCAAAACGTTACCGTGCCATCCGCGCCGTAGCCTTGTATCGCGACTGCCGGCGCTTGCTCGATGATCGCGGCCAGTTGCGAATGCGCCTCCTCCAACGCTTTATGGGCCGTACGCAGCTCATTCACCAGCAACCGGCGCTCGCTGTTATTCACCATCAGGCCGCGCAGCTTCACCGGCACGCCATTCTCTTTGACGGTCGTAACGAAGTTGCGCACCCACAGCGTACGGCCATCGGCGGCCAGCATGCGTTGCTCGAATTCGTGCGGACGCTTGACCGTGTCCGTCGCCAGAATAAAGCTCAAATCCCAATCCCGGTCTTCGGGATGCAGATGCTCTTTCCAGAAATTGGGCTCCTCCAGCCAGCGCCGCACCGGATAGCCCAACAAGCGTTCGGCCTGGTTGCTAACGAACGTGAATTGCAAAGTGGACGCATCCGCTTCCCACACGATGCCCTCGATGGAATGAACCAATTCGTCATATTGGCGGCGTGATTGGGCGAGCTCGCGCTCCGCCTGCCGGCGCGCGGTGACGTCGAGCGCGATGCCGACCGCACCGATGATCTCCCCCGATTCCGCGCGCAAGGGCTCCACGAAACAATCGAAAGTGTGATGCTGCAGGTCGATTTCAAAGTGAGCGGCTTCGCCTTGCAATGCGCGGGTATGTGCCGTGATCGGTAGGAAATTGGGATCTTTTGTCTTGAGGTATTCGAACAGAGTCAAGCCTTCGACCTGCTCGGGTTGCAGTCTCAGCGCGGCCAGGCCCGTGCCGGCAGAAGCGGTGATGCGCAGTTGGGTATCGGTGGCCCACAAAATAGCGGGAAGCTGCCTGACCATCAAACGCAAATAAGCATCCTGCTGAAAACGCGCTCCGAAGATTTTTTCCGCTACTGCCCGCGATCGCCGCTGATGGATATGCATCAATATCGCCGCGCCGCCGGTCAGAGCGCTGAGAGCGGCCAGCAAACCTTCGAGCGGCGTCAACGTTTGCAACGACCCCGTCATGATCTTCAAAAGCGAACAGACGTAGGGATCGAAGAACAGCACGGCGCCAGCGGCGAGCGGCGCGCACCGCCAGCCGCTCGAGAATGCCGATCGCAATGTGTATCTGAATGTGAGCATGGTCGAATCCTGATATCAAGCGTGTCCTTGCGGGCCACGGCCTGCGGGGGCGAAGTGCTTGTCGCAGGCGCAGCAATTGGCTGCTTCACGCGGGCACACCTTTGTATGCACTGGAATGAGAACGAGAAGAGGTGATGTGAAGATCGTCTGCCGGGAAGATGAGATTGCGTGAACAGTCCTTGCTTGAATTCATCCTAAAAGGTTGCTGCAAGCTGGCCCAATGTTGCTCGCTTGGAGAAAAAGCGGCAGCACGAGATTAATGATTTTGGAAGGCAAGTGCAACGATTTTCCGGGTGGCTTTGATTTATTGCAATATCTTAATGAGCGAGCTTCCACGAGCAATTTCAATCCAGAAGGTGACGATTCATATCAGCGCCCGGGCGGCAGTTTCGCGAGGGCTGATCAGTAACCCAAGAAGTATATTGGCAACTCGATCAGGCGCGGACGAATGTGGTTGAATGAGCCACGCAGGAACGTGGCCCCCATAGAGACGCGGTAGACAAACTTTCACAAAAAAAGATTGCAAAGCGGGCCGGTGGTGTTATATTGTCTTTTGCGAAGACGTTGAGGGAGGCGATAAACTCTCAGTTCCACGGCCGCCGTCAAAAACCAAAGAGCTAGCCATCGGGCTCACCCCCTTTATGCATTACGAATTGCGCGTCACGTATCAAGATGTATTCGTCAAATCACCATCCGTGCTTCGCCATGCGTAAATGATTGTTGTAAGAAGGAGTAGACATGTTCTGCCCTGAATGCAAAGTCGAATACGAATCCTGGATGAAAGAATGTGCCGATTGCCTCGTGCCATTGGTCGAAACACTGCCACCGGAAAAAAGTCCAGACATGCGGGAGCTGGTTACGGTTTTCGCAACCGGCAGTCCCGCCTTGCTGGCCATAGCCAAATCCATTTTGGCGCAAGCAGGGATTCTCTATTTGGCCAAAGGCGAAGGATTGCAAGATTTGTTCGCAGCCGGCAGCATTGGTGGCTACAATCCAGCCCTGGGACCGGTGGAAATTCAAGTGTCGGCTGAACACGAGCACGAAGCGCGCACGCTGCTGCAAGAATTACAGGGTGATGACGGACTCGGGCTCGATGAGGAAGAAACCGAGGAAGATCCATGAAATCACTGAATTGGAAAATCATCAATAATCTGGCACTGCTGGGTGTAGCCATGGGAGTGGCGACGATTTTGGGCTGGGTGGGAAGTTATGAAGGGCTGGTCTGGCTGCTGGTGGCAACAATCTGCGCAGTGGCGATCAGCCGCCTGGTTGCATATCGACATTTTCACCACGGGGTGCTCACCGGCGTATTCATCAGCCTGGCGGCGCAAATGCTGCAAGTGATTTTCTTTCCAGTTTATCTGGCCAATAATCTCGGGCATACCGCTGATTTCAATCAACTGCCGATCGATTTTCCACCGCGTTTGTTCCTCCTGATCCTGACTCCATTCATCGCGGCCGCGAGCGGCATCGTGCTGGGGGTGATGTCGTGGGGTGCGGCGAGGGCGGTTCCCAAAATAGATAAGAAGCTTGCAGAACATAGAGGCAATGCATTGGATTGAGCGCGCGGGTAAAGCACCGGCATCAGGACGTGCCGCAACACGATCACATCGCTGCACGTGCGGCAGCCGCGCTGAAGACTGAAAACGATGGTTGCCCTCCTGCCACGGCGGGAGGGCAGCCATCAGGCAGTACTCTATACCCCTTTCATAGCAGTTGCGAGCACCAGCAAGGCAAATCCGATAGTAACCAGCCAGAAGGCATTGCCGGCGACGACGGCAGTCGTGAGCACCCCGAATTTGCCCAGCAATCCAAGGACTCCCAGCACCACGGCAACGATCCATACCATGCGATGAGGGGCATTGAGCTTCATAAACCCTTCCTCCGTTTTCGTAAAAGTTGAGGTGGATTGAGACACCTGTGAATTTGGACGTCACTTCACCTCGCTGTCGTGCGCGGCAGAGACTCAGGGGTATAGCAACCGCCAAAATATGTCAAAAAATCAAACCAGACGCAATGGTTTTCGCCGTTAATCCAGATATACCCACAACAACCGCAAGCTATTGGGGTCCATCTCTTCCGAGCGGTTGACGAGATAGATGTCGTTGCAAATGTCTCGAATCATCATCTGGCCGTTGCCGAACTGGCGCGGGCGTTCGTGGCGGCGCGTGAGAAAGCTGCGCGGGCCGGCCGTGGTCATCACCTCCCAGTGAAAAAATTCCATCTGATCGGCGATGTCGAGAATCTGCGTCACCTGTGGCAAAAAATTGCGCATGGCCAATTCTTCTTCTATAAGCTCGCGTTGCTCCAAAGAGAGCTCATCCAATGCTTCGATCAAGATTTGCTCGTGGCCCTTGTCATCTCGCAAGCTGATATAGGCGAGGGGTTTGCTCCACGGAAAGCAGCACACCGCCTGCACCGGCGTGGCTTCGTCTGCGCCGGCGACATCTTGCCGATACAAAACCAGCCGCCCTTCCGCATTTCGCGACAGGTGCCACGCCGGCTTCTCCGCGAGGTGTGAGACGATGCCCTCGGTTTGAAAACTTGCCGTCATATATTCTCCTACGATTCTAGGTCATGCCGAAGGAACCTTGATAAAATTGAGCGCCATGCCGGTGCGTCACAAGATTCCTTCAGAATGACAAAAAGTGTTCAAGGAAATAAAGTTGACAAAATTACCAGCATCCAGTATCGAGCATCGAGTTCACACCGCAATCAACGCCTGCAGCTCTATTTGCGTTTTATGCAGCTTGGCATACACGCCGTCCGGCTTCGCGAGCAATTCCTGATGCGTGCCTTGCTCCACCAGCTTGCCATCCTCCATGACGAACAAACGATCGGCGGCGCTCAAGGTTGACAGGCGATGCGCGATGGCGAAAGTGGTTCTTCCGGAAACCAATCGTTGCAGCGCCTCCTGAATTTTCTTTTCGGTTTCGGTATCCACCGAGCTGGTTGCTTCGTCCAGAATCAACAGACGCGGATTGTGCAGAATCGCGCGCGCAATGCTGATGCGCTGCCGCTCGCCGCCCGAAAGCGTGAGACCGCGCTCGCCCACCATGGTATCGTAACCATCGGGTAAGCCGCAAACGAATTCATGCGCATTGGCGGCTTGCGCGGCATGGATGATGTCTTTCATCGATGCCGCCTGCGAGCCGTAGGCGATGTTCTCCGCAATCGTTCCGCGAAAAAGATAGGGCTCTTGCAGTACGACGCCGATCTGTTTGCGCATCGCGTGCAGCTCGAGGTCACACACATTGAGGCCGTCGATTTTCACCGCACCGTCTTTCACGTCGTAAAAACGGCAGATCAAATTGACCAGCGTAGTCTTACCGCTGCCGGAGGAACCGGCAAGGCCGATCATCTCTCCCGGTTGCACTTCGAACGATACGCCCTTCAGCACGTTGCGTACGCCGTCATAACTGAAAGTCACGTTCTCGAAGGTTACCCGTCCCTGCACCGGCTCGAGCACGATCGCATCCGGCTTGTTGATGATCGTGGGTGTCGTGTCGAGCACTTCGAACACGCGCGAGGCGGAGGAAGTGGCGCGATTGAGCGTGCGGCTCATCATGCCCAGATGCCGCACCGGATCCCAGAACATCCACATGTAACCGGTGAACGCCACGAACACGCCGAGCGGCATGCCTTCGGCACCGTTGCTGAGGACGTGGCGCAATACGCGCGGTGCGCCTACCGCCCAAACGATCAAACTACACAAATGCATGAGCATCACCATCGTCGGCCAGAAGCGCGTCCATTCTTCGTGCAATTTGTCGGCTTCGGCTTCGACCGCCTTGCTGCGCGTTTGAAACCGTGCGTTCTCATGCTCTTCCTGCGCAAAGGCTTTCACCACGCGCATGCCGGGGATCACGTCGGACAGCACGCCAGTCATCGCCGACCATTTGCGCCAGATGCGCAAAAAGAACACTTGTATCTTCTTGCTGTGGCGATAGAACAGCCACGTCATCAGCGGCAGCGGCAGCAACACCAGCATGGCGAGAGAAAAATCCATCAGCAACAACGCTATCGCCACGCCGATGATTTGCAGCACCGAAACAATGATCTCAATGATGCCGAACGTGATGAAATCCCACAGCCGGTCGGTGTCCGAGCTAATGCGCGTGATCAGCGAGCCGGTCGAGCGGGTGGCGAAGAATGAGAGGCTGAGCTTCTGCATGTGCGCGTAGATTTGCTCACGCAGTTGCGTTGCGATTCTCTCGCCGGTAATCGCCATCAAACGCAAACGCAAAAACGTGACAAACTCGCTTGTGCTCCACACAAAGGCGAGTGCGCCAATGATGCTCCACAGCCAAAACCATGGATTGGCCAGGCGTCCGGTCTCTACCGGGCGCAGAATTTTGTCAATCAATGCACCAGTCAAATACGGCGGCAGCAATTGCAGCGCGGTGAGCACCACGGCCAGCAACATGCCATAGGTTACGGCCTTGCGATGCGACCCCAAATACGAAAGTAAGCGCAACAGCACGCCCATTTTCGGCACTGCCAGCGCTGCCTTGGCTTCGAGCACGGGCTCTATCATCGCTTCCTGATATTCGCTGGTGCTGTCCAGCGCGCCGGCCAAAGCCAGAGGCGGTTGGTTCGCGACTAAGCGCTCGCGTGCGTTCTCGGCGATAAATTTCAAATTGCCCATGGCCCGGCTCTGGCGCCGCGTGAATTGCGCCGAAGCCAGCAATCTCTTATCGCTGCTGACCACGTTCAAGCGGCTGCTGGATAAGCCTTCAAGTAATTCGAATTTTTCAATGTCGCGCAAAGCGAAGCGGGTAACGGCCCATGACGTCGAGCCGTTCAGCCACGCGCCTTCGGGCGCGATGAGCAGCAAATGCTCCTCGCTCAACACCAGCCAGTGCTGGGTGTAACGCAGCTTGCCGTCCAAGTCGCTCATGGCAAACGCTTGAATGTGTCCTGAACCGAAGGCGCGCTTTGCCGCCTGTTCCACTGCCGGCGGCAAGGTATCGGGTTGATGAAAATAGTCTTGCAATAAATTTCTGTTCATACATGCTCCCCTGGATCAAAATGGTTCTACGCTCAGAAAAAGGCGGCAGACTGCCGGCATGGCAAACGCATCGCGGCATACGGCGGTAGCCGCCAGTCGGAATTGACAAAAGTTCCGTCGCACACGGTCACGCATGCATGCCACGATCACACCTGCTGGACAGGGGAATTCTATCCCGTGGGCGTGGTCCGAATTTTAGAAGCTCATGCCGGGAAGAAAGGGCATTGCCGTATCCCGCGATACGCGGGGCGGCAAAGAGTTTCGCGTGCGGCAGTTAATGCCACGTGCGAATGTGTGGAGTATGGATGGTAAGGATCATGGAGACTTTACCCCCTTTCCTGAGTTTTGGACCGGCTGCCTGCCAAGAGCGCAACCTCATCCGGTGACTTTCTGTTTCCACGCAATCATACAATAATAAGGAGGCCGGGGTTTGATCTGCAAAATGGTTTTCCTTGTTTCAGTGTTAAAAGATAGCAAAAGCTGGAATCTTTGCAAGAAAGTTTTTTGAGGTGCTTGTTTTGTGTTTTTTGTTTTGTTAAAATCGACGTATGATCATTTCCTCTTCTGAATTGATGAATATTCTCGCCGCGCATCCCCGCCGGCAAGAGCCCAATGCGCGCCTGCAACACTCGGCCGTGATGATGATTCTGTTCGAGCGTGAGGCAAATACGGCCGTGCAAACGCATGCGGTTTTCATCATGAAAACCAGCGACGGCTCGCGTCACGGCGGGCAGATCGCGCTGCCCGGCGGCAAGGTCGAAGCCGGAGAAACGTCGGCTCTCGCCGCACTGCGCGAAACACAAGAAGAAATCGGCGTGGCGCCGAGCCAGCTCGAGGTGCTGGGCAGTTTGGGCTATTTCAGCACCATGACGACGGGTTATGATGCCGCGGTTTTCGTCGCGCAACCTCGAGCGCCACTGCATTATGCACCGCATGCCGGCGAGGTTGCCGCCATTTTCGAAATCCCGGTTGCCGTCCTGTGGGACCAGTTCGATCCGGCTTTGCACGTTCAAACGCCCGCCGACATGTTGCGATTGCACTTTCATCTTCCCGCCGAAGCTTATCTGAAATTTCAAACCCCGGGCTGGCTCGGCGGGAAAAAACACGTGTGCATTTGGGGTCTTACCGCGCGCGTGTTACAACATTTTTTTCATATGAAAATGCTACTTGCATAGTACTAATAGGCCAGCTAAATTAATCTTACACGTTACACGTATAACGGGTAACGTGTAACA
This sequence comes from bacterium, assembly GCA_050732395.1. Classification (GTDB taxonomy): domain Bacteria; phylum Zhuqueibacterota; class Zhuqueibacteria; order Zhuqueibacterales; family Zhuqueibacteraceae; genus JBIOXB01. The sequence continues at coordinate 16,576 of JBOHQX010000036.1, forward strand.
AACCATGAGGAGTTATGCTCATCACTCTGCAAACCGTTGGTTTGCTCATTCTCTCCAATGTTTTCATGACGTTTGCCTGGTATGGCCATCTCAAGAACTTGCATGGTAAGAAATGGTATCTTGCTGCGTTCGCGAGCTGGGGGATTGCGCTGTTTGAGTATTTGATTCAGGTGCCGGCCAATCGTATTGGGTTCACAAGCTTGAGCCTGGCGCAGTTGAAGATTCTACAAGAAGTCATCACCCTTTCTGTGTTTGTTCCATTTTCAATATATTACATGAACCAGCCCATCAAGCAGGATTATATCTACGCCACGTTGTGCATGGTCGGTGCGGTGTATTTTATTTTCAGACCCTAGTACAGCCGGGCTTGTTCTTTGCCTTGCGAAGTTCTTTCGATTTAATCGTGCGCAAGCCCCGTTTCGCCTCAAGAGCGCAAATTCGCAAAAAAAATCATGAATCTCGAAGCACTCGGTTGGCATCCGTTCTTCGCGGCTCACTTTGAGCCCCATGCGGCAGAGGGTTACTCCCCTGGCCGCGTGGCGGTGCAGCACAAAGGCGCGTATACGCTTTATACCGGCCATGGCGAGCTGCGCGGTGAAGTCACTGGCAAAATGCTGCACCTTGCCGAAGGCCCGCAAGACTTGCCCGCAGTCGGCGATTGGGTGGTGATCGGCGCGCGGCCCAATGAAGGCGCGGCCACGATTCACGCGATTCTGCCCCGGCGCAGCCAATTCGTGCGCCGTGCAGCAGGCGAAAAAGAAGAGGCGCAGGTCGTTGCCTGCAATATCGATCATGTTTTTCTGATGATGGGCTTGGACGCCAACTTCAATCTGCAACGCCTGGAGCGCTATCTCGTGCTGGCGTGGGAAAGCGGCGCGAGTCCGGTGGTCGTTCTCAACAAGGCGGACCTCTGCGCCGACCTCGATCAAAGAAAACAGCAGGTGGCGGAAGTCGCTCTGTCCGTGCCCGTGTTGATCATGAGTGCCACGCAAAACCTGGGCGTAGAGGAGATACGCGAATATTTACAGGCAGGCAAGACCGGCGCATTGCTCGGCTCCTCCGGTGTAGGCAAATCGACGCTGGTGAATCAACTCGTTGGCACGGAAAAACAAAAAGTGAAGGAAGTGCGTGAAACCGACGCGCGCGGCCGGCACACCACGACGTATCGCGAGCTGATCATGCTACCGGCCGGCGGCTTGTTGATCGACACGCCCGGCATGCGCGAGCTGCAGCTTTGGGGCAGCGATGAGGGCCTGCAAGACACGTTCGAAGACATTCATGAGCTGGCGCAGCAATGCCGCTTCCGCGATTGCCGGCACAAAGCCGAGCCCGATTGCGCGGTGCAACAGGCCTTGGCCAGCGGCGAGCTGGAGGAACGGCGCTATCATCACTTTCTCAAATTGCAGCGTGAGCTGAATTATGAAGAGCGCAAGGCCGACACCACGGCCGCATTTCTTGAAAAACAAAGATGGAAGAAAATTCACGCCGCGCAGAAGAAGAACTACAAGAAGCGCTAGTTTTTTCACCAACAATACGGCTCTACTAAAAATGTCAACCTTCATCCCCTTTCTCTTCTCCGCAACCGAGCGCGAGCAAATTGCTTCCGCGGTCAAAGCCGCCGAAGGCAATACCGCCGGCGAGATTGTGCCTTACGTCGTCGAGCGCAGCGACGACTATGAAGTCGCGCTGTGGCGGGGCGGCTGGTCTCTGAGTTTGCTTGTGCTCACGGCTTTACTGCTCGTGCGCGTATTCACCTCGCTCTGGCTCGATCTGCGCTTTGCGCAAACCGCGACGCTCATTCTCCTGGCTCAAGGGCTGGGCATGCTCGCCGTGTTTTTTGTGCCCGGCCTGAAAAGATTCTTCGCCGGGCAAGACTTGATCGAGCAATGCGTCACCCGGCGCGCCACGCAGGCTTTCTTGCATGAGGAAATATTCAAAACGCGCGACCGCACCGGCATCCTGGTTTTTCTCAGCCTGCTCGAACACAAAGTGGTAGTCATGGGCGATACGGGGATCAACGCCAAAGTCGAACAACCGGATTGGAACGAAGTGGTACAACTGCTTGTTGCCGGCATGCGCGCGGGTGAACCGGCGCAAGCTCTGATTTCAGCAATTCAAAAATGCGGCGAGCTGCTGCAGCGCAAAGGCGTGGCGCGGCACCCCGACGATACCGACGAGCTCACCGACGCACTCCGCTTGGCGGGAAGATGATAATGACATTGTCCCTGAAGCAGCCTCTTTCCCTTTGCTTTTTTCTTTTTTCTGTTTGCTTTTCATTCTGCCTTTCCGCTTACTCACGTTCTCTCGACGTGCCATTTCTCTCCGGGCGAGTCAACGATACGGCGCAGATGCTTTCCCGGGCCACGATCGAAGAATTGGAAGCCACGCTTAAAGCACATGAAGATTCCACCTCCAACCAGGTCGCCGTACTCACCATTGCCACCTTGCAAGACGAGATATTGGAAGATTATTCCATGCGTGTGGTGGAAACGTGGAAAATCGGCCAGGCAAATCATGATAATGGCGTGTTGTTACTGATCGTGCGCGACGACCGCAAAATGCGTATTGAAGTCGGCAGCGGTCTCGAGGGCGATTTGCCCGATATCACCTGTGGCCGTATCATTCGCCACGAAATCACGCCGCGCTTCCGCGACGGCGATTTTGACGGCGGCGTACGCGCTGGCGTGCACGCTATTTTGGCTGCCGCGCAAGGCGCGTACGTCGCTGGCGAGGCGGAGAAGTCCTCCAGCATGGACTGGCGCGGCCGCTTGCTGATGTTTGGAATCTTTTCAGTAGTCGTGGGCATTTTCACTTTGATTTGCATCGCCAGCGAGGGCTTTTTCGGATGGTTCATGTATTTCTTTCTCATACCGTTTTGGCTCGCATTCCCCATGGTATCGCTGGGTGTGAAAATCGGTTTGACATTGTTTTTCAGCTATCTTTTCGGCGTTGGAATCTTCAAACTGTGGCTGGCCTTCAGTCAAGCCGGCAAGGAGATGATGAAGAAGTGGGGGAAAAGAAAATGGGCGGCGACTTCCCATCGCGCAAATACCTGGCGTGGTACCGGCAGCGGCGGCTATTGGAGCAGCAGCTCTTCGAGCAGCAGATCTTCCGGCAGCAGTTTTTCAGGCGGTGGCGGAAGTTTTTCCGGTGGTGGTGCGTCGGGGAGCTGGTGAAATAAGCAGCAAAAAGTACAAGGCAAACAGATCACGACAACACATGCAAATATCGAGAATCACATCGGTCCCATGCCAGCGTCAAAGTTTCAATTGACAGGCCTGATGATTCATGCTATATTCTGTAGCGTTTTGGGCTTACCGCCCGCTGCAAAAGAAAAATCACACACTCGAGTCGCCAACTCATTAACAAGGTCACTGCCTCATGGGAAAGCACGATCAAGAAGACGATCCCAATAAAAGAAAAAGCGCGCTGAAGGCGAAAAACGCGGACCGCGCGATGGACAACATGTTTCGCATCGTACTGGCGAACCACTTTCAATTGAGCGCCATGGCTGATACCAAAGCCAATATGTTGATCACCGTATGCGCCTTGATCCTCAGCTTGTCACTAGGCAGAATCACTGATCCCTCGTTGTTCCCCACAATCGTGTGTATGGGCCTCACTTGCGTGTGTACGATTCTGTTGGCCGTGTACGCTACCATGCCGAATTTGCCGCCGCGCCTTACGCCGCCGATCAACCCCCGCGCCCCCGGTTTCAATCTTATTTTCTTCGGGCATTTCAGCCAACTCGATTTCGATACCTTCTTTCGCGAAATGGAACAAGTCGTGAACGACCGTGCGCTGGTGTACGAGTCACTCGCGAAAGATTTGTACCGTCTCGGCAAAGTTTTGAGCGAGCGCAAATACCGTTTTGTGCGCTACAGCTACATGGTGTTCATGGCCGGCCTGGTGATCAGCATTTTGGTCATGATCATCACTTTATCCGTGCCGGCGGAACCGTCGCCCCCTTCAACCACGCCCTGACGAAACGCCATGCCTTTATTCGACCCGATCACAAAGATCCTCGACCGGACTTATTTCAATAATACGCTCGGCACCTGGTTAGCTGCGGCGCTGGCCGGCTTGGCGGCTTTGGTGATCTTCCTCATCGCCCGCGTGATCATCAAAAGGCGCATGCGTGCGCTGGCAGAAACCACGATTACGCAGATAGATGATTTTATCGTCGAGTTGCTGCAGCGTACCCGGCCTTTTTTCCTGTTGACGCTGGCGCTGTACGCGGGCACACGGCCCTTGACCCTACCGGAGCGCGTGGAGTCTTTCATCCAGCAGCTCGCCATTATTCTTAGCCTGCTGCAAGTCGGCATTTGGAGCAATCATTCCATCACGTTTTGGATGCGGCGCTACGTGCGGGAGCGCGTGACACAAGATGCCGCGAGCGTGACCTCCATTACCACGCTCGGTTTCATCGGCCGCATCGTGCTATGGGCAGTGGTGCTCATGGTGGCGCTGGACAATATTGGCCTGAACATCACGGCATTGGTGGCCGGTTTGGGCATCGGCGGCATTGCCGTGGCGCTCGCCGCGCAAAACATTTTGGGAGATTTGTTCGCTTCGCTGTCGATTGTGATGGACAAGCCTTTCGTGCTGGGCGATACCGTCGTCGTCGGCGATTTCACCGGCACGGTGGAGCACATCGGCTTGAAAACCACGCGATTGCGCAGCGTTTCCGGGGAGCAGTTGATTTTTACCAACGGCGATTTGCTGCAGAGCCGCATCCGCAACTTCACGCGCATGAGCGAGCGCCGCGCGCTGTTCACGGTCGGGGTCGTCTATCAAACGCCGGAAGCAAAGCTGGCCAGGATTCCGCATTTGATCAAAGAAATCGTCACCGCACAGCCGGGTACGCGCTTCGACCGCGCTCATTTCAAAAGCTTCGGCGATTTTTCCTTAAATTTCGAAACGGTCTATTTCGTGCAGAGCGCGGACTTTACGGTTTATATGGATACGCAACAAGCCGTCAACCTCGCGCTTTTTCGCCGCTTCGCGGAGGAGGGCATTGAGTTCGCATATCCCACGCAGATGGTTTATACGGCGAAGGAGAATTTAGCGTAAATAACTTCAATCTGGCTGGTCGCGGGCCCAAAGCTCTTTTCCGGGCTCGGCCACGCCGGGATGGTCAAGATTTGATGATCGCCAAACAATGATTTTGTTTTTTCCAAAATATTGCTATACTGGCATTGCCAGAATAGCTTAAAAAGCCGTATTGGTAACACCACGCAAGGGGTGAAAGAATGTGGCGAGAAACTTTTTATCCCTTAGCCCGGCAATTGCAATGGTATAATCCATAGGGCCTGAGTACAACCTTGAAGGCGTGCTCAGGCCTTTTTATTTGCTTTCGTTCATTCGGCTGAAGGAGTCGATGATGAAACTCTTAAAGATTGCTCATGTACCGCCGGTTGTTGTCGCACCGCACGACAGCGTGCAAATGGCGGTGGAAAAGATGTGTCAAGAGAGCATTGGCGCGGTGGCTGTGGTGGAGGACGCCAGGCTGGTTGGCATTTTTACCGAACGGGATCTGATGAGGCGCGTGGTGCGACCCGGTTTCAATCCACATGAGACCTCCGTAGCTGAGGTGATGACGCGCGATCCGTTCGTGGCGCCCGCGGAGATGGAAGTGAGCGATGCCTTCGAGTTTATGACCGACAAGCAC
>JBOHQX010000037.1:0-46415 GCA_050732395.1 bacterium
GCATTGGAAAAACTTGGCTTTCAACACATTCGTCAAAGCGGCAGCCACGCCGTTTATCGCCATCCCGATGGACGATGGGCAACCGTTCCGATCCACAAAGGAAAAGAAATTGCCAAAGGACTCGTCCACAAAATCATCAAAGACGCAGGACTGACTTGGGAAGAGTTTGAGCACTCCTTGTAGTTGTCTCCCCATCACCCACTCTTCCTTTCGCCTATTATCACCTCCACCATCCCGCACCCCATCGAATTGTGATCCCCCACGCCGCATTCCCAAGCCACGCGCATTAATTCCGGACTGCCGGCGAGTGTGAAGGGGCACATGAAGCCCTTGATGCGTGTTTCTTCGGCCGTGCCTTCTTTAATGGCGATCAACTTGGAAACTTTTTCCGGCCCGCCTTGGCGTTCGAGATAGCCGCGATCGATTTCAAAAACCAAAAGAGTGTCTGCCGGCGCCTCACCTTGAATCGTCTGGTATTTTTGTAAAAGGTTTTGGCGAATCGCTTCGCCGAGCTCTGTTTCGTGAGCGCGATAGTAATAGGGTTGTAACTTGCCGTGATGCTCGCGCATGGTGGAGACGACGATGGGGGAGAGGGCTTTGAACTGCATCGTCTCTTTGAACACGGGTGGGGCCAGTGCCTCGACTTGCTCGATGAGAAATCGTCCCACTGCGCCCGGACCACCAATTTCGAGATTCTGCTGCTGGAATAATCCCAGCACGAAGTTTTGCACGAATTCATCCTCCATCGGACTGGCGATTTGCAACAGCCACGGCCGCTCGTCGCCTGCCGCGAGAGTATTGCCTTGCGGCCGCGCTTGTGGAATGTTGAGTCGCGAGAACGTGAAGAGCTTGAGCAAGCGGTCGGCAGGACTGCGATAGCCTTTTTCGTGCAGCCAATCGGCATACTCCGGCGAAGCTTGCGCGAGCAATTTGTAAATCGCCGCGGCCAGGGGATAGTTGTAATTGATCGGCACGCTGGTGCGCGGATTCAGCGGCAGGAGAGTCAGTTTGAGGCGCATCAATTCCTCCGAGGTTCGATTGAAATCTTTCTGGATTGTCAAACTTTGGTACCACGCTACATGCCCTCATGGGGGCTTTTCAAAGTACACGTCAAGATAATAGTGACCCCTGACAGGTACGGTCAGTCCTTTTTTGCGTGGCGCAGAGCGCAAAGAGCAAGAAGCAAAAAGCAAAAAGCAAAAAGCAAAGGACGCTATGCGCCATGCTCTATGCCCTCTGCCCTCTGTTTGCCATACACCTGCAACCCGGCACGCATCATGGTTATCGCCTTGTCACGCAGCGTGACCGGCTCCAAGATCTCGGCTTCACCGCCGAAACCCAAAATCCACCTCAGCCAGAGAATTTCGCCGCTGCCGGTGAGCTCCAAAATCAGTGCGCCGTTTTCTTCGCGCCAATCTTGGGGAGAGAAGCGCCCGTCTTTTTTCACGATTTCTTTTGCGAGGCCGGTGAAACGCACGCGCAAGCGTTGTGGCGCATCCACTATGGCGCCGAAAGCGCCACGAAAGTATTCCTCGGCATCGAATGGTCGTGGAGCAAAAGCCTGTTTTTCCACGTGCAGCTTGTCGATGCGATCCAGCCGGTACATGCGAAAGGCGGCGCGCTTGAAGCTCCACGCCACTAGATACCACGCGCGCTCGAGGAAACGGAGATGGTAAGGCTCAAGCCTCAGGTTGCTTTCTTCCTCGTCGGCCAGCTTGCGGTATTTGATGAATGTAATCAACCGATGCTCGTGAATGGCTTTGTGCAGCCGGGAAAACACGCCGGCCTTGGGTTTTCCAGGCGGTGCCGGCGCCAGCGCGACGCTGCGACTCTCCGCCGGCTGATCCAACAGTTTGTTGAGTACGCCGTTGGCAACTCCTTCCAGCTCCTGGTCCAAATGCAGCGGCAAGTTTTGCAGTGCGAGCGTAACCACCAGCTGCTCGGCGGACGTGAGGTTGAGCTGCGGCAGGACGTTTTCCTCAATGACATGGTAGCCGCCATTGCAAGCGACCGTGACGCCCATTTCACCGAGTGCTAAAATATCGCGGTAAATCGTGCGCTCGTCCACGCCGCACATTTCGGCCAAACGGGGCGCGGTCATCATGCGCCGGCGGCGGCACAGACTCCAAATCTTCAACAGGCGGATGGATTTTTGCATGTCGGGTAATTCCGGCTTGAATTAAAGCACTTTATGTCTCACGCAGAGATTGCGCATAGACTACGCAGAGATTTTCTTTGCGATCCTTTGCGATGCTCTGCGTGAGAAACTTTTTTGTTGAGCTGCGGCAGGAATTTTTCCTCAAAGACGTGGTACCTGCCATTGCAAGTGATCGTGACGCACAGCACTCCAGGCGCTAAAGCGTCACGATAAGCCGGGCTCTCGTCCACGCCGCTTTTGCAAGACTCCTTATATCACTTCGCCACAGCAGCGCTTGTATTTCTTCCCGCTGCCACAAGGACACGGCTCGTTGCGTCCGATCTTCTGCGAGATGAAATTGAACCCGATCTGGGTCTCTTCGGACAACTCCGTCGCCAGAAACGTCTTGCATTCATCAAACGCCATTTTGCTCCAGACCTTGAGCTCGGCAGGTGATTCCTTCACGAATCTTTTGAGAATACGGTATGCTTCGATGCTGCCGCGGTGTCCCAGGAGCATGAGTGCTTTCTTTTTGTCCAGAGTGCTGGCCTCAGCGTTGAACAACGTTTGGCCCAGGACTTCGACTTTGTTTTTGGACAGGCTGCGGTAGTCCCGCGGAAGCCAGTGATGGCTGTTCACGTATGCGATCACCTCCCGGCCTTCAGGGCTTTCCGGGTCATCGACGAAAGTCATTTGAGCCACAATTCCCGCCGCTTTTGCGGCTGCCATGACTTCGGCTAACTCCGGGGCGGATAAATCCCCGCCTCGATCGGAAAATTCATGTGATGCCATTTTACCCCTCCAGTAGTTAAAGTTCAGATATAGCTTCTTTGGCCCAACCCACGCTATTTTGTCGCTCCTCTCACCCAAATACCCTGCCCCCAAGCACCTTTCACCACCTCCACCATGCCCCACGCCCTTTCGTTCTCATAAGTTCGTGCGCACGTCGAAGTTGCATATTTTTCTCACGCAGAGATTACGCAAAGAATCGCAAAGAATTTCTTTGCGATTCTTTGCGTAATCTCTGCGTGAGAAATTTTTTGACAAAACCCATGTCTCACGCGGAGCTTGCGCAAAGATTACGCAGAGATTTTCTCTGCGATGCTCTGCGTAATCTCTGCGTGAGAAATTTTTTGACAAAACCATGTCTCACGCAGAGCTTGCACAAAGCTTGCACAAAGGTTTTCTTTGCGATCCTTTGCGTAATCTCTGCGTGAGAAATTCTTTGGCAAAATTTTTTTCTCACGCAGAGCTTGCGCCAAGATTACGCAGAGACTTGCACTACGTGAGAAACTCCCTATTCGGTCATGCCGTTGGCAATGCGTGTGATGCCGTTTTTCAGCAGGCGCTCGCCGAAGTTGAGCAAGAGGCCGAGGCGCTTGTCCGCCAGGCGCAGATAGGTTAAAACCTGTTTTTTGTGCGCAGGTGTGACGTGTTCCACCGACTTCAGCTCGACGATCAGCTCGTCTCCAACCAGCAAATCGGCGCGATAGCCGGTATCGAGCCGCGTGCCTTTCCACCACAGCGGAATCGGAGCTTCTTTGACTACCTGCAGCCCGCGTTTGCGCAACTCGTGGCACAGAATTTCCTGATAAACCGATTCCAGCAGGCCGGAACCGAGCTGGCGATGGATTGCCAATGCCGCGTCGATGACAATGGCAGCGATGTGATTGATACACATGAATCTGCCCCCTTTGTTTATGGTTCAGCATTTTGCTCAGACAAAGATTGCGCAGAGACTGGCTTTGCGATCCTTTGCAATGTTCTGCGGGAGAAATTATTTAGTTGTGCGTTCAAGAAGCATGAACACGGGCGTGGAGGAGGTGAGCTCAAGCATCACCTCGTGTTTTGGAGTGCGTGATAAACCCCATTGAGCGATCCTCGCAATGCGAGCGAAACAATTGGCAGTTATATGGAAAGGCCCCTGACGAACAACTCGCCGGGATCGGTTCGTTACGATCGGCGAGAGCTCGTGTACTTCAATTCGATAGCACTTACACCCGAAGAATAATGGTGCAAGCCGTGAAATGCAACGAGATTTTTTTGCAGGAAGAGTCTAGTTGAATTCCAAAGATCCCTTGCGAGAATCCCGAAATGCCATCGCGCAGGAATCCTGGTTGACTCGGTCACAGCAAATCGTGCAGGCCAGAGTGCTGAATCTACCAAGATGCTTTCTGCATGACAGAATGACGTGTCCGGATAGGTTGTAAGGAGAACGACACTATTGGCCCTCCGCAGGAATTACCCCAGTCAATCGCGCGCGAGCAATTGTTCCAGCTCAGAGGGGGAGAGGCCGAGCTTTTCGAGCTTGCGGGCCAGCCGGACAGAGCGCGGCTCGGCCAACCCGGCTTGTGCGATGACGCCGGTATGAGCAACCGTGAGAGTCGATGGGTGCGGGGAGAGGGGCCACAATTCCGAAGGTTTGCCGTCGAACAAGATGGCGCCTTCGTGCAACACGAGCACGCGCTGCGCCAGCGCGGCAATCAAATCGGTATCGTGACTGATCATGATCAGGCCGCGGCCTCGTTGCGACCAAAGCCGCAGCAATGCTTTGATTTCTGCTACACCCCTGGCATCGAGGCCGGCAGTGGGCTCGTCCAGGATCAGCATCTCGGGCTGCATGGCGAGAATGCCGGCGAGCGCGGTGCGGCGTTTCTCACCTTCGCTCAGCGTGAAGGGATCCCGGTCCAAAAAGATTTCGGTGAGTCCAACTTCTTGCAAAGCCTGTCGTGTGCGCGCTGCGATTTCGCCAGAGGGCAGTTTTTGTTGTTGGGGCGCGAACGCAATGTCTTCGCGCACGGTTGCAGCGAACAGTTGCGCTTCAGGAAATTGAAACGCCAGGCCGAGGCGACGCCGCAAGGCGGTCACGTCATAGCCGGGAGCATGAATGTTCTGATCATCGACTAAAATCTCGCCACGCTGTGGACGCAACAGGCCGTTGAACATTTGCAGCAAGGTCGTCTTGCCGGAGCCGGAGCGCCCGGCAATCGCAACGAATTCCGCGCCGCCAATCTCAAATGAAAGCCCGCGCAACTGAAATTCTTTCTCACCCGGCGCGGCTTCACCAAAATGCTCATAAGCGAAATGGACTTGGTGGAAGGTGATTTTCATAAGGGGAGGAGGTGCGGCGATGTTCTTTTAGATGCGTGATTGAGAAAGGTATGCGTTGGTGTGTGCGAGTAGGAGAGGACGTGTAAGGTGTAAAGTGTAACGTGTAAAAGCTCCCGATATGAAGTACATAATTACACGTTACACCTTATACGTTACACGTGTAAAGTGTAACGTGGAAATTTTTTCCACAGCTCTCTTTCTCGCTTATTCTCGTCACCATGCCTTCACTCCACCTCCTGCAATTTCACTTGCACGGTCATCTCGCGTTCGTTGCGCAGAATTTTGACGTTCACGGCTTCGCCGACTTGATAGTTTTCCAGCTCCGTGCCGAGGTCGTCGTACGTGGTCACGGTTTCGTTGTTGATGCCCACTATGATGTCGCCGAGCCGCACCTGGCCCCAATCGTTTTCGGACAAGCCCTTCAGCCCTGCGCGCTGGGCGGCGCTGCCGCGCGCGACGCGATAGATAATCACGCCCTTGACGCCCAGGCGCCGCGCGATGGAATCGTCGACCAGGCTTATGCCCAAACCCGGCCGGATGATTTTGCCATACTGAATCAACTGCGGCACCAGTTGGCGAACGATATTGACCGGCACGGCGAAGCCAATCCCTGCGCTCGCGCCACTGGTGGAATAGATCGCGGTGTTGATGCCGATGAGCTCGCCGCGCGAGTTCATCAACGGGCCGCCGGAATTGCCGGGGTTGATGGCGGCGTCGGTTTGAATTACGCCTTGAATGGAGCGGCCATTGCTGGCTTTGATCTCGCGGCCGAGCGCACTGACTACTCCTGTAGTCAAAGTTTGATCCAGACCGAAGGGATTGCCCACGGCGACGACTTTTTGCCCGACGCGGAGGTTGTCGGAAGAGCCGGCCGGCAGCGGCGTCAATTTGGCGCGCGGTGCTTTGATGCGCATTACCGCCAGGTCTTTGCTCGGTTCGGCGCCGACGAATTCGGCGTCATAGGAAGTGTTGTCGTTGAGCGTGACACTCCAGGAATTGCCGCCTTCGATCACATGATAGTTGGTCACGATATGGCCCTCGGCGTCCCAAACAAAACCGCTGCCCGAGCCTTGCGGCACTTCTTGAACGTCCATGGTAAAAAAGTCCCGCCGCAACGCCTTGTTGGTAATGAACACCACCGCCGGCGAAACGTGCTCGAAGACCTGGATCGTGTTGCGCTCGTCTTCCAGGAGCGCGACTTGTTCGGGCACGGCGGAAGCCGGAGCCATAACCGGCGTCACCACCGTTGGCCGGGTGGCCGGAGGCTCGGCCGTTTCGGGAGAGTGAAAGAACACCGCGGCGATCACTACGCCTAACACAATTCCGAAGATCATGCTGGGCAATAAAGATGCACGTTTATTCGACATAAATGATTTCCTCGCAAGAAAATCCCGCTATTTCATGAAGGTCTTATATTTTTCGAACAAATCGCTCTCCTGGCGAACCGCCGGTCCGGCAATCTGTTTCACGGCAACGATGCGGTCCTCTTCCAGGCTGAGGTGAATGCGGAATACGTGTTCGTCCCGGGTTTCGACAAAAATGGCCTGCCGTCCGGGGCTGAACATTTCCACCTGCAAATGCTCGAGATCAAGATGGAATCGCTGCGCCACGGCCGCGATGTCCTGCACGAACAGGCCAAAACCATAGTCCATGTGATTCATGATGATGATATTATTGAATTCCTATTGAACGTGCAAGAATTATTTGCTGTGATGCGGCAGTTTTTGATTGACTTGGGCGGGTATTCACATTATCTTGCAGGCGGTTCTGAGACTCTCCGAAGCCCCGAAATTTCCTCCGGCAGGGGCCTCGGTTGACGCGAGCACACTCGAGTTGAAAACCGAAGCTTCCGCGCGCGCTGCGGCCGCCTCTCTTTCGACAGGATGTACAAGATGATCATCGATTCTGGTTATTTGCAACGATTTCACTCGAGGTGGGCATGAAGAATTCAACGACCGCTTCCAATGTCGTCCTGCCGGACAAGCTGCAGTTTGAAAAAACACTATGGCATTCCGGCTTGACGCGCGTAGCCGGAGTTGATGAAGCCGGCCGCGGTCCGCTCGCCGGCCCGGTGGTGGCGGCGGCCGTTGTCTTCGCGCCGGGAGAAACGATCGCAGGCGTGGATGATTCCAAAAAACTGACGGCAGAAATGCGTGAGAAACTTTATCCATTGCTCCTGTCGGGCTGTCTTGATTTTGGCGTGGGCGTCGTCAGCGCAGACGACATCGATCGTATCAACATTTACCAGGCATCGTTGCTGGCCATGAAAAAAGCGCTGGCGCAGCTGCACACGCAACCGGAGCACGTGCTGATCGATGGGCGCGCCCGCCTCGATATCGATCTGCCGCAGACCGCCATCATCAAGGGGGACGCGCTCTCTTTTACCATCGGCGCGGCTTCGATCATTGCCAAGGTCGTGCGCGATTTGATCATGCGATATTATCACCGCCAGTTTCCAGGCTATGGCTTCAACGAGCACAAAGGATATTCGACGAACCATCACCTCGAGGCCCTGCGGCGGCTGGGCCCATGCGCCATTCACCGGCGCTCCTTCCGGCCGCGCGCACTGCAAGACGAGGAATTTGAAAATCGGGGTAGAAGGGATGCTGTCGCTAAATCATTCTGATCTTTTCCCGACCATTCATCATTCACAATTCACCCTTCACTATTCACAATTGTCAATTCACCATTCGCCATTCACAATTGTGAATTGTGAATGGTGAATTGCGAATTGGCAATTGGCAATTGGCAATTGGCGATGGCTTGTGGGATTTGTGAAGTAGTGCTATTATAATGGGGCGAAACATGGGTACCTCCACCAAGAATCTCGGCAATTGGGGCGAGCAACGCGCCGCCGCCTACCTTGAAGCCAAAGGCTGTAAAATTCTCCAGCAGAATTTTCGTTTGGGACAATTGGGTGAGATCGACTTGATCGTGGACGATCAAGGCACGCTGGTTTTTGTCGAAGTCAAAACGCAAGGTTCGGAAGCGATGGGCGACGCCGCGAGCTGGGTGACGCCCAGAAAGCAGCGCCAGCTTGGTAAGATCGCTCTGGCCTATTTGACCTTCAATCATATCCAGGATCGCGATTGCCGCTTTGACGTGATCGTGGTATCGCGTTCGCCGCAAGGCGTGGACATTCAGCACATTCCCAATGCGTTTTGGCTATGAGCCCACGCGCCTGGCGCCCTATCACCGATCCTCCATTCACAATTGACAATTGACTATTCACCGTTCACCATTGCAAATTGCCAATGGTGAATGGTGAATGGCGAATGGTGAATGGCGAATGGCGAATGGCGAACGGCGAACGGCGAACGGCGAATTGACAATGGCGCCCTTATGTTTGTAGCAAAGACTTTAGTTGCGGGTCTGTCGCGCCGCGAACTTCGTGGTTTAAGAAGGCCGGATCCAAGAGGTTTTGTCCTTGAAATGCCATTGGTAAGAAAAAATTGAACGCTCTGCAACTTTCTTTTGTCTTCCTATCGTAGAAGTGTGCTTTCACTATTCATTCCTGCCTGGACAGTTCTAATACTTAAAATGCCTATTACTTCGACCAATGAGGTCTTCCCTTCATTTTTTGCATTTGATGCTATTGAGCGACGCTCATAAGTTAATCGAGACAGCGGAGCATGCAAAAGTTTTCTCCCATTATCTGGTGTATTACGTGCAAGAATATGCACTATAAGAATGCAAAGACCTGCACGTTTTTGCTTCTTCTTTTCATGCGCAGTTGCGTTTGGATAGATCAATTCATTAACAAATCTAACCTTAAATCGCATGTAGAAATGCTGGCATAACGTTTGCCGAAACAGTCGATGGTTTTGTATCTCCCGGCAATATTGCATGATGAAAGCAAGACAGATGAGAGCGAGGGTGTGCATTCGAGCGTACGAATTTAGAGAAAGGGAAACCTGAAAACAAAAAAGCTCGATGAGAGCGGCAACCCTCACCGAGCCGGCGTAAAAGGACTCGGATAGCCCTTTACAAACCGCAGAAATATAATTCTGCCTTCTTACAAAGGCAAGAGTTTCCTTCTGTTTTTCTATCCCACCTTTTACGCCTTTCTTTTAAATCCTAAATCCAATTTTCTTGCTTGCTTGCGTTATGAATTCGCGGCCTACGTCTGAGCTCTCCTCAGGCGAAGCGGGCGATTTCATGTCTTGCGATATTCCTATTTCGTTTTCCACTACACCCAAAGAGAAAGGAGAGTAAATGGCCTCAACCAGAACAAAGCGGCTCATGGCCTCATTGGCAGCGGCGACTTTGTTGTTGGGCTGCGCCGATGTACCCTCGACCGGACCAACGCCGCCGGACTTGCGCGCGGAATTTCGCTTCATGCATGCCGCGCCGGAACTTGGCGCTGTGCAGGTATCCGTGGACGGAGTGGGACAAGGCTCAGTGGATTTCTCCAACTCCACGCCTCGCAGTAATTTTCCCGCCGGCAGCCGTTCCATTTCGTTGTCCAACGGCGAATCGCAGTTTGTCGCCATGGCGACAGATTTGCGCGGAACCGTGGTTTTGTTGCCGGCCGCACCCGGTGCGCCGCGCGAATTTTTCCGTATGGCGGAACGCCGCATTTTTGACACACCGCAAACGGCATTGCGCTTGATCAATTTCAATCCGGATCGCAGCGTGGTGGTGAATATCAACTCCGGCACGACTGCAGTCGCGACTTTCACTTTGGGCTACAAAGAAAGTAGCGGTTATCAGGCCGTCAACGCGGGCAATTACATCATCGAAGTGAAGGAGACTGAGACGGACACCATTGCGTTGGCAACGACTTCGGTGAACGTGACCACCAGCCATACGACCGCGATTTTGGGCAATGCCAGCTCGGTCGTGTTGTCGAACCTCGTCGACAATTGATTGGTGCGCTGGCCGAGACGCAATCTCCTTGCTGTTCCCGGAAATGGGGCAACGCCATTTTGAATCAAATTAACGAATCGCTGTTTTTTCGAATCATTTTTGTCTTGAACGTGTTTTTCAAGGAGGCAAAATGAGCAAGCGTAAGAGTCTGGTTGTGATCGTCGCGGCTTTGTTCTTGCCGGTGTTGGCTCTTGCGGGCACGACCGGAAAGATGAAGGGCAAGGTCGTTGATCGCGAGTCGGGAGAGGCTTTGCCAGGCGCCAACGTGCTGGTTGTTGGCACGACCATCGGCGCTGCCACGAACGTTGACGGCGAGTTCGTGCTGTTGAACGTACCTCCCGGCGTTTATGAAGTCAAAGCGCAGTACATCGGCTATCGTGAAGTGGCGATCTCGAACATTCGCATCAGCGCCGATTTGACCACGGACGTGAACTTCAGTCTGCCTTCCGAGGCTTTGGAAGTGGGCGAAGTGGTCATCGTGGCGGAGCGCCCGCTGATCAATACCAATGCGACGAATGCCACGCGCATTCAAAGCTACGAGGATTTCAAGAACATGCCGGTGCGCACCGTAAATGCGGTGATCGCTTTGCAACCGGGAGTGGTCGTGCAGAACGGACTGTTGTACGTGCGCGGCGGCCGCATGGATGAAGTTGGATTTTATCTCGAAGGTGCGAGCACGCGCGATGCGGACAGCGGCGTGAACGTCGTTACCGTTATCCCGGAGGCGTTGGAAGAATTCCAATTGCAAGCCGGCGGCTACAACGCCGAATTCGGCGGTGCGAACGCCGGTATCGTGCGCCAGAGCCTGAAGAGCGGCGGCAGTAGGTTTCGCTTTAGCCTGCAAGGCGAAACCGACAATTTTGCCAACTCTGGCGAGACGTTTCTGGGAACCAATTCCTATGGTTACACGGACTTCACGGCGACACTGAGCGGGCCCTTGCTGAGCAATAAGCTGAAATTCTTTGTGGCGGCGCAGAATATTTTTGAGCGCGATCGTGCGGCGCGTTTCTACGAAGGTTTCAATATTCAACATGCCGACACTTACGTCGATGGCACCCATCTTCCGCTGGTGTTGACCAGCAATAGAGATCCGGCGCTGGAGGCATTCATTCAGCAAAAGGGCCTCAAGATGGATGACAATTCCGTTCCTGCGGCGATGCGCAGTCAATGGATCGGCAACGGCACGTTGGTCTTCGACGCCAAGCCGTTCATTTTCCGCGTGGGAGGTTCGGTAAACTACCGGCACCAGGATGATATTGGCTCCTTTGGCAATGCCGTCGGCAGCGTTGCTTCGCGCCTCTTCAATCTCGACCGCAACCAACTCGAAGATTTGAGCACTGGCCTGTTTAATTTCAAGGTCACCCATCTGTTGAGTACAAAGTCTTTTTATGAAGTAAACTTCAACTATTTCGATCGCCGTGAAGTGCGATACGATCCAATCTTCAAACATAATTTCTGGGCGTATTGGGATAGTACTGCCAATGCCCAAGAAGGCGTGCAGTTCTACAGCCATTCCGGCTTGTCACCCTGGCGTGGTGGCGGTGCTCAACCGATGGATATTTACGGTTTTGAGTTCAACGCACCCGGAACGCCAAATGCTTATACCAAGAATAAACGCAATTATTGGGGTGGATCGGTCGCCTTCAATACGCAATATCTCAATCATGAGCTGAAAGTTGGCGGTTCGATGGAGCGGTGGACGACGCGAAATTTTGCCGCTGATGCGGGCTGGCCGCGCACGCAATTGGAGGCCGCATGGCTGAACCCGGATATCTACCGCGCCGCCCTGGCCGGAGATCCCACCGCCGCCGGCGACTTCCGCTCACGTTCGGGAGCTTCGCAATGGCTCACTTATGGCTATGACACTTTTGGCAATGAGAATGAGATTGAGGGTCCTGATGGTCCGCGCCATCCCTACTATTTGTCCTTTTACGCGCAAGACAAATTCGAAACCAATGATATGGTCATTAATGCGGGATTGCGCGTGGATGTGATGGATAATGACGACTTCGAATTTGCCGATCCGACCAATCCGCCCTGGGATCGTCAAAACCAAGGCCTGCTTGTTGATCAATTGATCAAGACGAAGGCCGCGGTTGAAGTCAGCCCGCGCTTGGGCTTGGCCTTTCCGGTCACCGATCGTACCGTGTTCCATTTGCAATACGGCAAGTTCGTGCAACCGCCCCGCTTGACTGATATTCACAACGGCTCGACATGGTATGATGCCGTGTTCGGCGGCGGCACTTCCTTCCGCACCAACGTCGTCGGTTTGGGATTGAAGCCGGAAAAGACCACGCAGTACGAAATCGGTTTCAGCCAGCAGTTTAGCGATGCCGCGGCGTTCGACATCACGGCATACTACAAGAACGTCGAAGATCAAATTCAATTCTCCCGTGTTACTGTCGATCCAGAATCGCCGGCCCAGGATTACAACGCCTTGGTCAACGGCGATTTCGCGACGACGGCCGGCGTGGAGCTGTCGTTGACGTTGCGCCGCACCAAGCGCGCTGCCGCGCAGTTGAACTACACCTTCTCTCGTTCTTTGGGAACGGGTTCGACTCCCACAACGGCTGTGGCAGGCATCGAACAGGTGACGGCGGTACCGAGCATTATTGCCCCGTTGGACTTCAACCGGCCACAACGCGGCTCGATCAGCTTCGATTATCGCTTCGCTCCCGGCGATGGCGGCCCCATTCTGCAACAACTGGGCTTGAACCTCCTGTTTAATTTCAGCAGCGGCCATCCTTACACGCGTTCCATTGGCGAATTCGGGCAGCAAAGCGCCAACTTGGCCGGCCAAATCACTGATCCGCGCTCGAGCCATCCCACGGAATCCGTGAATGCTTCTCTGACGCCGTGGAATATGGACCTCAACCTGCGTTTGGACAAGACGGTTGATATTCGTGGCTTCGGGCTGAATGTTTATATGTACGTGCAGAATCTCACCAATCGTAAGAACGTGATCAACGTGTTTCGCCGTTCCGGCAACGCGTTTGACGACGGGTTCTTAGGCGATCCGGAATTAAACGGACAAATTATAGCCGGGAATGGCGGTCCTTCTTATATCGCGCTGCATGAGGCCATCAACCTCAATGGCAACGGCGACAACTACGCGCAGGGTGAGCACGATATACTCGGTTTGCAGTTGCTCGGCCCGCCGCGGCAGATTCGTTTCGGTGCCAAGCTCGAGTTTTGAGCACGCTGGCTGTCAGAAAAGAATCTTTGTGATGCCTGAGCGCCGTGATCCATTCCACCAGGATGCACCCAGAATGACGTGACGGCGGAGGCAAATCTTCAAGGCAGCAGTACACTGGTGAAGTTTTCTGTTGCAAGCACGCGTAGCTCCTTCTCGTGACCAGAGAGGGGGAGCGGTGCCGATCCTTCGGTATTCGTTTCCCCCTCTCTAATATGCTGTGAAGAATAAGTGCGAATCACGGAGGAATTGAGAATGAAGAAAGTTTTAGCCATACTCCTTTTGCTGGCTCTCGTCGCATGGCAAGGCCAAAGTTTGCGCGCGGCTGAAAGGCCTTCGGATGCGGAGACCGGAAGAAAGGCCGGGCGCAGCCCTAGCCACCTGGCCAAGACCAACCAAACCGCGGTCAATCAAACGCTGATTAACATCGGTCAGGTGGCGAGTTGGATTTATTCCGACGGCCGTTCAGCGATTGAGCCGGGTGGCAATTCCGGCTTTTATTTTCCGCGTGGCCAAAGACTTACCTCGGCCGTTTTCCAAGACGGTTTGGTGTGGGGCGGTAAAGTGAATGACGGTGGCATTCAACTCGTTCGCGTGGGAGGCCAAACCTTTCGTATTGGCACGGTTCCCGGCGCGATCGTCTCCCAGGGCGTGGGAGAAGACTTGAACGACCAATTGAACGTCGATCGCGTATGGCGTATTCGCCGCGATTTCGCCACCGCCGATCTGCAACTTGACGCCGCGGAAGTTTTTCTCGCCACCACTTCGTCAGTGACGCAAGGGGAAATTGACGCCGTGCGCGCGCAATATGCCGCGGATTGGCTCGAATGGCCGGTTTACAAAGGCGCGCCGTTCTATGACGTCGATGGCGACGGCCAATATAATCCTCAAATCAATGCCGATGGCAGCCCCAAGCTTCGTCCCGGAACCGGAGAAGCCTATGATCCGGCCAAGCACGCCGATGAACCTGGTGTTGCCGGCGCTGATCAAGTGGTCTGGCTCATCGTGAATGACTTGAATTCGGCCAATGTCGGGAACATGTACGGCTCGAACCCCATCGGGCTCGAATTGCAGTTAACCATGTGGGGTTATCGCCGTGCCGATGCCTTGGGCAATATCATTTTTAAACAGTTCCGCGTGATTTACAAAGGCACGGCAACCACCTCACCGGTTGCGACCGTCGACAGTATGTATTTTTGCCAATGGTCGGACATTGACCTCGGCCAGGCAGGTGATGACCTCGCCGGCAGTGATACTTCATTGAGTCTGGGCTATGTCTATAATGCCGTATCGACGGATGGCAATTACTCGCAGTTCAGGCTTCCGCCGCCGGCCTCCGGGTATGATTTTTTTGCAGGCCCGCTCGTTGCCGACCCGAATGGTGAAGCTATTTTTGGCTTGAAGAAACGGCCGGGTTTCCGCAACCTGCCCATGAGCACATTCGCATTCTTTGTGGGTGGCGGTACGGATCAGGACCCGCCGCTGGGCTCATATAACGGGTCACTGCAATGGTGGAATTTATTACGGGGCTTCAGACCTGCCCCGGAAAATCCACCGTCGCCGTGGATCGATCCCACTACGAATCAAGTTACAAAATTCCGAGTGCCAGGAGATCCGGTCACGGGTGAAGGCTGGCTTGACCCGCAGCCGGGGGATCACCGTATTTTGTTGGCTTCAGGACCGTTTACCTTGGCTCTTGGAGATACCCAAGAAACCGTGGTCGCTGCGCTGGCCGGGTTGGGTTCTGACCGGTTGTCCAGCATCTCGGTGCTGAAGTTTACCGATCGATATGCGCAAGAAGCTTTCGACAATTTGTTTGAGCTGCCGAGTCCTCCGGCGTCGCCGGCGTCAGAGGCTTCCGAATTTGACGGCCAAATTCTGTTGAACTGGGGTGAAGACATTGAAGCGATTACGAAAACGGAAACGATCGTGGAAAAGGGTTATGCCTTCGAGGGTTACAATATCTATCAATTGCCCTCCGCCGGCGCTGGATTAGACCAGGCAACCAAACTTGCCACCTTCGACCTAGTCAATGAGGTCACGACCATTGCGCAGGAAACTTTTGATGAAGCCTCAGGTTTGGTGCTGGAATTACCGGTGCAAATCGGCAAAAACACCGGCTTGCTGCGCACGTTCACGGTGACGCAAGACCGCCTCCGCGATCGAGGGCTGGTCAATGGCCAAACCTACTTCTTTGCGGTGACCGCATACAACTACAATGGCACCGACGGATTGACTACCAAGACTCTGGAGAGCTCGCCCGTGATTTTGACGGTCGTGCCGCAAACCGCTAAGCCGGGTGTGCGTTACCAAGCCGCGATCGGCGATACTTTGCCGGGAGTGGTGCATAGCGGTAGTAGCGATGGCAGCGTCGTGGTATTGGCCACCGATCCTTCTCAAGTCGAGGACGCGAGCTACAAAGTTGTATTTGTCGATGACGGCCATGGCGGCACCCTTTGGCATCTGTTGAATACCACTAACGGCGACACGCTTCTCAAGGATCAAACCAATCAATCCGGCGACGACACTTATTTTATTAAGGAAGGTTTGCAAGTGAAAGTGTTCGGCCCGGCGCTTGATTTCAGAGATATTGCCGTGGTTGCGAATGGAAACGGCCCGCATGCGCCTCTCGTTGGCGCGGATTGGTATCGCCATGCGGAGTTGTATGAACCTTCCCAAGCAAAGGGCGGGTGGTTCTTCCTGATTGCAGGCGGTGCGGATATCCTAGATTATGCTTCAGCCGTCGGTCGTTGGACACGCAACGGAACACTATTCCCGGTGGCAATCCCCAATGACTATGAAATTCGCTTCACCGCTGCCGGCGGCATGGGTTGGAATGCTTTTACTGATGGATCGGTCACAGCCGTGCCTTTTGAGATTTGGAACATCGGCTCCAGCACGCCGGACGACCCCAGCGATGACGTCCGCATGATTCCTTATATCAACGACGATGACTTAGACGGGCGGTTCAGCTTCAAGCTGGATCACCAGGCTTCCGGCGGCAACGACGATCCTTACAGTGATTGGATTTATTTCATGATGCCGCAAAACGACACACCGGGACAGGCTGGATATCAACAATTCGCCGATTCCGCGGCTACGGGCTCATATAACGGTGGCGTGCCCGCGTCCGAGCATCTTGCGCGCGTCGTGATCATGCATTGGAATATCTCTTCACCGGGCGGCAATCCGGGGGCGGGCAATGTCGCTGAATTTCCCGAGTCGGGAACGGTCTTTCGCATTGTGACGACAAAACCGAATACTCCGGCGGATGTTTATACCTTCTCGACGAGCGGCTCGCAAGTCACGCAGTCAGCCGAAGCGGCGAAGGCGGATTTGAGCCTGGTCAATGTTTTCCCGAATCCATATCTGGGTTTCAACCGTGCCGAGCTCAATCGTTTCAACCGTTTTATGACGTTCAGCCATCTGCCTCGCCGGGCTACGATTCGCATTTTCAACCTGGCGGGCGTTCTGGTGCGGACGATTACAAAGGAAGATGACAGCCAATTCACCAATTGGGATCTGCTCAATGAGCGCGGCTTGCCCGCTGCCAGCGGCATTTACGTCGCGCACATTCAGTTCCCCGATCTCAGTGAGGTGAAAATTCTCAAGCTGGCACTCGTGCGTGAGGATCCAGTCTTGCCGAACTTCTAACGCTGCAAAAGAAATCCCCTTCCTAATTCCTCCGGGATGACCTGCTGAGTTTCCCCAACTTGGCAGGTCTTCCCACCTTGTGAGTGCAGTGAGATTCTGAAGACTGACTTTGCAGATAAAGGAGAAGTGACAATGAAAAAAACGATGTGCATCTGGCTGCCGGTCGTGGCGCTGTTGGTCGCGCTGAGCAGCCCCTTGCTCGCGCAGAACAATGATCCTGACGGTGAACGCCGCTCCGGCACCAATGCGGCTTCCGAATTGTCGATTCCCGTGGGCGCGCGTTATATTGCCATCGGCGGCGCTTCGGTGGCGACGGCCAACGGTTTGGAGGCCCTGTATTGGAATCCGGCCGGCGTCGCACAAGCCTCGCGCAATGCCAATGCTATGTTTTCCCATATGACCCATATTGCCGACATCAATGTGAATTATCTGGCGCTGAGCGCAGCGTTCGGCGGTTTCGGCACGCTGGGGTTCAGCGTGAAGGCCCTGGACATCGGTGACATTTTGGTGACCACGGAAGACGCCCCGGATGGTACGGGCGCGATCATCACGCCGCAATTCATTGTCGCCGGCTTGACCTATGCACGCGCGTTGAGCGATCGCGTCGCCGTAGGCGCCACGCTCAGTATCATCTCGGAAACCATTGATCGCGTGAGCGCTTCGGGATATGCCTTTAACTTTGGCGTGCAGTACAAAGACTTGATGGCCGTCAACGGCTTGAGCCTTGGCGTGGCGTTGAGAAACATCGGCCCTTCCATGCAATATGGCGGCACGGGCTTGTTGCGCAACGCCGATGCCACCGACGTGGCGCGCGGGGCTTCGCCGTACCAAGTCGTCGCCGGCAAGGATGAGCTGCCCTCCGCGCTCGAAATCGGTTTGGGCTACAAACTCCCGATGGGCGAACGCAATCAAATCAGCTTTACCGCGACTTATCAAGACAACAATTTCGATGATGACGCCACACGTGCCGGCGCGGAGTATTCCATGAATCAAACGATCTTCTTGCGCGCAGGATACAGCGGAGCTTTTGGGGCAGGAAATGATCCTACCGGTGAAAGTCGACACATTTATGGCGCGAGTTTGGGCGCCGGCTTCCAAAGTAACCTCGGTGGCGTGGAAGTCAACCTGGACTACGCTTTCCGCCAGGTCGAGTTCTTCGACAACTCGAACGTGTTCAGCCTGCGACTGGGCTTTTGACCAACGTTGATGCTCTTCCACAAGGGTTGGGAGGGTTTCTTCCCAACCCTTGTGCTTTTAAAAGGTATCGATTAGCACGCATATGCCAAGCGGCGGCGGATGCCCCAGGGAGCCCGCGATGAGATTGCTTTGTTTAGACCTAACAGCAAGCATTTTCTTGTGTTTATTTTCACAATCATGGGCTCAGCTTGTTTGGGAAACCACGACTGGTCCATTTAGCGGCTATATCAGGGACATTTTAGGCGCTCGCAACGGCGCAATCTTTGTTGCTGCCGGCATTGATGGTCTTTACCGCAGCAGCGACAATGGAGCGACGTGGCAGTTGCTCAATCACGGGCTTGCGGGCGAGCGTGCATACAGGATTGTCTCAACTTTTTCGGGAGTGCTTTTTCTCGATACCGGGGGCAAGGTTTATCGCTCTTTGGACTATGGCCAAACCTGGGTTCACGTTTTATCTGGTGCCGGCTACGCCAGAGACTTTTGGAGCTTCTCACGGGATTCTGTTGAGACAGTTTATCTGTTTGCGGAATTCGGGTTTTTGCATTCGTCCAACCTGGGCCAAACTTGGAGCGCGGTTGATGGGCTTGCGAACGCCGGTCGTGTATTCTCCATGCTGCAAACTTCTGAGGGATCGCTTTGGACCGGCACGCAACAAGGGTTGTTCCGGCAGCGCAGCGACGATACAAGCTGGGTGGAGAGCGCGCAAGGATTGCCCGAAGTTGGCGTAACCGCCTTGTTGGAGTTGCCCAATCACTCTTTGCTGGCCGGCACGTATGGGGAGGGGGTCTATGTTTTGGCTGACGGTGATATGGTATGGCAGCCGGCGGATTTGCGGAAGACGTGGGTTGACGCTCTGGCGCGCGATGGCAATGGGCGCATCATAGCAGTGCAATATGGTTTGTCGAAGTTCTATAGCTCAGAGGACGGGGGCATGCATTGGCGTATGCTGGACTCGCTGGCAGTAGAGATGCAATCTTTCTATTTGAGCGGGAGCGGCGAAAGATATGCCGGCGCATTCACTGGAAATATCCTTTATTCAACAGAAGCAGGAAAGTGGAAACAAATCGGACCACCCATAATGAGAGGCATTGATGTGCTGGACGTCAATGTCACGGGCACCATGATGGCTGGCTCCACGGGCGTTTTGTTTCGTGCCTCAAAGCATGAGGAGGGTTGGTTGCCAAGGGCTTGGTTGACCAACCATCTTTGGGATGTCGTTCATACTTCGCGGGGCACTCTACTTGCCTTGGTACTGACGGGATCAGTCTTGCGTTCTGAAGATGATGGTCAAAGCTGGCAATATGTTAGCCGTTTAAATGCAGATCTTAGAACTTTCGCTATTGATTCCAGGGAGGTGCTCTTCATCGGAAGTGGTTCCGGTGTGTTTTGGTCCGAAGATGAAGGCGGAACCTGGCATCAAGTCCTGCCGGACATTTTGCGCTACGAGGGAATCGTTAAGTTGGTTGTGAACAAGCAGGATCATTTGTTTGCCGTTACAGCCGATGGTAAAATTTTTCGTTCCACTACCCGGGGCCTACGCTGGGAATATGTCAGTACGGTGCCGGCTTACGGTGCCTCTAGTTTAGGGGTTGATTCGGAGGACCGTTTGTTTGTCGGTTTTCGGCCACATGGCGTGTTTCGCTCTGATCAGAACGGAGCAGGATGGCAGCAGATTAACAACGGATTGGATTCAATCGACGTGAACGACGTGGCCGTTAACTCGAATGACGATCTCTTCGTCGCTACGGCTACGGGAGCATATGCCTCAACGGATCATGGCGACAATTGGCATCGCCTTGGAGACGGCATTCCGGTCGATGGGGTCTACCGGCTTGCTTTGGATTCCGATGAACGCTTGTACGCTGGCACTTATGAAAGCGGAGTTTTTCGGACAGCAAATTCTACGCTGACCGCCGTTGGCCAACTCGACAAGGTTCCAGCGAAGTTTGATTTGGCGCAAAACTATCCAAATCCATTCAATCCGGAGACCAGCATCCGCTTTACACTGGCACAACCCGGGCGTGTCGAACTTGACGTGTATGATCTGCTCGGCGAAAAAATATCCAGGCTGTTGGATCAGCGCATGGATGCAGGCGTTCATGAGGTGAAGTGGATCGCGCGCAACGACGCGGGAATGGAATTGGCGAGCGGCGTTTACCTTTACCGCCTAAAAACAGATCATGAAATGCTCATAAAGAAGATGCTCTTGCTGCGATAAAACGAATTCAGGTTAGTATGGAGAAAGGCAGGAAGCAAGCTGCGGTTCAATCTTTCCATAAGGTGATTACCGACATGGCATTGCGAATGCGTACTGTTTTGCCGCATAACATACTGAGCTTGGCTATGGTTTGGCTTGTCATTGTTACCGGAACAGGGGCAACTCAGGCTGTTGCGCCGCAAATGGCGGTCGCCCACGGGACAGCGCAGGAGCGTTTGCAACCCAGCCTGGATTTGGCGCAATTTCAAGATGCCAAGCGCGTGCCTTATTTGGATATCAGTTATGCCGTGCCCTTGCCGGTTTTGCGCAGCGAGTCCACAGCCGCACCCCAATCCGGAGCTTTCGAGCTCATTCTCGATTTGCGCGTTTACAAGAATGACTCGTTATGGGCGACGAAGGTGTGGAAATTGGAAGAAAAAAAATCGGCCCCGGCGGCGGTCGAAGCGTGCCGTGAACTTGTGGATCGGCTGCGTTACTTGCTCTCCGAGCCGGGCATTTATCGTGCGGTACTCTACACGCGCAGTCTGCAACCACCTGCCACAGTGGACAGCGCCAGCGCCGCTTTGCAAACGCGAGCCTTCACCGACAGCCACGTGGAAGTGAGCGACGTCGTCCTGGCTTCCGAGATTAGAAAAGCCGCGGCACAAACGGCGGCTTCAACCTTGCAGGGCGCCTATGAAATTTTCCCCAATCCCAGAAGCGTATATGGCGAATCCGTACCCACCCTGTATTACTATTTCGAATCTTATAACATGCGTACGGGCTTGAAAGGCGCCAGCTACAAATGCTATTGGCGTGTGGAAAATGAAAACGGCGCGCCCGTCGAAGGCTTGGGCCAAAGCTATCGCACCAAGAAAAAGCAGAGCGATTTCAACATTGAGATGGGCAGCATCAATGTCGCCACTTTGTCTACAGGAATTTATACTTTCGTTTACGGCATCGCGGATTCCGCCCAGAATTTGCAAGCCAGCCAGCGCAAGAAGTTTTATGTCTACAACCCGTCACAAACGTCCAACGCCTCTGCGAAACCGGCGGAAAGAATGCTGGTCAACGCCAGTGTCGCGGAGCTGGACGATGAGTTCGCACGCATGCAACACATCGTGCCGCGGGATGAAAGGAAAATGTATCAAAGCCTGACCCATGCCGAGGGCAAGAGCAAGTTCATTTTGTCGCTCTGGGAAGCGCACAAACCCGTGGAGTATCCCAACGGTATGGTTTATCGAATGGTTTATCTTGCCCGTGCGCGCGAGGCGGACGCCAAGTTTGCCACGGTGCTGCGACCGGGATGGAAGAGCGATCAAGGTCGCGTCCTCATACTCTATGGCCTGCCCTCAAACATCGAGCGTGAGCCCAACAATCCTACCCTTAAGCCTTATGAGATTTGGAGGTATGATGAAATTCAAGGGGGAGTAATTTTTGTGTTTGCCGATCGCACCGGTTTCAAGAATTACGAGTTGATTCATTCCTCGCATCGCAATGAATTGCAGAATCCGGATTGGCAGCGATTGATTACGCTCCAAACGAATCAGCAGGGGTTGCAATGAAGCAGGAAATCCCCCTGGCCCCGTGGATTCTTGCTTGAGGTTAACGCGGCATAGTACCGCCTTCAGCTCGGATCAGCCGCATTGTGTTCCTCCTCTTCGCTGAATCCTTCGCCGTTTTCCCACAGCCGTTTGACGAGATCGAAATCGAAATTGGCGATGTCCGTGCGATCGACGATCGCCGCTGCGTTGATGGCAACCGCGACTGCGATGGTTTCACCGATTTCCTCGCGCGTGGCGCCGTTGCGCGCGGCTTTGAGGACGTGTCCCTTGAAACAGCCGTGGCAACCGGCGGCCAGAGAAGCGGCAATAGCGATCAATTCTTTGGTTTTCAGATCCAAGACACTGTGCTTCTCGTCGTACAACTCCTGATAAAAGGAGAGGTATCTCTCCTTGAAGCGATCTAAGATCATTTCATAAGATTTCATGCGCTTGGGCATAGCGATGTTCCTCGTGCATTTGCAAAAAGTGCAGCAGTTCTTACGTATTACCGCTTACGAGAATAATGCGTGAAACGCAATACGTAAGGCATAAGTCACTTCAGGTTCTGTTTTTTTCAGTTCGTCCCGTTCAACTGGGTTACCATCTTCTTCGCTTCGGGATAAGCCAGTGCCCGTTCCATGTTGCTGAAATTCGTTTTCACGATTTCCTGGTAATTTTGCAGGGCGTAGGCCTTGTCGCCCAGCTTCAGGCTCGCGCGCGCCAGCAGCAGCTTGTGGAACGGATCGTTCTGATCGGCCTGCTCCAAATGCTCTGCGGCGGCTTTGTAATCTCCGCTCTCGAAATACTGCTGTTCGCCCGGCGAGGCGCTTGGTGCCAGCGCTTTGATTTTGTCCAGCAGGGGTTGGCGTTGTGGCGGTGGTGAAAGCGCGGCCACCAGCATTTGAGCGAACGCGAAATTGGAATCGGCCTTCACCGCTTCCTTTGCCAGTTGCGTCGCCTTGGGATTGTCGAATGACTCCACGGCTTGCGTCAACAAATCCTTCGCTTGTTGCGAGGACGTAGTTAAAGTCAGTTGTTTTTGCCCGGCCATGGCGCTGGCGAGCAGGGAGGTCAGCAAAAAACCAAGGACCAGTACGCGGGCGACCGTACGGCCCGAGCTGGCTCGGCAGTGATTAGTCTCGATCATGCGCATGCTCCCATTAGGTTGGTTGAAGTTGGCTTCTGAGAAAGGACGCACGCCAGGGGAAATGTGTTCAAGGCATTTTTTTGGGGCCGGATTCTGGTTCAGTTTTTCACACTTTACTCGTGTAACGTGTAACGTGTAACGTGTGAGCCCATTGGCTTCATTTTGGCTCCAGCGTTGGCGTTTCTAAGGGCATTGCCTGGTGCTTGTGAATTTTACGCAAGACGTGTTGCATCATATGGCTGCCATAGGCCTGTTGTACTTGCGGCAGCAAATGATCGGTGCCGCGAATGATCCTTCTGCAGTTGGGCGAGCCGCAGCCGCAGGCCAGAATGAAATCTTCGTCGGTTTCGCTGGTGGCATAGTCGTAGGTGATCTCTTCACCCGGCAAAATATCGCGCCGCGCCGTCATCGTGGTGTCGTTGACGAACCAGGTGGTGGGATCACAGCTATGATTGGTGAAATCCGCCGCATCGATCGGCACTCCGTCTTTGCGGCCGGTATAGGTATCCTCGGAAATCTGATAAGCGTAACGCTCGAATTGGTGCTGCTGTTCTTCCGGCCAGGTTTTGAGCTCTGCGATCGCAACGTCCCATTGCTGGGCACGATCTTCCGGCGTCTCCCACCACACTACTTCACCCTTTCTAATCAATCCCGTGGAGAACAAGCCAGTTCCCTGAATTGTGCTTTGACGCAATTCGGTTAGGGCGTGCAGCATTTCCTTCCTCCGGTGTTAATAAATCAAATAACTGCCATCAATCTTGAAAAAGCAGTTCGGGGCTTGGCATGCCACCGTCGACCATTGCCCATTCACCATTCACAATTCACCGTTCACAATTCACAATTCGCAATTCACAATTCGCCATTGCGAATTGTGAACGGTCAATTGTGAATTGTCAATTGCTAGAGCCACAGACCGCACCTTTACGGTTTGCTCCAATCAACCTCTCCCAGCACGAGTGCGCGCACGGGCGCTCCAGATAGGCCGAAGCTCTGCCAGGTACGGCCGCTGTCTGCGCTTTTCATGACGCCTTTTTGGTGCGTGCCTACAAAGAGGATACGCAGCTCATCCATTGGCAAGATGCACAGGACCGTGCCGAGCGATTCCGTGTCTTCGACGTGACTCCAGTTTTCGCCGGGCGAAGAGGCGCGATACAAGCCCTGCTCGAATACCCCGGCATAGATCGGCGCATGGGCGCCACCGCCTGCCAAGGCATAGACCGAAACGCTGTCGCGTTCCATATCCACCGCTTCGAAAGTTTCACCGCCGTCAAAACTTTCATACAAACCGTGATATTCGGTTCCCACCCAAAAAATTCCCGGCCACGATTCCGGCTCGCGCAAGAGCGCGCGTATGGCAACGCCGGGAAACGCGAGGAGCCGCCAGTGGTCGCCGTTGTCAGTGGATTCGAACAAGCCCTCCTCTGTTCCCGCCAGAATACGATCCTCCTGTTTGGTGTCGATCAGCAGGCAACTGATGAAGGAATTGTTCAAGCCGTCATTGCTAGGCTTCCATTCACGGCCGTTGTTTGCAGAGAGGTAAATACCCGAGGCGGTGGCCGCAAAAATCCGGCCCGGATCATCGGGATCGATTTTTACGTCGAGAATATCGGTCAAGCGCCAGGCCGTGAGCAATTGCCAGCCCGTGGGATTGGTGAAGGGCCGCAAAACGCCGTTCGGCCCGCCCAACAGGATTTTAGGCGAACCGGTGGCAACGGACAATGCCACGGTACGTACAGCAAATCCGGGCCAGCCGGCGTTTTTCCACTCCGGTGTCGACAAGCTGGAAACGTGTAATCCCAGTGTTGGGGCGTGATCATCGAACGTTTTGTCAACGCCGGCGAAAACTCTTTGCGGAATCTGAGCTTGAGTCTGCAAGGAAGAGCCAAGAAGAAAAAGGAGAGCGACGGCGGTTTTGATCATAGCGTCGTGAAGGTGAGTCCTCATGGTGAAAACATCGTCCTGATGAAATGAAAGGTTCAGGCACACGCAAGCGTTGCCGTGGGTCGAATAGTGACGAATATAGTACAAATTCTGATTCTTGCAAACGTTGTTTCGGAAGCCCAGATCGCCGCCCGAACGGTGATTTTGAAGCACATGCTGACCAATTTATGGATTCGCCGGCCGAATGTCAATCTCACTGACCATCACCTGCGGCGGCATTTTCACGGCCGCGAGGAGGCACTGTGCCACATCCTCGGGACGGATGATATCGGGTTTCTGCGAGCGTGGCGAGCGTTCGTTGCCTTGTCCGAATTCCGTTGCCACCGAGCCGGGGCAGATGGTCAGCACGTGGACACCGTGCTTGCGCTCCTCCAGCATCAGACACTGTGCAAACGCGCGCAAACCCCATTTGGTTGCAGTATACCCGCCACCGTTGACGAAAGTATTCTTACCGGCGAGTGAGGCGACGTTGATCACGAAACTTTCTCCAGCGCGGCGCAGATGGGGGAGGGCCTCGCGCGTAGCCAGAAAGACCGCACGCAAGTTCACGCCGAACATCTCATCCCATTCAGCGGCCGTCATTTCCGCAATGGCCTTGAAGTATCCCAAGCCTGCGTTGTTGATCAAAATATCCAGCCGGTTGAACTTCTTGACGGCGGCTTGGACAAGGTCTTTGACCTGCGCCTCCTCGCGCAAGTCAACGGCCGCGATTTCCACCTCAACGTTGTGACGGCGCGCCGCCTGTGCGACTTCTTCCAGTAGATCCTTACGGCGCGCCGCCAGAATCAAGTGTGAGCCTTCAGCGGCAAAAGCCATGGCTATAGATTTTCCAATGCCCCGGCTCGCCCCGGTTATGATCGCGACTTTATTGCGTAGTTCCATTGTTTGTTTCCAAGATTTGGTGAAAGATATGAGGGTAGAAAGCTGAACCGGGGCGCAATGTTTCAGCATTGTATGCCCTTGCGCTCACGCTGATCACAGACGTGCAAAACCCGGGTTTGGCGCGGCGAAGCGCCTCAATTCTTCAGATCCGCCATCATCAGCACCGGCGTTTCCGGCGTGAATTTGCTCAGCTCGTGCTCGCCCATGGACACAACTTGTTGCGCATTCATCAAGCCGGAAAAATCGACCAGGCGCGGCCCGATCGCCAGGTGAATCGCCGGAATTTGCGGGCCGCCATCGCCGTAGTACGTGTGCATCTCGACAAAGGTGCGCAGCTTGTCCGGACCTTCGGCTGCGGTCGCTTCCGCCACTTCCACGCGGTGGAAATTCAGTCGCACGATGCCGTGTTGATCGACCACTACGACCGGCCGGCTTTTTTCTTTGATCAACCCGAATAATCTGGAGATCACTTTGAGCGAGGCGTAAGCGGTGAAGAAACCGGTGTTCGCCAGCACGGTGAGACTGTTCTCATCAGCGGCCAAAGCCGTGGCCGCAATGTCGATGCGCTTGGTCGCCGTCATCGGCCGGCCAATTTTATCTATCAATCTGACCTCGGTCGAGCCAATTGCCGTCGCAACCACACGATGGTGATGAGAGTCCACTTCGATTTTGACCTCGATGGTATCGGGCGCTGCGCCCATGCGGATGACCGCCTCCTCGGCTTCTTGCCGCACCCGCATGAGGTCCTCGCTGGTGGGACTGACGAGATTGCGCTCCACGGTTTCGCGTACCATGCCGAGTGCCACGCCGATGGCGGAAATCACCGCGCAATTCTGTGCCAGCTCGAAGGGCATTTGCACCAGCATGGAAGTGTAAGGCAAGATCGTCGAAGCGCCCCCCCCGCCGCCAATCAATGGCAACGTGGCCGGATTGAGGCGATAGTCTTTCACCAGCGCCTGGATGACTTCCACGACTTTGAGGCAACATTTGTCGAGCATGGCCGCCGCGGCCGCACGGCCGCTGGTTTGCAGCAACTTACCGAGTTTCTCAAAAGCCAGCGCAACGTTTTTTTCGCCGCCGCGCGCGCAATCGTGTTCCGAAACCAATCCCAACAAGTTCGCCGCACCCGTCACGGTGAGCGCAATCGACTGCCTCTTGTTTTGCAGATAGACGTAATCATGAGGATCGCCCGGCTTGGGACTCCCGTAAACTGGATCACTCAGTTGAATATCGTGAATCTGGCTGAATGCCTCGTAAGGCATACCGGCGATATGCGCGCTGCGCGGCCCGACCGCCGTGATCTGGCCCTGGTTGACACGCGGCATGCTGCCGCCCGCCACCCCCACGGTGCGCACGTCCAGAGTTTTGGTGTACAGCTTGTGCGTGCCGACGAACGCCGTGCGTAGCATCACCTCCCCGCGATGAATCACGCTGATGTCCGTGCTGGTGCCGCCGACCTCGACGAAAATGCCTTCGGCGATGCGGGCGTACATCAGCGCCGCCGCCACGCCCGCGGCCGGCCCGGAATACAGCGTCAGGATCGGCCGTTCACGCATGCCGGTGATATCCATCACCCCGCCATCTGAACGCATGACCATCAACGGCGCTTGAATGCCGGCCTCGCGCAGGCTGCGCTCGGTCATTTCCGCGGTCGCGATCATCACCGGAAGCATGCTGGCATTGATCACGGCCGTTCGCGTGCGAATGCGCAAGCCATAGAGTTTGGACACGTCCTGGCTGGCGGTGGCGGGCATGCCCATGGCGCGTGCGATCGCGACCACCTGATGCTCGCGATCGGGATGATCGACGGAAAAAGCCTCGGCGGCGACAACGGCTTGCGCACCTTCGGCGCGCAACTCGTCAATGGTCCGCCGGATCGTGTCATCTGAAAAGTCCTTCCGGGTGTTGAGAAAACGATAACATGTTCTCAGAATCTTCCCAGGGGCGAGCTCAACGTCTTTGACTTCGGTTTGCTGCTGTATACGCAAAGCTTTCAGGCCCGTGCCCATGCCGATGATGCCGACTTTCGCGACATCGCCCTCCAGCAGTGCGTTCGTGGCCTGCGTGGTGCTGTGCGCCACCAGGGTGATCTCTTCCGGAAGAATGCGGCCTTTTTGCAGGAGCTTGAGCAAAGCAGTGACAATGCCATGCGCCACACCTTGCTCGCTTTGATGCGTGGTCAGCGTTTTGGTTTGCGTGAGCAGATTGAGATGTTGGACGTCGATGGCAACGGCGTGGGTGAAGGTGCCGCCGACGTCAATCCCGATGCGGATTCGTCTCATCACCCGATTCGTGAGGGTCAGATTTTTCCACCAGTTCGATCAACACGCCGGCGGCGCTGCGCGGATGCAGAAACGCGATGCGGCTGCCTTCGGCGCCCGCGCTTCCCGCTCCGGGCAAGATTTCCATGCCTTCCTGCCGCAGACGCGCCAGAGCCTCTTCCAAACGATGAACCTTGAAACACACGTGGTGCATGCCTTCCCCGCGCTGCTCGAGAAATTTGGCGATGGCGGACTCCTGAGAAGTGGCCGAGAGCAGCTCCACGCGGGCTTCGCCGATTTGAAACATCGCCACTCTGACGTGTTGGGCGGGAATCTCTTCCACGTGTTGGGGCGGCGCTCCGGTCAGCGCGGCATAGCGGGCGATCGCGGGTTCCAGGTTCTTCACGGCGATGCCGAGGTGGTCGATTTTTTCAAGCATCTTAAACTTGGTTCCTCGCAGAGAGTCCAGTTTGAAACTGGCATCATTCCCATTGTGAGCTCAAAGGTTACGTTGCAGGTCTAATTCCATTCAACCTCGCTTCATACTTTGCTGCCTGATCACCGGCGTCGCCACGTACTTCGCTTTCGCCGTGGCGTGAATCTTCATACCGCTGTGAATAGCAATCGTCCCGAGCATCAACGTTTCGAAAGACGCGTGATTCAAGCCCGCGTCTTCCATACGCACGCGCAGCTCTTCCGGGGTAATAAAAACGGATACCGAGTGGGGCAGATAGCTGTACGCTTCACGACTGGCGCTGATCATTCTGCCCATGAACGGCACGACCTTGCCGAAATACCACGAAAAAAAATCCCGAAAATGCGGCGAGCGGGGCCGGATGATTTCCAGGCACGCGACTCTGCCGCCAAATTTCGTCACCCGCGCCATCTCCCGCAAGAAAGTATCGAGATTGCCCACGTTGCGCAATGAAAAACCGGTGACCACGGCATCGAAGGTGTTGTCCGGGAAGGGCAGAGACAGCCCGTCGGCGCTCGCAATGATGAGCTTGTGTCCGTTGCGATGATTTTGACTGATGAATTTCTGCGCAGCGTGAAACAGCATCTGCCGGCTGAAATCCGCCGCCACCACCAATTTGGCGCCGGCGAGTGAGGCGGCGAGTGCGATGTCGCCCGTGCCAGTGGCGATATCCAAAACCTTTGCGCCCGGCTTGATGCCGGCGCGCTTGATCAACAACCGCCGCCAGGATTGGTCGCGGCCGAAAGTCATCAACCGATTCATGAGATCGTAGCGCGGCGCGATGTTGTCGAACATCTGCTGCACATACGCGGCTTTTTGGTCGGAGTTGTCGAACTTGAAGTGGCGAACGAGCATAAGCGCGGTTTAGTGAAATGCAAAAGAGGGTGAATAGACTATCGCCCGGGCACTGTTAATCTTCCAAGCGATGAGCTCACTTTTTCAAGCCATTGTTCCAAGCTCAGAAAGAGCAAGACGGCCCAGGGCGGTGATACTAGTCGTTGCGTTTCGTTGTAATATAAGCTGTAAAGCAGGACAGATGCAATTGGAACATTCACAGCAAGAATCTGATGCGGTCGTTTTCACTACCTCTTGGCTTGCAGATAGAGAAGGCCGACCGATGGTGAGCATTATCTTCAAGCGCGCGCAACATTACAGCAGTGTTCGGTTGTTCAGCGAATTACCCGTGAACGCGTTCGGTTCCGAGCCGGGTGTATTAGAATATTACAATTTCTGCAAAGATCGTATTGCGATGAAGCTTGATGCGTTGGTTGCAATTGCTTAAAATTTATGATCTTATGTTAAAGCCACTTCTAGCGTACCAACAATCGTGCACTGGCATAATTTATGTAAGTTTCGATAAACAAATATGAAATTGGCCGCGTGAGTTTGGTCAAATCAAGTTGTTTGAGTTGAATCTGTATTTTGCGCATTTTTGTAGGGAAAGCACACATATGATACCGCTTCCTAAAGCCACCTTGCTGTTGATCGAGCCGGATATACGTATGCAACAGAATCTGGCCGTGGTGCTGCGCCTTGCCGGGTACGAGCCGCGCTTCGCGCGCGACGCGCAGGAAGGCTTTGCCGCGTTGCATACTTATAGTGTGGACTTGATTGTGCTGGCCTATCGCTTGCCAGAAATGGCGGGCATGCAGTTTTATGAGACCTTTTTGATGGACAAAAAATTTCGTGAGATCAAGAATCTGCCCGTCATCGTGATGACCAGTGAGCCGATTCCTCTTCATGAAAAATGGCGGTTCTTCCGTCTGGGAGCAAAAGCTTTGATCATCAAGGGCACGGAAGTCAACGATATGATTCGCATCATTGCTCGCGAAGTCGACGCGTATCGCAGTGCGCAGGCGACGCCGGCGGCGGTGCCTTGGCGCGCTTCGCGTCCGGAATATCTTTCCTACCTTGATCAGCAAGTGGTGTTGCGCACCTTGCTGGAAAATATCGGTAAAAAACCGAAGGAGCGCCCGGCCTGAAGTTGTGCAGGCCGGCATTTGGTGAGGCGCCGGAGACTGTCATCGTCAGCCGCAGAGAACGCGGAGTTCGTTGAGCAAGGAAGCTTGTGCACCGTGCAAGGATGGACGGGATTCTGCATGTTCTCTGCGCGTTTGGCAGTGTACCAATGAACACGGTCGTCCGGCGAGAACCGTTCAGGCGAGAATGGCATAGATGAGGAGCCGTGATGAATTCGCATCCCAAGGGCACGTTGTTATTGATTGAAGATGACGCGCAATTCCAGGAGAACCTGGCCGTCGTCTTTCGCATTGCCGGTTATGAAACGCTGTTTGCCAACAATGCGCAAGAGGGCTTTGCCGCGCTGCAGAGCCATAGCGTCGATATGATTGTGCTGGATTACCGCCTGCCGGGCATGAGCGGCATGCAGTTTTTTGAAACGCTGCTATCCGAAGATAGATACCGTACCGCCAGCATAATTCCCGTGGTGGTCATCACCGGCTATCCCATCCTGTTCGAAGAAAAAACGCGTTTCATGCGCATGGGCGCGAAAGCGCTCATCACCAAAGGCACCGGCTTCAAGGACCTGGTGAAGATCATAGACCAGGAGGTGGAAGCGTACAAAGCCGTGACGAGTTTCAACACGATTCCGAGCCGGGAATTCTCACTTCCCGAGTACTTATGCTATATCGAAAAACAAATCATCTTGCGGGCGATGATCAAAAACCCTGCCTGTTCCCAGGACTCCATCGCGAAAGAATTGGGTATTCCGCGTTCGACTTTGTCACGCAAGCTGGGCGAGTATAAGCTGCGCTTGCGGTGAGTTTGGGGTCTTTGGTCGTTAGTTGTTAGTCGCTAGTCGTAACATCACGATTCAAAAGGTAGTGTCAAAACCTCCATGAAAATCGGGAGGTTTGAGATGATTGACGATTTGCGAAGAGCGATTTCCGATTTACGATTTCAAATATTGATAAATCCTTCGTAAATCGACAACCATAAATAATAACCAGGAGGCAGCATGGAAGCGACCTCCATTCCTTGTCCGCTCTGTGGCGGACACAAGAGAATCTTTCAACAAATGTTGTTTCAACAAGCCTTGCAGAAGCGTACGGTGCGCCGTGACCAGCCCGCAGTCGCCGACTTCGTGCGTGATTGTTCGGTCTGCTCCGGAAACGGCTGGGTTGCTGCCGAAGCAGCCGAGACGGCGCTGCGTGAAGCACAGGCGTGGCGCGCGTACGGAATCTGCCAGTATTGAAGCAAGCTTGATTACTTCGCGCCTGTCCGGATGCCCTGAAATGTCATCCCACAGGGATCCCGCAAGGGCCTTTCGGCTTGGTTGACCCAGGCACGGTTCCTATTTCACGCCTCGATGCCGAGTCTACCAAGCCGAAAGGCCCTTGCGGGAGGCGTTCAACATGACAGTTTGAGACTTTTGCCAGAAATACCTTGACAATGGGGCGGAGTTTTTAGATACTATCACGTCGCGCGATCTGGCTGCTCGTTCCCCTTCCATTCGCGATTCGTTTAAATTCAGATTCCAAAAAGCTCAGTGTCTTTGTTGCCGCAGGAGCCTCTCAGTCGCCGAGGGATATCAATGCTAGAGGATCGGATTTTTTCGAACCTGTGTTATTATTTTTTGAGCGTGACGGGACTATGCTTCTTGCACCTGCGATCATCCCTCGGCGAATTTTCTGCAGCGGTGGCGGCTGCGCTTCTTTCCGGCGCGCTGCTCGCTCTTTTGCAGACCGCGGGGCTGTCGCCGCGGGAATTATTGCATTGGTGCGCCGCGCTGCCGCCAGAGGAGCCTGCCTGGAAGGAGTTTGACAAGCGCTACCGGCAAGGCCTGGAGGCCGGTATTTGCCGCGTCATCGGTTATCCCCCCAGTACAAAATACAACGAGCTTTTTCGGGATGTATTGCAAAATGTCTATGTGCGCTTGTTGGAGAACGACCGCCGGGCGCTGCTGGCATTTCGCGGCCATTCCGAGGGCGAAGCGCAAGCCTATCTACGCCGCATTGCCGTGAGCGTGGCGCTCAATGAGGTGCGCCGCCGCCGGATTGTGATACCCCTGCTCGAGGATCCGTTCCCTGATCCCTCTAGTGAAGACGATGAGCTGCAAGATCTACTCAGCCGTATAAGCCTTAACGAAGTGTTGGAACGCGAGTTGCGCGGCCGGAACAAATATCGCAACATCCTGGCTTTCAAAATGCATGTTTATGAGGGCTGCAGTGCAAGTGAGATTGCCGGCGTCCAGGGAATGCAGGTGACGGCGCGTGCGGTGGAAAATCAAATCAGCCGCATGCGCAAGAAACTTCAAAAAATTCGCCTGCAGATTGAGTGAAGTTGGAAGTTGTGGTTGTCTATTGCTGTGAGGGCGGGAGGTAAACTTTCTTTTTAGCGCGATTCTCTTAATTCACCGAGTGACAACGAGTTCCAGCATGGGCCAAAGGCAACATGACACTGCAAGTGAGAGGGCACAAGACGCTTTCGATTCACATTTGAATCCGGATGAGATTGGGAAATTCACGAACGGCGAGCTCTCCGAAACGGAGAATCAGCGCGTGCAAGAGCATCTGTCGACTTGCGATCAATGCCGGCGCGATCTGGTGATGCTCATCCGCCTGGCCGCTGTCGAAGTGACGGAAGCAGAGCGGAAATTGCTGCAGTCAATTCCCGCTTTTGAGAGCAGCGAGCAAGTGCGGCAAGTCATCTCTCGTTTGCCGCATATCATAGAACCAACTCCGGAGCCGGTCGTTGAGGAGGAAAGCTGGTGGGAGCGACTGACAGCATTCCTCCCCGCGAGTACACCCGTACCAGCCTTCGCCACAGTCCTGTTCATTTTTGTTGCCCTGGGTGCATTTGGCGGGTACCGATTGTATGTCAGCCATCAAATCAACAATGACCTCGTCAACGGTTACGCCGCGTTAAAACAGAATTGGAAAGTCAGCGGCGATGATTTTCGCCCGCCCGGAGAATTTGAGCGCAGCCTGTTCTCAAGGGAGCATGGTCCGGCGCCCGTAACCGACCCTGCAGCGCAAGCTTTTGAAAGCGTGCTCGTACGCGAGGAGCATAATCGCGAGGCGCTATTGGGTCTGGCCGTGTTTTATTCATTTTCTGGAAGAATGGCGCAAGCCGACAGCCTGGTAGAAATATTGCTGCAGCGCGATTCCACTGATGCGGAGGCCTGGAATCAGCGCGGAGCCATCCGTGCGCGGATGGAGCAATTTGAGGCTGCGCTCGCTGCCTTTGCAACGGCGTTACGCCATCAACCGGGCTACAGCGAGGCAGCGTTCAACCGTGCGCTGTTGCTCACCAGGTTTCGGCGGAAGGCCGAAGCTCTGGCAGCGTGGCAAGAGTACCTACGCCGCGACCCGACTTCGCCCTGGAGCGAGGCGGCGCGTGATCATTTACGCAAGCTCGAACAACCATGAAGCCAAAGCAAAAGCCTCGCCGGCGGAATTGAAACTGAAATGGAAGACCTCTGTTTTTGACGTCCGTGGCAATTCCAATTCTGCGGAAGAAGCGCCCGTTTTTAGATGGCTAAATTTGCACGGTCGACCTTATTTCAAGAATGGTCCGATGAACTACGGCAAGCGTCTCTTTCGACAATTGCTTCTGGGCAGCGTGGTTCTTTTGTGCTTGTTTTGCAGACCATCCTCACACCACGAAGATAACAGGGAGGGTTGTATGGGAAAAGAAAATGAAATGTTTTCCTCCACCGGCGCCGATTTGCAAGACGCATTGCGAGTTTTTTCTTTGGATACAGCCGACGAAAAAACTCTGCGAGAGTGGAGCGAGTTGCGAGCAGGGTCGGAACTCGCTGCCTTTGCCTCTTGGATGAAATCAAACTACTGGCCGTTGCAATCCATTGGTTTGCGCCTGGTGGAGCTTGCACAGCTCGAGCTTGAGCAAAATCAACCCGCCTCGGCACAGGCCAAAATGGCTTCTGCAGCGCTCATTGCCGAAGATCTGGAGAAATTTTTTCAAGATCCATTGCTACGGACGCACCTGCAGAAAATTCAAAGTTTGGATAAACCCAAGCAGAGCACGCGCGCCGCGACTATTTTCTCATTTCTGCGCGGCCGTACACAAACTCAGCAACTAGACTATGCCTCGGCATTGAAAACACTGCAACAGGCTCAACAAGCCGCAGTGCGGCTCGGCGATTCGCTTACGGCCTCGGAAATCGGCCTGGCGCTGCTCGATATTTACGTGGCCAAAGAAGAATACACCGGCGTCGTACAGGAGGGTGAGAAGTGCGTGGCGCTCGCCGAGCAGATCCGCTATCTCTGGCTGCAAGCGCAGGCGCTCAACCGAATCGCTGATGCCGAGCGCATTCTTGGCCACGATCAAAAGGCGCTGGTTGACGTTGACCGCGCCTTGGCAAATGCCCGCGTACAGCATGATTGGCGCACGCAACGGGACAGCCACCTCTATCGCGCGCGCATTCTCTATGATACCGAAAAGTATCGCGAGGCCGAAGCCGAGCTGCAGGAAGTAGCTGCGCTCGATACCGACCATATGTATCAAGGTGACATTTCATTATTGCTAGGCCAAATGCATTTGGATCGCGGGGAATACGGTCTGGCACAAGACTATCTCGAACGTGCCGTGGCCGAGTTCGAGCGAAACCAGAACGCTGCAAACGTCGCGGCGGCCCATAGCACGCTTTCTTTGTTGTACATGGAACAAGGCGACGATCAAAATGCCTTGGACACCGAGGGCAAGGCACTGGCGATTTATGAGCGCGAGCAGAGTGCGCGGCGCATCGGCTGGTCGCAGTTGAACCTCGGATTCATTCATGCCAAGTTCGATAACCTGGCGCTAGCAGAAGCAGCCGTGACGCAGGCGATCAAGGGCATGCTGGAAAAAGGCGAACCGAGGATTTTGGCGCAGGCACTGGCCTTGCAGGGGAATTTGCAATTGCGGCAAAAGAACTTCAAGCTCGCCAAGGGCACGTTTGCCGAGGCTCTTGCCAAGTCGGAACAGATCGGTTTCCAGTATGGGCAGGCCGGCGCTTTGATCGGGCAGGCGCGCCTTGCGCTGGCTGAAAATGCCATGGAGGTTGCGGATTCCAATTTGACCCGCGCCGAAAAAATCGCACGCGAACTGCGCGAGCCGCATGTGCTCACCGAGGTCCTTTTCCGCCGCGGTTTGTTATGCAAGCAAAAACAGAGTGCGCCGGCGGCCCTCGACTTTCTGGAACAAGCGATCGCGTCTCTGGAGCAGCGTTTTCACAGCATCGCGCGCGACAGCTCACGCATGCAGTTTTTTGCGCCGGCGCAAGAGATCTTCGATGAGGCTATCTTACTGGCCTTGTCCTTGGGGCAAGACGAACGCGCGCTGCAATTGTCCGAACGTGCCCGCGCCCGCGCTTTGCTCGAAAGCGTAGGCGCTGCCGCTCGGGATCGCAATATGTCCATGGTAACGACAATTCCAACCGCCCGTGAGATCGGGCAAGCGTTGCCGGATAAATGCAGCGTGATTATTTATCGCGTAACCGCTGATACCCTGGTTTCCTGGGCGATCAACAAAAATTCACTCCAGTGCCGCAAGCTGCCAATCTCACAAGAGGCGTTGGCGCAAGAAGTGCAGAGCTTCAGAGAAAGCCTCGGCGCTACCGGCGACGCCGGCTTTCGCACGCGCGTCGAACAGGACCCGGTCGCCGTGTATCAAGAGAATCGCCGCCTCGGCCGCGAGTTGTTCCTTAAGCTGCTCGAGCCCTGGGTGAACGAGCTGCACGAAGGAGGGATGATTTATCTTCTCCCGGATGCCGCGTTGCATCTCATTCCTTTCGGCGCATTGGTCACGCCGCGGGACCGATTTTTTGAAGAAGAGTGCTTTGTGGTGAGAGTGTCGAGCCTGGCGATGCTGCATCACGGCTGGCGCTCCCCGCGGCCGCTTCCAGAAGTTACGAATCATCGCCTGTTGATTGTCAGTAACCCGGCCGGCGATTTTCCTGCAGCCGGAGAAGAAAAGGCCCAGTTAGCGGAATTGTTTGCCAGGCACAAAATCCTGGAACGTGAACGCGCGAGCTATGCCGCCATGCAGGAAGAGTTGCGCAGCGGCGCGGAAATTTTGCATCTTTCCGTGCATGCGCTCGCGGATCCGGTCCGGCCATTGAATTCATACCTGGAGCTGAGCGCGCTGGCAACGAACGGCGCGTCCACCCGAACCGAGCGCGTGTTCGCCCGCCAACTCCTGGAAATAGATATGTCCGGTATTTGGTTGACGGTGTTGAATGGCTGCGAAACCGCGAGCGGTCGGATCGTGCACGGCGAGGGTGCATTGAGCCTCGTCCGGCTCTTCGCCTTGCAGCGGGTGGCAGTAGTAGTCGCGACATTATGGAAAAATGATGACTGGCAATCCTTACCGCTGGTCTCCGGTTTTTACCGCGAATTGAAGGGAGGAGCCGATCCGGGGCTGGCGTTGCATCGCGCCAAAGTTGCAGCGATCTCGGAGTTGTCGCAACCTGCGCGTGGGCGCGTGGCGTTGCCGTATTTCTGGTCGGTGTTCGAAATATATTTGAATCAACGCGTCGTGCGCGGGCCGGCTTGAGGGCGTTCAGGCTCTTGCCCGCCTTTTCCATAGTTTTAGGGAGGTTTCGTGGCAAAAACGAGTAAAGTATCGCGCGCCGGTACCAAACATAAGGATCGCGGCGGTGTCAAGCTACAGCCTAGGCCCGGCCAAAGTCGTTTGAAACGTGGAGAGGATGAGCTGCTGGCAGCATTTTCCAACAAAGCCTCAAAGAAAAGAGATCGTGGCGGCGTCAAGCTGCAGCCCAGGCCCAAACAGAGTGACGTCAAACGCGGCGACGAGGATAGGGACGCTGATGTCAAGAAAAAAGATCGCAGGCCAAAATTGCAACCCAAGCCGGCTCAAATCCGCCTCAAACGCGGTGAAGAGGACTAAACTCCTCATTCTATAACTTTGTGGATGGTATCCAATACAGTGCCATCGACCCATTTTACCACCGCCACCGGATGGTCGCGATCAAGCTTCGGTTGGGCGGGTGGGCCGC
Source organism: bacterium (assembly GCA_050732395.1). Lineage (GTDB taxonomy): Bacteria > Zhuqueibacterota > Zhuqueibacteria > Zhuqueibacterales > Zhuqueibacteraceae > JBIOXB01. The sequence goes on from JBOHQX010000037.1 coordinate 37,589, forward strand.
CGCAAATGTTGTGAACTTCATGCTGGATTTCGGTCAAAGTCCGAAGGGGCAGGGAAGAGCCCGACAGCGCCGCCCTCAAATCCTCCCGCAACGGGTTGATGGCGATGCCGCGCTCGGTGACGACCACGTCGATCATCTCGCCAGGCCCGCACAGCGTGGTGACCCGGTCAACGATGATGGGCACGCGATCGCGGAATGAAGGCACAGCCAGAATCACACAGTGTGCGAACAAACAGTCCTGCCAGCCGCCGAGGCCGTGCAACAGATACCCGTCTGAATGGGTCACGACATTGGCGTTGAAATCGACGTCTACTTCCGTCGCGCCCAGCACCACAACATCCACCAGCGAAGCAAAGTTGCACTTGCCGTGATAATTGTAGCTCGTGAACGGGCTGGTGTTGAGGTGCCGCGCATTTTCCCGCAGCGAGCGCACGCCTTCAAGATCAAAAGCCTGCCCATCCAGGATATAATCCGTCAGCCCCTCCTCCAGTAATTCTACCAGATATTTCGTGCTGCCGCCGCGGACAAAACGCGCCTTCACACCTTTCGCCCGCATTCTTTCTTTCATAAACTGCACAAACGCCAGGCTGGTCCCGCCGGCGCCGGCTTGAAAGGAAAAGCCCTCGCGCATCAATCCCGCTTCTTCAACGAAGCGCGCGAGGTATGCCGCAATCAGCAGGCGATCCGGACTCTTGGTGAGGGCGGTGGTGCCGGAAATGATTTTCGCGGGATCGCCGAGCGCATCGACCTGGACCACGTAGTCGACGAGGTTGCCCTGAATATGCCAAGGCACGCAGGGAAAAGGCACCAAATTGTCCGTTACGACGATGACCAGATCGGCATATTCCGAATCAGCCAGTGCAAAACCCAAAGGCCCGCATGCCGATTTCCCCTGGACGCCGTTGGCATTGCCAAAAGGATCGGCCGTAGGCGCGGCGATGACGGCAACGTCGATGTGCACTTCGCCGTCCTGCACGGCCTGATAGCGCGTCCCATGCGAGCGCAAAATGCCCATCCCCGGCATTTTTCCCTTGGAAGCGAATTTGCCCAGCGGACCGTTCAAGCTGCCTTCAATGTGACGAATGGTTCCGTTTTCGACGTAAGGAATCAGTTTTTCATGCACCGGAAACGAGGCGCTGGGAAACCAGCGCACGTTTTTCACACCCAGGCTGCTGACCGTTGCAAAGAGCGGCAGGGTGAGCGCATCGCCATCGCGCAAATGATGATGGGTTGAAATAGTCATGCCATCGCGCAAACCGCATCGCTCCAAAGCGACGCGCAAAGACGGCAAAACTTTGTCACCGTTCAGAGGATATTCCGCGCAGGTTCGAATCGGCGGCCGGGCTTTGCCACCTTGTGGCTTGAATTTTCCGAGCCCTTGATAAGGGCTGTGCGGTTCACCGTTGATTATCGCGGGAACCAGCCGGCTGGCCGCATTTTCAGTCAGCATGGGGCTCATATGAGGTTCGCCAATCCTCGTTGATTTGACCTAGGTGCAGAGCATGAGCGATCGTCGCCTGTGCTCTTTTGACCACCGGCATGTCAATCATTTCGGCGCCGAGCGCAATAACGCCGGCGCCGTTTAGTTGCGCGTGTTCGAACGTGACCACAATGCGCATGGCTTTGTCGATTTCTTGCGGCCGCGGTGCAAAAGCCTCGTGTATGATGCCAATCTGCCGTGGGTGAATGCAACCCATGCCCTCGAAGCCGAGCGCTCTGGCGGACTCTGCGTTTTGTCGCAAAGCCTCAGTGTCCTCAAGGTCGGAATATACGCTGGCGAGCGCTTGAATACCGGCGGCTTTGGCGGAATTGACAATTGCGCTTTTGGCAAATAAACTTTCGATTTCAGTGGCCGTGCGTGGCACGCCCAGATCCGCGGCGTAATCTTCCAAGCCGAGAGCGAGCGCACAAATCTGGTCGCTCGCCGTAGCAATCTCGAAAGCGTTGATCACGCCCAGCGCGCTTTCGATGATGGGGACAAGAAAAATTTCACGAGACAGCCGATGCTTGCGCCGCAACTTTTCGATTTCACGGGAGACAGAAACCACGCCCTGCGCTGATTCGCATTTCGGCATGAGGATCACCTGTGCGCCATGAGGAATGGTGGCGCACAGATCTTGCCGCCCGTTTTCTTCCCGGTTGATTCGCACCATGATCTCCGCGCCGTAAAAATCGAGGCTGCGCAGCGCGTGGCGCACCAGGCTTCGAGCTGCATCTTTCTGGCCCGGGGCCACGCTGTCTTCCAAATCAAGAATGACGGCATCCGGCCGGTGCAAACCGGCATTGACAAAGAATTTGGGCTCGTTACCGGGCAAATACAGTCGCGTGCGCCGGAGGCGGTTTTTACTCGTTGCAGGATGGCAAACGCCTGGTGAGGTGACTGTATTTTCGAATTTGTCATCCTTGAGCAAACGTCTGATCGCAGTCTCGAGGCGTGCGCTGAGCGTGAAAGGAAGCGCGCCGCTGTCCTCGATCAAAACTTCGGCGTGGGCGATGCAAGCATAGTCCAGGGCTTCCTGCGCCAGCTTACGAATCGCTTCGCCGTACATGGCGGCGACTTTGCTGCGGAGTTCGATTTTGACGCCGCCGGATTGTTTCAGCTCGATTTCAACGTAACAATCGGAACGCACGTCCTCGCCGCGCTTGCCGGTCTGCGTGCGGGCTTCAGCTTGCGGGTAGTTTCGTTTCATTCCATTTATCATCGATCAACTCAGCCAATTGTCGCGCCACGCTCTTCAAATCCATGCCCTTTGTGAACGGCAGGCACGTCCCCGCGGCATAACGTACTTTGTCGATCCAATGAGGAGGAATCGCGCTTGTGCCTTGCATGGCGCCGCTTAAAGCGCCCACAATGGCAGCGATCGTGTCGGCGTCGCGGCCAAAATTGCCGCCCCAGATGACGCTTTTCTTGAAATCCCCATTTTGCATTTTGAACACGGCAAAGGCGGAAGCCACGGCTTCCGGTGCCACGGCTTTGTATTCTGTACGCAGCGTGTCGTGCAAAGGCATCCAGGCTTCTTCCCATGCTGCGCTGGCATGGACGATTTGCGAGGCCTCATGCATGGAGAAATGCAACCACGAATCATGCGGTAGCACCTCCATGGCAGCCGCGATGACGTCGTCTACGGATTTTCCCGCCATCGCCGCAGCCACGCCGGCAGCCACGGCTTGCGCGCCCCAAATGCCGTCGCGCCAGTGGCTGATGCTGGCATCGATCTCGGCGAGGCGCGCCGCACGCACGGGATTGCCCGCGCACACAATGCCGATGGGCGCAACACGCATCGCCGCGCCGTCGCTCATGTAGTGCGAATTGTACTGTCCCGAGACCGGCGGCAGGATGCCGCGGCGAATATTCGCCGCTGCTTCACGCTCGCTCGCGCCGCCGCGCGGCATAGCTTCCAGCGCGATCACGTGCTGGCGCCAGGCCGTGAGCACGTGATCCGAAGTCAATTCACCGCGCGCTTGCAGCATAGTATCGGCGGTGAGCAACGCGAATTCCGTGTCGTCCGTGCCGGGTGCAGGAACACCGTGGCGAAAATCAGTCGTGATGCCGTAAAGAAAATGATTGTCCGCCTTGCGCGCCGCGTCACCAAATGAATCGCCGATGGCCAGGCCGATGAGGCAGCCAAAGGCGCGGTCGTGAAGAGAGTCTGCTTCGAGTATGTTCATTCGCCGATCTGATTCGCTTGTCATTCAGATGCAATCCTGGTCAGCGCTGTCCTCGACCCTCTCAGAAAGCACCATTTCACAATACTTCGATAAACCTAACCAGGATTCCTGCTGAAGGACAATCTCAATTATTTGACGAAATCCCGGACTCAACATGGTTAAGCTAGAGTGCAACGATCTGTGCCAGAGTTCGCTTTGCTAAATCCTCGAAGGCCGAATTGTCAAACCCCTTCAGGCTGCTGCGCATGCGATTGTTTAAAGGCGCGCTCCATTTCTCCGGCAAGCCTTTCGCGCCCAACATGGTTCCAAGAATTGACCCGACGGTTGCACCATTGCTATCCGTGTCCCAGCCGGCCATGACCACGTTGCAGATCGAGCGTTCGTAATCGCATGCGCCATAGAGCAACGCAGCCACCACCAGCGCGGCATTGTTGATCGCGTGCACCCAATGATAATGGCCGAATTTCTCATAGAGCCGGTCCACGGCGCATTCCCACTCTTTTTCTTGATGAGGAAGCGCGAGGGTGAAGCGAATGGCCTCCGCGAAGCGTGAATGCTCAGGAATCTGCTGCAAGCCTTGCGCCATGATTTCCTGCGGATCCGGGTAAACGAAGGCGGCGGCAATGGCCGCGGCAAAGAACATTTCACCATGGATGCCGTTGTGCAAGTGGCTCAGGCGTGCATCACGCCATGCCAGCTCTGCTGCCAACGCCGGATGCCCCGCCGCGACCCAGCCCCATAGATCCGCGCGAATTTGCGCACCGATCCATTCGCGATAGGGATTGCGAAACATGGCACTCTCCGGTGGGCGCCTGCCCTGCAACAAATTCAAATAGGCAACGCGTTCGGCGGTGAACGTCGAAAGCACAGGCAGCATGCTCAACCAGCATTCGGCAACGTTCTCGGTCGTGAGCTCCGGCCCGAAAGTTTCGAGAACGTGCAAATTGAGCATCGTGTAATTCATGTCGTCGTCTTCAGTCATACAGACGATGTTTTCTTTCAAGCTTTCGCGACCATGATGGCGGTTCCAGGGATACTTTTGAAGCAACGCTTGCGGAATACCGGCAGCCGTGATGTAATCCGAAAGCGGCCAGGTATTGTTCGAATCCAGTAATCCCCGGATCACGGCGCGTGAATGTTTTTCAACCGGCTTTCCCAACAGACACCCGGCGGCGCGACCCAGCCATCCGCCCAAAATACGGTCAAGTAATTCGTCCCGTGACAACGCCGGTTTTGAAAGGGGAGGTGCAGCAAAAGCTCGCAGCGGCGCCCTGCCGTGGAATGGGGCAAGTTCGGCACCGGAATGCCGTGCAACGGCCTCCGACATTTCATCCAACAGCACAAGCGCGTTCCGTCGCAACTCCTCTTTATTGCTCAGCGTCGACTGCAGCCGTTCCCAGCGCCCGCGCACGGAAGACACGTCGTGACCTTCCTGAGTTTGCTGTTGCAGCTCATGCCGGATGAGGTCGAGCGGATCAATCCACGTTATCTTCATGCCGCGCTTCTGGCAACGGCCAGCCCCGCCAATTGTTCGACCAGATCGATGAAATTCACCCCGGCCAGTGCAGGAATGCAGATGCCATGCAAGGCGCGTAAGCGTTCCTGCCAGAGCGGCGTAAGGATCGCCTGATTCGTCATCGCGCCGCACAAAGCGCCGGCGCACGCTGGAACAGAATCCGCGGTTTTGGCAAAGGTGGTCGCCATCATTACGGCAGCCTCGAATTGGCCTTGCGTGTGTCTGAGAATTGCCAAAGTTAAAGCCATCGTTTCCGGTGCGATATTGCCGTAATTGTATTCACGATTGATAATAGTCTCGTGCAGAAGCGGAATCAGCTCGAACGTGGATTCCGAGGTTTCACAAAGTGAAAGTGCTTGTTGAACCGTTCTGTTGATCCAGGAGTTCTCCGGGAGCTCTGCCCGGGCATGGGCAATGACGCTTTCGGAGGAATGGCCGATGCATGCAGTGCTGATTGCCGCCGCCATGGCTTTCGCCGCCCACAGGCCGTCTTCGGCATTGGTGATCTGCGCGTCGATTGCAGCCATGTCCGCGGCCATTTGTGGATTGCCGGCGTTGGCGATGCCGATGGGCACGGCGCGGCATAAGGCCCCGTCGTCAAAATAGTGAGGATTATCGTATCCACAGGTTGGAGCACTCTTGCCTTTTCTGAGATTTTGAAGTGCTGCTTGAATGCCGATGCTTCCTCTGATGTTGTCCGACTCCGCGAGCAGTAACCATGATTTAAGCAAGGATTCTGCTTCAAGTTCACCTTGAGCTTGAAGCAATTGTTGCATCGTGAAGGCCGCCCACTCACTATCGTCGGTAGGGCCTGGCAAAAATACCTGGTCCGATCGATTGAGAGAAAAGGGCATGGCGAGCGGCAAGGCGTTTGTGTTTTCAGTCGCCGCCTCGATTTCGCGACGAATTCTTCTCGTCCAAAACGGCAGCAAATAACTGCGATGAAACATGGCCGGCCAGCTCAATGCATCACCGAGGGCCAGGCCGAACATGGCATTACACGCACGGCTGCGAAGGTCGACGTTCACGCTTGGCTCCTCTCCGCGGCTAGCTGGGCGAGTGCCTCGGCAGTCGACAAGATATCCATGCCTTGCACGGTTTTAATGCAGGCGCCGCGCGCAGTTTGAATACGCGCCGTCCAATGCGCAGGAATCGCTGCAATGCCATGTTTGGCGCCGGCAATCGCACCGGCAATCGCGGCAATCGTATCCGTGTCTCTTCCAACGTTGACACCACCAAGCACCGAGGTCTCAAAATTGCCGTCCGCGGCTGCCAGAACTCCAAAGGCCAATCCCACCGCTTCCGGAGCGAGATCGGACCAATGATAGTAATGGCAAGCGAGCGTGGCATGCAAGTGTTCCAATGCTTGCCAAGGCTCGGCGCTTTGGCGTCCAATAAAAACCCCTTCGTGAATGGCGCGATAGCACCACGAGTCTTCCGGAATGGCGTCTAGCGCTGCGGCAAAAATCGCATCGCAATCAGCGCCGGTCATGGCGAGCGCAACCGCAGCGGCAACCGCTCGGCCGCCGTAAATGCCTTCACCGGCATGGCTCACTTCGCCATCGGTTTGGGCCAGTCTGGCTGCCAGCGTGGGATTGCCTGCCGCTGCAATGCCGTAGGGCGCGGCGCGCATAGCGAGGCCATCGCTCCAACTGTGCAAGTGCCGTCCGGATTGGGGCGGCTGCAGTCCACGCTTCAAATTGGCGATGGTGAGCATTTCGCTAAAACCCGCGCCTTTGTAATCGTTCGTTTCCGAAATAATTTCCTCGCGCCAGGCTTGCGCCACCGCCCGCGAAGTCAAGTCGAAACCATAACGCAGCAGCAAGCGCGCCGCGAACAAGGCATATTCCGTGTCATCCGTGCCCGCCGGTTGATCGGAGAGGAAATCCTGCACGCGTCCCCAACGTTGTTTGATTTCTGCCGGGCTTTTGCCTTCGGTGGGACGGCCCAGCGCATCGCCAACCGCCAGCCCGAGGAGTGCGCCGCGCGCATGTGCAACGCGTTCGTTCACCAAGCTTCATCCCGTTTTCGATAGCGCGACAGCACAAGGTTGCTTTCAGCTTCGATGCGCTGAGCCGTTTCTGCGAGCGAGAGGCGATCGGCGAAAAATTCCTGTAAGACCGGATTGGCCACGCGATTTTTCCATTCGACGTATCCGGGAGCGCCCAGCCATGGGCCGGTCGTCAGAAATTTTGTCGACCCGGTGACGATATCCCAACCCTGCTGCGTCTCTTGAAACTGCGGTAGAAGCAGACACGATTGCCGCGCCGGAATCATCCAATCGCTTTGCGCCAGCCTTGCCATGTTCCTGGCGCTCAGCATGAACTCGATAAAACGCATGGCGGCGGCGCGATGGCGAGATTTTTTCGGGATGCTCAACGTCTGCGTGCTGATGCCGGTGTTCTGCGTTTCAGCTTTGAGCGGCGGGAGCACGCCCCAGCGAAAATCGGCCGGCGCGTTTTCGACGAGCTGCTGCCGCGCCCACGCACCGATGCCGATCAACATGGCGTATTTGCCGCTGAAAAACCCGGGTATCATGCCAGTACCGGATTGGCCGGTGCTCGCCGGCGCCGCGCTTTGGTCCACGTGCAGCATGCCATGAATCATACTCAACAAATTTTTCTCGGCCGTGCCGACCGTGACGAGGTATTGGTCGTTTTGGCGGCGAAAGAATGAACCGCCGAAGCTGATGGAAAGATTCATCACGATATTGGCCGAATTCCGCAGGCCGAAAGCCGCACCCCATTGATCGGTGATGCCGTCGTTGTCCGTATCGCGCGTCAATTTGATCGCGGCCTGGCGTAAATCTTCCCACCTCCAGGGCTCGTCGCTAGTTGGTGGCGCAATGCCGGCGGCGGCGAAATGGCTCTTATTGTACAGCACGACCAGAGATTCCATCAAAAAAGGGACGCCGGTGATTTCACCGTTCGAGCGCCGCACCGAGGCCCAGGCGACCTCGAGAACGTCTTGCTTGATCTCCGGGGTGAGCATGGGCGCCAGGTCGGCCAGATAGCCGCGCACGGCGAAATCGACGATGATGGATGATTCGTAATGAAAAACATCCGGCACTTCGCCGGTTTCGAAAGCGGTGATCAAATAGTCGTGAATCGAACCCCACGTCCCCTGCACGTATTCGACCGGTGTTTCCGGATGCGCCGCGTTCCATTCGGCGACGAGGTCATGATTTACTTGCAAGGCTTGTTCCTGCCATGCCAGGCTCACGAACCGCAGCCTGGTAGACTCGTTTCCTTTGGCTGAATTTCGAAAGAGATGTCGCAGCGCAAAAAGGGCCGAAACGATGAGAATAGCAAGAGATATGTTTCGCGGCGTGAACATGGGCATCAAAGCATTGGCCAACGGATTCAAAAACGACCTACGGACTCAAACCAAGATTCGTTTCAGAGACACGGAGCGCACGGAGAGTCGCAGCGCGGCGTAGCCGCAACCAAAAGAAAAGCATAGCCACTGAATTTCACGGAAGCGCACGGAATTATTGAATGCGAATAATGACAAATAGCTCATTCCATTCCGTGTATTTCTGTAATACAAACTTGTAAAACTTTGCATTTTTAGCAAAGTTTTTGGTTGCGACTTTGCCAGCCGGAAGTCTTTGCGAATCTTTGCGAGGCTCTGCGTGAGTTT
>JBOHQX010000038.1:0-30065 GCA_050732395.1 bacterium
GTCTATAGCATATCCTTACTGATTTTGCTGGTCCATATTTTAAAGCTGAAACCCCGTGTGCTGCATCTGCAGGAATCGAGAATCCCGTTCCTGGAAAAAAGGCTTCTGCGGTATGCCCGCCAGCGAGGCATCAAGGTCGTCTTCAATGCCCATGACCTAGCCAACCCAGATTCCGATGCTATCGCCGCCTCCGCAGGCCTGCAGGAGCTCTACCAGCTCTTTGACCACGTCATCGTGCATACGGAACAAAACAAAAAAACCATTGCCGAAACCTTTCGGGTCGATGCTCATCGCATCAGTATGCTGCCGGTGGGCGAATATGCCTTGCTGACCAACGGTTATTTGGATCAAAAGGCCGCGAGAAACGCTCTCGGTATTTCCTGCGATCGGCAGATCATGTTGTTCTTTGGCTACATCCGCAAATACAAGGGTCTGGGGCTGCTGCTGGAAGCGCTGGCCCGCGTGCGCCAAAGTCTGCCCAATATTTTCTTGATCATCGCAGGTGAAGCCAAAGAGGATTTCAGCGTTTATCGCGAGCACATTGCCGCCAAGAGCCTCGGCGATATAGTGCTCACGGATATTCAATATATACCGCTCGACCAAATGGCGACTTATTTTGGTGCTGCGGACGTAGTGGTGCTTCCTTATTTACGTGTTTTCCAGAGCGGCCTGGTGCGGCTGGCTTATGCCTATCAAAAGCCGGTGATTGCCACGCGCGTCGGGGATCTGCCCATGGTCGTCGAGCATGGCAAAACCGGCTATTTGATCTCTCCCGAATCGGTAGAGAGTCTCGTGCAAGCGATCAAACTGGCATTCGGGGATTCCAAGCAGTTGCATGAAATGGGCAAAAACGCCCGGCTCCGGACGGGCGAGAAGTTTTCGTGGGAACAAGTTGCGCGGGAGATGGTAAAGATTTACACCCAGGTCGTTACCTGCTAACATCTTTCAAAAATTTTTCGTAGATTTCGCAACACAGAAGAGCCGTAGGCAAAAAGTTGTTTACGCCTTACGAATGACGCATCACATGGCCCGTAAGACGTAAAACTCAATCCGTAAGCAAATTTTTGTTTTTTTGCAAGGCATTAGCTTGCGATGGATCCAGCGGCGAGCAAGCAAGTATCTGCAAGCAGGGCAGCCTTGTAGAATTTGACATTCGCACAAGCATTGGCGTTGCCAAAATGAAATGGATTGAAATCATATTCTGGTTGTGCAGCTTCCTGGTCGTTTATACCAACATTCTCTACCCCGTCTTGCTGTTTGGATTGAGCTTTTTCAAGTCCAGGCCCCGGAAGATGGACCAGAGTCATCTTCCCACCGTTTCCATGCTGATTGCCGCGCATAACGAGCAAGAAATTATTGCCGAGAAGATCGAAAATTGTATCGGCCTGGACTATCCCCGGGACAAATTGGAGATCATTATCGGCTCTGATGCCTCCACCGACCGGACCGATGAGATTGTTCGAGAACATGGCCACGCGTGCGTTCGGCTCGTTTCTTTTGCAGAGCGGCGCGGCAAGGCGTCCGTGCTGAATGATCTTGCCGGCCTCGCGCGTGGCGAGGTCCTCATCTTCTCGGACGCGAACAGCATTTACCGTCAAGACGCCATTCTCCGCCTGGTTCCTCATTTTGCGGATCAGCAGGTGGGCGGCGTCTGCGGCCAACTGGTTTTGCTCAATCAAAATGGATACTACGAAGCCGAAGGCGAGAGATTCTATTGGAACTACGAAAATGAGTTGAAACGCCTGGAAGGCAAAATCAAAACCGTGCTCGGGGCCAACGGCGCCATTTATGCGATTCGCCGCGAGCTCTTCAAATCCCTGCCCAAAGACAAGGTGGTCACGGACGATTTTTTGATTCCTCTCAATATCGTGCAGCACGGTTTCGACGTCGTTTACGACGCGGAGGCCGTGGTCTATGAATATGCCGCGCCAACTCTAAAATTGGAATTCCAACGCAAAGTTCGTATCGGCGCCGCCAATTTCAACGGCATTCGTGAAATTCTGCCCTTGCTCAATCCGGCGCGCGGCTTTGTCGCTTTCGGACTCTGGTCGCATAAGATCATTCGCTGGTTCGTGCCGTTCTTTCTGCTGATCGCATTGCTCGTCAATCTTTTTCTCCTGCCTCAGTTTCTTTATCAGGTGACTTTCGCCGTGCAAATGTGTTTCTACGCCTTGGCGGTGCTCTCCTGGCGGCTCAGCAAATTTGGACGCCACGCTTCAGTATTCATTCTGCCCTACTATTTCGTCGTGACCAATTTGGCGCTGTTGGTGGGATTCTTCAAGTTTCTGACAAAATCGCAAAAACCGGCGTGGACAAAAGTGGAACGCTGACGATATCCCGGCGTCACCTGCTTACGCTGTCATGCAGTAGGAATGTCATTCAGAAGGAAACTTGGTCAGTTCTGTCGAAGCCTCGTTAGACGAAACCCGTTTCTTGCTCCGTGAATGACGCCAACCAAGATCCCTTCTGGATGACAGGCTTTCTGAATGACAAACAAGAGGTGTTCTGCAATCACCCCTCCGCCCGTAACACCTCCAACGGCGGATGATCGATCATCCCTCTGCTATTCAACATGCCCAACAAAATCGTCAACGCCATCACGCCCAACATCACCAATACTGTCGGCAACAGTGCCGGGACAAACGTTGCTTCGAACACGAACCGCGCCAACGCCCAGCTCCCTGCCAAAGCCAGCAGAGCCCCCGCCAAGCCTGCCAGGCCTCCCAAGAATAAATACTCCAGCGACATGATCTTCAGAATTTGATTGCGCGTACCACCTAGAGTACGCAGCAGCACGCTTTCCTGCAGGCGCTGGTAGCGGCTGGTGATCACCGCTCCCGCCAAAACCAATAGGCCGGTGAGAATGCTGAAAAGCGCCATGAAGCGAATCACGAATGCGACTTTGCTCAGAATATTGTCAGCCGTCTGTAAAACCAGCGTAATATCGATAGCCGATACATTGGGGAAACGCTGCACGGCCATGCGCTGCAATTGCGCCGACTGGGCGCTGGAGGGTACACGGGTCACGAGCACGTGAAATTGCGGCGCTTGCTCGAGCACGCCGGTTGGGAAAAGAATGAAAAAACTCGGCTGCAACCTGCGCCAGTTCACTTCACGCAGGCTGCCAATCACCGTTCTCACCGGCACGCCTTGCACGTCAAAGACAAGCGTATCACCGATTTTTGCTTTCAGCGATTTGGCAATACTCTCTTCCAGAGACACGCGAATCGTATCTGAAGAATTGGTGGGTTTGTGCAGGCTCCCGGCGATCAGTTTTTCGTTGTCGTACAAAGAATCACGATACGAGCTGCGGTATTCGCGGCGCAGGGCCCAGCCGGGAATGCCCGCCGTGCTGTCTTTTTGCAGCTCGCGCACGTTGCGGCCGTTGATTTCCTCCAGACGCATGGTCACCACCGGCACGTCTTGCAGCACGGGCAAATCGAGTGAACGTATCAATTCTGCCACAGCTTCTTTTTGATCGGATTGAATATCGAACAAAACCAAATTGGGCTGCCCGCCCGTGCTGGACAGCGAGATTTGGCGGAGCAAAGTCTCCTGCACCAGAAAAAGCGTCGTAATCAAGAACGTGCCCAAGCCGAGTGCGAACATCATGGTCAGAGTTTGATTGTTGGGCCGGTACAAATTGGCCAGGCTTTGCCGCCAAATGTAGCTCCAGGAAGAAGGAAAGAACTTTTTGACTGCAGCCATCAAGAGCTTGGCGGCTGCAATCAATAGGGCAAAAGCGATACCCAAACCCGCGGCAAAGGCGATGGCGAATGTCCAATTGTCGGCTTGCGATCGCGCAAAAAGAACAATGCCCGCGGCGATCAACGCGTACACCGCCCAACGCCAAAAATCCTTTTGTGAAATGGAACTGCCATCGAAGGATGAGCGCAGCGTGAGTAGAGGCGAGATGGCACGGACGCGCAGCAACGGCAGCAACGCAAAGAGCAGGGTCATGCCCAGGCCGATGATCAAGCCCGTCGCCAGCGCGCGCCATGAAGTGCGAACGTCGACGGCCACCGGAAGAAAATCGCTCAAGATTTTTGGCAGCCAGGTTTGAATATATACGCCGAGCGCCATTCCAAGGAGCGAGCCGATCAGGCCCAATGCCGCGGTTTGCAACAAAAAGATCAGAAAGGTCTGTTTCCCGCTCGCGCCCAGGCAGCGCAAAACCGCAATGGTGTTGAGCTTCTGCTTGATGTGCACGTGCACGGCGCTGGCGACGCCGATGCACCCCAGCAGCAGGGCAATGAACCCGACCAGACCGAGAAACTGATACAGGTTTCTCATCCCGCCGCCAAGATCTTCCTTCTGGCTTGCGACCGTTTCGTAGCGCAAGCGGTGTTTTTCAAAATGCGGCTTGATTACCTTGATCAATTTTTCGACATCGACGCTTTCGCCGAACTTGAAATACACATTGTAAGCGACCTGACTGCCGCGCTGGAGCAAATCGGTTTGGGCGAGATAGCGCAGCGGCAAATACACACGCGGACCGATGAAGGCATCCGCTGCACTTTCGCCGGGCACGTTTTGCAGGCGCCCGGCAATCTCGAAGGTCAGTTCACCAATCCTGATCGAATCGCCGGCCGCAGCCTCATATTGCAGCAACAAGGATTCTTCCACTAATACGCGGCGATCGCTCATGAAGGCGCGCGCTGCTTCCTGCGGCAGGACCTTGAACTCCCCGTAATATGGATACTCGCCTTCCATGGCGCGGACGCGCGCCAGGCGAGTGCCGCCGTTTTTTGGAAAATAAACCATCGAGGAAAAGCGCGCCTCGCGCGATCGCTCCCCCCCGAGCGAATCGAACAACGCTTCCGACTCGGCCGCGAAAGGCTGGCGGCTGCCGATTTGCAAATCTGCGCCTAACAGCGTCTTGGCTTGATCGTCGACGGCTCTTTCCAAATCTTCGCCCAGGGAATTGATCGACACCAGCGCGGCAATGCCGAGCACGATCGCGGAGGTGAAGAGCAGCAGGCGTCTACGATGCGTGCGCGAATCGCGCCAGGCCATGCGCAGAAGCCAGGCGGGATAGGTATGATTCTTGTCGTTTCTCTTCATCAATTTGGTCGTCTGACATGTTGCTGTGGTGCTACGACGTTAGGTCGATACAACTATTTTACGCTGTCATCCAGAAGGGATCTTGGTTAGCGCCTTTCACGGAGCCCGAAACGCGTATCGCACAGCAGGGCTTCGGCAGAACTGACCAAGTTTCCTTCTGAATGACATTCCTTGCTAAATGACAGTCAACTGTTTTCGCGCGGCATATGAAAATGCGAATTCGTCGGCTCGTCCGAAATGATCATCCCGCCTTTCAGGCGAATAATGCGCTGTGTGCGCTGTGCCAGCTCCAAATTGTGCGTCACCAGCACCAACGTGGTACCGGCCTCGCGGTTCAGATCGAACAGCAAATGCACGACTTTGTCGCTGGTTTCGGCGTCGAGATTGCCGGTGGGCTCATCGGCAAAGAGAATTTTGGGCCGGTTGCTGAACGCCCGCGCAAGGGCCACGCGTTGTTGTTCACCCCCGGAGAGCTGCACGGGATAGTGATGCATGCGTTCTTCCAAGCCCACGCGTTCCAGCAACTGCACGGCGCGTGCTTTCGCCTCCGGGTCGTTGCGCAGCTCGAGCGGCACCATGACGTTTTCCAAAGCGGTGAGCGTGGGAATGAGCTGAAAATTCTGAAACACGAAGCCGACGTACTGGTTGCGGATACGCGCACGTTCGTCTTCGTTCAAGGCATCGAGCCGCGTGCCGTTCAAAAAAACCGCGCCGCTCGTGGCACGGTCGAGGCCGGCGCACAATCCCAACAAAGTCGTTTTACCGCTGCCGGAGGGGCCTACAATGGCGCACGTGTCGCCGGCGGCCAGTGCAAAGGATACTTCGCGCAAAACGGTGAGTTGGCGCTCACCGCCGCGGTAAGTTTTCGACAAATTCTGGATGGACAAAATGGTGTTGTTTTCCATATCACTTCAAAATGTGCAACAAAAGTGGATTCAGGAAGAGCATCAGAATCAATACCATCAAAACTCCCCAAAATGGCCATTGCGCAGAGGTCGGGACGCGCCGGCTGTGAAAGTAAATCCACCATCCTGCCAATACGACAACGCTTTCGCAGCCAAACGCAAGTACGGAAGACAAAGAAGCCCAGCCCAGCCCAAAGTCGGTACGGGGGCCGAAATTCGCAAAAGGAAGATGGTCATAAAAAAGCGCATCCAACACCCAGTGCGAAAAGACGCCGAGGCCCAACGGCACGGCCCAATGGCGCTCGCCTTCGGCGCGAACGAAGACGAGAAAAGTGACCACGGCATAAAACAATGACCAAAACAGGGAATGCGAATAGACGGCATCATGCAGATCGAGCTGCCTCAGCCCGTTCGCCATGACCACGAGGCGAAAATGTTCCACGTCCTGCCAAACGAGAACAAGCAAAATCCAATCCAAAAGCAGTGCGGAGCACAGAAAGGCGAGCAACGGAACTTTATGATAGCGGGCTTTGAGGGCGAGTCCCACTGCGAAATGGCCGGCCAGCATCTAGGGGCATCTTCCTTTCGCGAATAATGATGAAGCCACGCCAGGGCGATTGTGACCAGGAACATGAGCAGGGCCAGGGCGGTAAGATATTTTGCTTCCAACATGACCAAAGTTCAATTCCTCAAGCTGTACCAAGTCGTGTATCTTGCGAAAATAGACTTTATGAAAAACCAATAAGGCTTTTATATACTTTTCAACACACTGTTGACATTGATTGGATATGACGTCTGGCACCGGATTCTTGCGACGACCCGCCAGCATCAGGGCGCTGCGGTAATTGTCCTCTGCTTTCTTCACCCACTCAGCGACGACTTGCCCGTTCATATAAAACTCTGCCTTTTGTCACAATCTCGTGTAAAAAAAAATCGCCAATCGCCAATCGTTGGGAGACTTCGGCGGGAGTGCGAACAATAATATCCACTGGAAATGGGCGCGGATAGAGAATTTCGGATATTTGTGCGGAACGAGTATGTGTACTCTCATCGCTTTCCATAATCACGAGCAAATCAACATCGCTATCTGGTTGTGGCTTGCCATACGCAAAGGAGCCGAACAAAATGATCCTTTCGGGATGAATTGAATCCGCAATTTTTTGGGCCGCCTGCTGAATTTTGGCATTCGTTATTGGCCACCAATAATAGGAACGAGTGACACCCTGAATGCGATTGCTATTGCGCACAGTCCGTCCCTTGGACCTTCGTTTCTTTTGTCGACTTGGATTCAATGCCGGCTTTATCATTTGATATTCCCTTATATTCTTGTTAAGCGAGAACGAAACTCCCAAACTGAGCTATAATCCGACGCAGTCGCATGATCTCTGATGCCATACGATTCATCACAACTATCCACTGTAACTCTATTTCGTTGTAATGATGCTAGCATTCGCAATCTGGCCAATCGCACCTCAGCAACTACCACGAGATCTTTCTCGTGACTCCCACGCTACCTCCCCATTTACCTTCATTTCTTGTCAAGCCATGCTGCACGCTCGTTTCAACACCCCACGAGCTGCATTGCCAGGCCAGGCCGGCGCGGGCCATACCTCTGGCTTCCGTCCCAACCGGAATGATATTGCGCGTCGTCAAGTAGCCGTTGATTTCTCCAAACAACCGCAATTGTTCCCGCACAATCAGAATCGTTCCCAAGCCGTACAGCAACACATCATTCTGTACGTTGACCTCTAATGGCGCGGTTAAGATACCCATGCCGAGATCGCCGAAAATCATGCCGTTGCGCCATTTTCCGGAGGCCAGCACTGACATGAAAATGTCCGTCGTGTTCGTGCCGATCCCTTTGCGTTGCGTAGAATTCGGCAAGCGGGTTTCGACGTGGAAGCCCAAAGCAGCGGTTTTGCTCCGGTTTTCATAAAGTCGCATGATCGTCGCGACGGAAAAATCACCGGCGTCACTTGTGGTGCCGGACGCAGGCATGCCCGGCAGAGGCTGCGAAGAGGTTTCATCGATCGCGAGAATTTGCCGCACCGGCCCGCGAATTTGCAGAACAACGTTGGAAGCGATGCCAACCTCCGCGCGCACGATCGCCAGACGATACAAAGTTCCCTGCAAACCCGAGATCGGCGCTTGCCACTGCGCGTGTATGTCAAATCCCAGGCCGAATTGCGCGGTGCGTGCCGGCACAAGCCAGAGGGGATTCGTGGTCAACGACACCGGCGTGAAAGAATAATCTGGCTCTGTTTGGTCTCGCCCGCCGCGATCGCCATCAAAAGCACCCAGGTTTGGGACCACGGCAAAGACGACGATTGGGATTACTGCAGTACGGCATTTTTTCTTCACCACCAGCGCGACACGGCTTCGCGCCGTGCCTCGTGCCTCAAGCATGACTGCTCGCTTCCTGCTGGCAAAAGTCTCATGGGATTATTTTCTGAGTTTTCGCAAGGTTTTTGCATCTTTTCAAATAGTTTTGCCCAAAATAGTTTTGCCTTGCGGGGCGGCGCTTTCCCCGGCATCGGCCTGGCGCGCGATTGTACCATCCAGAATCTGCAACAGCTCTTCACGCTCGACCACTTCTTTTTCGAGCAATAATCTGGCGAGCGCTTCGAGCTTGTCGCGGTTGCGTTTCAGCAATTTGGTAACCTCGTGGTATGCGCCATCCACGAGATCCCGCACTTCGACGTCGATCTCGCTCGCGATTTTTTCGCTGTGCTGTTCGCCGCCAAATTCCGCACCGAGGAACAGATTGCGTTTTTCCTTGGCGTAGGACAAGGGGCCGAGTTTCTCACTCATGCCGTATTCCGTCACCATGCTGCGGGCGATAGCCGTACACCGCTCCAAATCGTTTTGCGCGCCCGTGGACACTTCTTTGAAAATGATGACTTCGGCGACGCGGCCGCCGAGCAGCACCTTCATGCGATTCTGCAATTCCGAGCGCGTCATCAAATAGCGATCTTCGGTGGGGAGCTGCAGCGTATAGCCCAGCGCCGCCACGCCCCGTGGGATGATGCTCACGCGATGCACGACGTCCACGCCTGGCAATTTCGCGGCGACGATGGCGTGGCCCGCCTCGTGATACGCGACGATTTCTTTTTCTTTTTTATTCAAGACGCGATTCTTTTTTTCCAAGCCCGCGATGACGCGGTCGATGGCCTCTTCGAGATCGTTCTTCTCGATGTGTATTTTGCTCACGCGCGCGGCCAGCAACGCGGCTTCGTTGATGATATTGGCGAGATCGGCGCCGACGAAGCCCGGCGTGCGTGCGGCGATCACGCGCAAATCCACTTCCGGGGCGAGTTTGACTTTTTGTGCGTGCACATTGAGAATCGCCTCCCGGCCGTTGATATCAGGACGGTCGACCACGATCTGCCGGTCAAATCGACCGGGACGAAGCAAGGCAATGTCGAGAATCTCGGGACGGTTGGTCGCAGCCATGATGATCACGCCGCTGTTGGCGTCGAAGCCGTCCATCTCCACCAGCAATTGATTCAGCGTTTGCTCACGCTCGTCATGGCTGGAAAACGGGCTCATGCCGCGCGCCTTGCCGAGCGCATCGAGCTCGTCGATAAACACGATCGCAGGCGCGCGCTGTTGCGCTTGATCGAACAAGTCGCGCACGCGCGCCGCACCCACGCCGACGAACATCTCCACGAAGTCGGATCCGCTCAATGAAAAGAAAGGCACGCTGGCTTCACCGGCAACGGCCCGTGCCAGCAACGTTTTACCCGTTCCCGGCGGGCCGATCAGCAGCACGCCTTTGGGAATGCGGCCGCCCAGCCGGCGAAATTTTTCCGGCTGCTTGAGGAATTCGACGACTTCGCGCACTTCCTCCACCGCTTCATCAAGACCAGCCACGTCTTTAAACGTGATTTTGGTTTTGCCCTCGACGTAGATTTTGGCTTTGCTTTTACCAATCGACATCAACCCGCCCTGCGGGTTGGCACGCCGCAAAACGAACCCCCACAGCATCATGATCAACAAAAAGAACAACAGACTGGAAAAAAACAAGCTTTGCCCCCACCATGCGCCGCTGCTTTTGCCTTCATAAGGAATCTTGGCTGCTTCCAACTCCTTGATCAATTCGGCATCAAAAACGCGCACGGTCATAAATGGGATCCGCGAGCTGGAATCGGGCGCGGCCTTCGCCTTAAATATAGAACTATCATTTCCTTGAAAAAAAGAGGTCGTGCTGCTGTCGAATTTCAAATAACCCTGAATCTCTTCAGGCATAAGCACGCAGGACAGCACTTTGCCTTCGCGCAAAAGCTTTTTGAACTCACTATATGGGAGAGCTTGAAATTCATCTGGAGAAAAAAACTGATAGAGGCCGTAAAGCACCACGAAGGCCAGGACAAAATACCATAAGGAAAAATTGAAGCGGGGAGAGACCGGAGAGCGTCTGCGTGTCTTAAGATTATCCATAAGGACAAAATATAGAGCCGGCCCCGAGGAAAGTCAAGGGAAAAGCCATGCGCAGTTTCCATTCCGGGCCGCCCTCGGGCTGATCAACGAGGTATCCCACACCTCCGGCAATGCTAAACGGGAACGGACGCAATCGTGTGACTTTACTGAGGATGAAATTGAGAGGGATGGTGCATTCTTCGCCGCTTGTCGCCTCCCAGTTGCCGGTCGCTTCGCTCTGCAAATGGTTTCGACGATATTGATGTCTTTGATCGTCATCGGGACTAGTTTGGCCAGATTTTCATCTAGGACAATAACTGTTCAACTAATTGTCGATTTCCGATTTACGAAGTTTTTAGACGGCAAATCACAACTCTCGAGCCGTAAATCATCTATTTCCCAGCCGGCGTATACCAAATCGGCGAGGTATAAGCCCGCTCCTGCGTGGTCATCGGAATTTTCGCATCCAAATTCTTCAAGCCGTAATACTTCGCATCGTAGGCGGTCCAGCGCGGCGTGGGAATTTCAATGACACGGACGTAATAAAACGCCCGCAGCGCGGCATCAAAATCCGGATCCTGCCACACCGCGATCAGCTCGGGATCGCCGATGGTGTTGGTCCAGGTGGCGTTGGGAACATCCACCGTATTGCCTACGGGAGTTTTGCAGCGGCCCTCAGCGCCGATCTTGCGGCCATCGGATACAGCCAGATTGTAAATCTTCTCTTGCACGTTGCCGGCTTTATCGAGCCAGCCTTTGATGATTTGCATGCGATCGAGATTCGCGCCAATCGGATCTTTGAGTGCAGCAACAAGAAAGCTCGGTGCTTTGCCCGCCTGGGCTTCACGTAAATCGCCGCCCATAGGCACACCTTTCTGGTAGCCAACGAGAGCCGGACTGCGCGTCGCCGCATCGCTTGCGACGAAATCCCAGCCGCCGAAGAAGCGCACGATCATGCGCGGGCCGGTGGTGGCGTAGGTTTCCTTGCGCTGCATGGCGTCCCAAAGCGCCTCGCGGGTGTTTTCATTCGCCCAGACCGCGGCATATCCCGAGGCCGTCGTCTCCCAGTTCATGATAGTGGCTTTTGCCGTCTTCACGAACGGATGCATCACGCGATGCGGGCCGGGCTCACTGCTGGAGGTCTTGCCGAAAAAATTATCTTCTTCGATGGCGGCGAGGCCAGTGTGCGCATCTGTTGAGCCGACCATGCCGAACTTGTAGGGATTGGTGCCGAGTTCTTTTTCGAGCTTGAGACCGTTCTTGAGTCCCGAGCGGGCATACTCGAATTCCAGCATCTCCTTCGTTTTCAATTCGCTCAGATCGAGGTTGCCCTTGTCCCAAGTCTCGTAATCGGCGAACTCATCGTTGGGTGAAAGGAACGGATGGGCCTCGCCGTCGCCTTTGATTTGAGTGGCCTCGTAAAGGCGCTCCCACTTCGCGCGGGTCTCGACATACTCGCGGTCAACCGGCTTGCCAGTGAACGACTCGATGAGCGGAAACATGCGGCCGTTGCTCAGATTGCCGTTGTGGGCAATGGCCAGCACGTTGCCGCCGGTTTTCTCCTCGTAGGCGGCCATCCACTTCCACAGATCGCGCGGGTTGTCGCTGCCTGTCGGTGGATAAACCGTAAACGGCTCGACGCTGCTGGCCTTGTCGCCGTTGTCGCGAAAGATAACGTTGCGGTGCAGATTGTTGCCGCCGGTATTGGAGGTCCACTCGAAACCGATGAAGGCGGTGAAGCGGTCCGGTTCATTGGCTTCCTCGGCGGCCTTGATCGTTTCGCGCCAAGCCGAGCGATACGCGGAGGTGCCAGGCAAATACATCAACGCCTGCGGGAACTTGCCTTGAGAGAAGGCGACGATGATTTCAATTGCAGCGTCCGCGCACCGAACGCACCCGCGTCCATGGAAAACCCGGTGTGCAGATGCGTGTCGCCAAAATATGGCCGTGTGGGAAAATTGCGTTGTGTGTAGGGGGAATAAGCGCGCTTGGGGAAGGCCTGCTCGGTCGCGGCCTTGTCCGGCGTACCAATGTCTTGGGCTAATGCTGGGAACACCATGCCAATCACTATGAGACCCACGAGTATTGCATGACGAAGAGGTGTGGTCACCATCCGTGCTGCTCCTTTCCTCAGTTCGGTGTTGCTGAGTCGAACTTTCTATTTCCGATTGTACCATTGCAATTTGATATGCGCAAGGTGTTTTTCGTTTTTGGTTGTTCCTTTGAAGTTTTAAATCGCCAATCGTAAATCAATTGTCCCGATTTACGATTAGCGATTTTCGATTTACGATTTACGAAGTTTTTAGATCATAAATCGACAAATGCAGATCTCTAATCTTTTATCTCCCACGGCCGAATACCAATGCTCACCACGTCCCCGCGCCGAACTCGATAACGTATCTGAGCTTGTTGATATCAAAAAAGCCGTTGTTCTTGACACCAAAGCGCGCGCCCCAGAAATCGGTGAGTTTGGTCATGAATTTGAGCGGTGAATGCGTCATGTTGACCCTGAACTTTATGCCGGTTTCCAGCACAAATTCCGTCTTAGTTGTGAGCTTCTTCTCACTGCCTTCCGGCGCAGGTTCTTTATCCCATTCCGCTCCTGCTGAAAAATAGGTATCAATCCAGCGCGAGGCCGAGGGCGTGTAGTGCAGCATCCAGGAAATATCGCGTAGGTCGTCGTCTTTGAGGATCACACGATGCGTCACAAAACCGCCGGCCATGGGCTCTTCCAGGTTCTTGACGATGAAAAATGGAAACACACCCAGCAGATGCATGGGGAAGCGCGTGAATTCATCCACCCCTAGGGTGTCGTCATACCACTGCATGCCATGGGCTTTGCCGATGACTTTTGATACAATCAGATGATAGCGCGAAGTTTCACAAGAATCCCGCCGCCAGATGACCAGTTGAAATTCGGCAAATTCCACGTCGTGTTTGTGACCGCCAAGGCCGGCTTCGGAGGGATAATAGAAGAAGAAATCCAAATTAATGCCTGCAACGTTTTTCAAATCGATGATGGCACTGCCCCGGGCGTTGGTATCCGGCTCATAGGCTTTGGCGTCGACCCTTTCCAGAATATCGCGCACCCGGTAATAAACCACCGGCGCATTCGTGCTGTCTTCAAAAGGAAAGGGCTCGGGAATCATAATCTCCTCGCCCTGTCCGCCGTGCAACAAAGGTTCGTCCGGCGAAAACCACAGCACCTGCGCGCAATAGGCCGCGAGTTTTTCCAGCGTCATTCTGGCGTCGTTGCCGTACCATATGATGGCTTGAATGTCGTCGTACTCCCCGCACCGAATGGTCGTGGGATCGACGGTAAAGTCGAATTTCTGCGCCCGCGCGATGCCGGCGTGGAACAAGATGGTAAGCGCGAGAATCAACGCAAAATGAACGACAGCCACCCTGCGCTGGGCTTGATGATTCATGGATTTCCTCCTCTACCTAGTGGTTGATTTGCATTTATTGTAACTATTCGGCTGTTTTTGGCCACGGAACCACACGGACTATCACGGAAAAGAGTCATGAGTGTCCGCCGCAGCTTTAAGAACCAATGAGTTTCCGCATGTTTCCGGGTGTTTATGTGGCAAAAATAGCCGAATAGTCACCACTTATGAATCCATACCTCCTTGATTGTCTCTCAACACATCACAAAACGTGCTCGCAAGGCGCCGCTATCTTGTGAGTGCCATCCAACGATGACCTCATCATCTCCTTGCTCGACGATCCAGCCTCTGTAGGTCGTACATAGACCAAGCGCGGCTCACCATCAATGGCGTCATGTGCCAGACGAGCCGACCGTCGCGACGGAGAAGAACGCGCGCTCCTTGCCAGTGATGGCGCGGGTCTTTCCGGTGACGGTGAACTTGGCACTGGACCGGATGTCACTCGAACTACTGCCCGCGCTCACCTCCACCGGACCGGGCTCGATGATGAAGTCGCCGGAGAGTCCCGTGTAGCCGAGCACGCTCATCGGCACGACAAACTTGACGGTTTTGGATTCAGCGGGCTCCAAATCGACGCGGGCGAATCCGATGAGCTGCTGCGCGGGGAGCGTCACGCCGGTGGCCATGTCGGCAGCGTAGAGCTGCACGACTTCGGTCCCGCTGCGCTTACCCGCATTGGTAACGGTGAAGGATATCCGTGCTTCGCCGCTGACGTCGACGGTTTCGCTCGCCAGCTTCAGCGGGCTGTACTCGAATGTCGTGTAGCTGAGGCCGTGGCCGAACGCGAAGAGCGGCGTAGACGGCATGTCGACATAACCTTTGTGGATGTCGGCGGCCGTCCGCCGGTATCCGCTGCCAACATGCTGACCTTGGTAGATCGGCACCTGCCCAACGTGACGCGGGAGCGAATACGGCAGCTTCCCGCCGGGATTCGTGACACCGAAGAGTGCGTCTGCGATCGCTACTCCGTGATATGGCCCGGCGAAGTAGGCGGTGAGAATGGCCGGGAGTCGGTCGATCACGGGAGCGAGACCTTGAGGACGTCCCATCGACACGACCGTGACGGTCGGCTTGCCAACCGAGGTCACGGCGTTGATAAGCTCCACCTGCTGCGACGGCAGGTCGATGTTCCCGGAGTCAACGCCCTCCCCTTCGGTGCGGTCGTTACTGGCCCACGACGAAAGGCAGCCGACGACAAGGATGACCACGTCGACCTCCCGCGCAGCGGCGACGGCGGCGGGGATGTCGGCCGGCTGAGACGGTGTCACACCGGTGCCAGCGACCACAATGACCTTGGCGTTCGGCAGGAGCTTCCGCACCGCCTCGGCGAAGGACACCGCCGGATAGTTAGACTTGACGTAGGCCTCCATGTTCACACCCAGCAGACTCTGGAGCTCGCTCTTCATCGCGGCCTTGGCTTCGGCCGGCAGCATCGCTTCGCCGGCGTCGGCACCTGCCATCGAGGTCTCGGCGCCGCCGATCCTAGCCACCAGCAGCTCCACGCCCGCGGGATAGGTGTATGCCGGGAAGCCGACCATGACGCGGTTGGCGTGTGGGCCGATGATCGCCACCTTCTTCACGTCACGACTCAGTGGCAAAAGGCTTTTCTCGTTCTTGAGCAGGGTTACGGACTCGGCCGCAAGCCGCCGGGACAGATCGTTGCCCTCGCTCGCAAGGGCTCGGATTTCGCGGGGATTCTCAGGGACATACGGGTTGTCGAACAGGCCGAGCGCGAACTTGTCGCGTAATACGCGGCGCACCGACTCGTCCAGGAGAGACTCAGGGACTTTCCCGCTTTGCACGGCCTTGATCAGCACTTGCCCGTAGCCGTGGACGATCGGCAGCTCTACATCCATGCCGGCCGCGAGGGCAAGCGCTCCGACTTCCTCGGGTGTAGCGGCCACCAGCTGTCGCGTCTGCGCCCATCCGACGCCGACGTAGTCGGACACGACCGTTCCGTTGAAACCCATCTTGCCACGAAGCAAATCGGTCAGCACCGTGCGCGAGACGTGGATCGGCACGCCGTCGTATTCGGAATAAGACGCCATCACCGAACCGAGGCCAGCGAGCCGAATCGCGGCCTCGAACGGACGAGCGTAGACGTCATAGAGCTCGCGCGCGCCGACAGCGGTCGCCGCCATGTTCTGGCCAGCCTCGGTTTGCGCATAGCCGAGGAAGTGCTTTGCGCTCGCCAGCACGCCGTTGCGCAGGTCGTCCCCTTGCATCCCACGCGTGAACGCGACACTCATCGCGCTGACAAGGTAAGGATCTTCTCCGTAGGTCTCGGTGTACCCGCCCCCATCGCGCATCGCGCGACACGTCCATGACGGGCGCCAGCGCCTGTGTAAGTCCCACCGACCGCATCTGACGCCGCTGAAGGTCCGCCATTTCCTCCACCCCTGCCGGGTCCCACGTCGCCGCAAGGCCGATCGCGGTCGGGAAATGTGAGAAGCCAGCCGAACACACGCCGTTCAGTGCCTCATTGTGGAAAATCGTGGGAATCTTGAGCCGGGTGTACGTGACCAGGTAGCGCTGGATCGCGTTGGTCGTCTTCGCGACAGTCTCGGGTATCTTGTTCCCCATCAGGCCGAGCCCGGAGATTTGACCGATGCCGTTTTTGAGCTGGGCGTCGAGCTGACTCTTGCTCGGTCCCTCGGGGCCGAGCAGAGCCATGGGATAGACCGCGGACAGTTGCATCGCCTTTTCCTCGATGGTCATCTTGCGCAGCAGGGTATCCGCGCGCTGCATCGGGGTGAGCGAGGGGGTCGTCGGCGCGACCGTAGTGTTCCCAATCCGGTTTGGGTCCTGTGTCGATTTGTTCGATTTGGGTGGAGCGCTCGGCGTAGGGGATTTCTGGGCGAAGGCTGGAAGGATGCAAAGTACGGCGGCGAACTGCATCGCCAAAATCGATACTCTCATCCAGCGTTTGAAGAAAAGTAGTTTACAAGCCGTAAAGGATGAGGGTGGTAGTTTCTTGATTCCGAACCACATAGGAGCCTCCTCTTTTAGCAATTTATAGATACTGCCGTTGACTGAGTAACTTCGATTACTTACTCCTTCGATGCAACAGCGGACAGTCGGTGTCTAAGTCTGCTTACCGAAGAGCCGCGCCTTCTAGGGAGGCGTCGACCGTCAACACGAAATCATCGGCGTCGGATCCGCCGATCTTGATCACGGTCGCATAAGCCGGAAACCCAAAAATCAAAGCACAAAATCCAAAAGTGGCATTGGATTTTGAGCTTTGGACTTTGAGTTTTTTGCTAAAAAAGCACAGATAGCATTTACTATTGCGTAACGGCTCTCAGGGAGGACCGCGCGCGAGCCGCGGCTTGAAGCTCGCGCCGACGGCAATGGACGCGGGGAGAACCGTGGTGCCCTCATCACAGCGCCGGTAGCCAGGGTTAGTGACGCCTATGCTGGCGTCATCCCTCTCCAGCTCCGGGATGCCGAGGCGTGCCACGCCGGGCGTATAGCCCGTGCTCATGGGGACGCTGCGGGGACGCGCTTTGTCGCGCCAGGGTTTTTGCAGGAGGTGCGATCGACCCTTTACTGCAAATACCGCTAGGAGATAAATTTGTGTAAATGTGCCCGTCATTTCATTTTATCAATTTAGCCATTGGCCGTGCATCATCGCAAACGAGCGTATAGAACTGGCGTTCGCAGTTGTCTCTGATTTGGTCATAGCTCGCCCGTGTAGAAAAAGACCCTGGAATAACCGCAGATCTTGGGAGGAATTTGCAGGTGGTAATTTGGAAGTGATGCGGTGGGAAGCGCCGGATTTCTTGCCGATGTGCACATTTTGCCGCAGTCACAAAGGCGTTTTCCGAATTGAGGGCGCATACAGCTTTTGCAGATATCCCTCCCATCCCGGGGAGAAAGGATAGCACCCTCGTCAGCCGATTCCACATTTTTTGTGTTGCCTCCTGATTGGGACGGCGAAAAAGAACTGCCCTTCGCTGACTCTTCGCAAAAAAATGTAAGCCAGATACTAAAAATTGCAAGGCATTTTTTCGCTTCGATGTTCATGAATGTTTTTCGTACTCGTTCATACTCGTTCGTACTCGTTCCCAAGTTATACTTGGGAACGCACTTGCATGAGAAGCTATGCTTCGCAGCGACACATCGCGGCCTAAATTCGAAGTAAAACTTCTCAAGCAAGGCTCGTTCCCAAATATAACTTGGGAACGAGCCTCAAAATCGAACTCCGCTTTAGGAAACTGCTTCTTCAGCTCCTCGAGCGGAGATGGCGGAAACAGGAAGACATTGCGGTGTTTTCCCATGACGCCCGCGCCGCCGATCTTGATAACGCCCGCAAAATTGCCCACCGGGGCAACGGCGCCTGAGCCGGTGCCGCTGATCACGCCTTGCTGGGCATAGCCGCCAATCACTGCGATCTTTAGCTTCTTGTCGGTGGCAAGCGGCAGCGCGCCGTCGTTCTTAAGCAGTACGATCCCCTGTCGGGCGATTTCGAGTGCGATCTCGTTGTGCTTGGCCATGTCGACTTCAGGCGCCGGTCCCCACTTGTCGATGCCGTCCGCGTACGCTGAGCGCAGGATGCGTCGCACCAAGTCGGAGAGGCGCTCGTTTGGCAGCTTACCTTCCGCATAAGCCTTCTTCAGGGGGTCGGTGAACGGCTTCGAGCCCCATATCATTATGTCAATCTGAGCGCCGGATTCTTGATCGAACCCCTTAGGTTGACGCCTATGCCTGGCCGGGTTGACGGCTCATGAAATCGGGACACGCATATTGGCGGAGGTAGAAGGCTTTGTAAGCTCGGCCAGAGCGCACGACGATCTTTCCTTGATGGTGTTAAGGCGCGTGGCCTGATTCGGATCTCACCTCAGTCGGCCAGCGCATATCTATGCAGAGACAACGCTGTATTTCGACATACTTGCCTTTATGCCGGTCGAAACCAAGATATCGCACGACCGTCAAAGGCTTGCCTGCGAAGGTGCTGGTGTACTCCTGCCGCAGGAAGCGGCCGTCCAGGACCCACTGCGCTTCGCAGGTTGACTTGCCTTCCATTTCCTTTCCTGGTGCGACCGGGAACCTGATGGTGACGTCCCAGGCGCCGGCTAGGGCGTCCAGTTTCTTGTGTTCTTCGCCGGCAGCGCCAAGATCGGGCTTGGGTTTTTCAGTCGTTTGCCCCTTTACACCCGCGAGAAATCATCCGCAAACCCCGAGCACGAGTAGCGCTTGGAAGAGCTTAGAGTTCGAGTACACTTCCTTCTCCATCATGATGTCATGACGCAAAAAAATCACAAATCTTGGTACTCCTTCGGAATAGTCGTAAAAGTAATGCGCGCGTTGATAGCGTCGGCAGATTTTTTGGTTTGCATATAAACCACTTGGTTATGAAACCGGATACCGTCTTTACTGAGAATTTTGATATAGAAACTGCTTACTTCCTGGTACAGAAAAATTTGGGTCAGGCGAGAGTTGTGACCATCGGTTGGCACGATAGTAAATGTCGAGCTGCCGGCAATGGGGGAGCCGGTTACATATGCGTATCGAAGCTGATAGATCTCCTGCTCTCCCCGCTGCGGCGGCCCGAGCTTTATTTCTTGAATTTCTCCATAATCGCTCAAGAAGCGGTCGTCGATCCAATCAATGACATTCTGCACAGGGGGATGGGTCAACAGAAATCGAATCGGCCCAATGAGAAATTTCAATGGAGATGATGATAGATTGTCCAGGATGGCTTTAGCCAAGTCGTATCTTCCTTGGAATCTCTCTCCCACCTTAAAAGGAGTGCCGACATTTGCGGGTGCTCGTATCACCTTAATGTAACCGAACATGGTGTTTGGATCCATCATTACCTGGTGAAAGGCGTTGGCCAGACGATTCGCGGTCGCCTCTACCAGCAACTCATGGACATCTCTCTTTATGCCGATGCTGATTTTGGGCCGCAGCGGTAAAATCTCTCGGTCATGGAGTTTCTTTTCCCATCGACGCTCTGCGCTTTTCTGGCTCATGAGTTTTTTCCTTCAGGAGGTTTGCGAAAAAGTATACTTATCGAACCCCACGCGCTTGGAAAAAGGATTGTCAAAAGTTCCGTTTCTGTTGAGTTGCTGGTAGATGTCGATCCAGGCATCGTAATTGGGATACATGGATCTTACCAGGTCATTGCTCCCCGTCAAGCTATTCACTTGGCCCCAATGCGGGCGGCCGGAGAAGCTGTAAAGTTCATTCTCGAACCGCCGCAACAATTCGAATGCGCCCTGGGTACCCTTGATGACTATAATTTCTACCATGCAGGTATCATAGCCGTGCTGAGGGGAAAGGAACGCTTTCGCGCCTTTGACGAATCTCAGTGAAATCGGCGAAGTCAGAAACAACTGGCCGAGTGCCTGGCTTTCGGCAGCGATAGCCAAGAGCCTTTCCACCGCCTCCAGGTGTAAATTCTGTTTCATCGGAAATCCGATTTCCGCCGAGTAAGCCAAGATCTCATTCGCGGTACCAATGTTCAGCACTTTGTAGCTTTTGTTGACGTATGCGCTATCCACCAATCCTTCTAGGGATGCATTGATGATTTCCGGCGTGATGCCAGGAATGATATCAAAGATAGCCTTCAAAATACGGCGTATAATGGGCAGGCCGGCCAGAAATTCCGCAAGAAAGTTTCTCTTCCCTTTGTCATACAGCTTCCGGTCCGGAGGCGCTTCAGGCTGACGTGTTGTGACCAAACAGCGATGATGACCATTTAGCTTGTAGGGATTGATCAAAACTTCATAGTGTCGATATTGCCTCAGCACCTCCCCTTGGCTCAGATCTGTCTTGACCTGTTCCCAGCTACTCAGTAAGCGAACTTCTTTCAGCCAGTATTTCTGCGTGACGCGAAGAATGAGAGAATAAATGACTCCCATGCAACCCATGCTTACCACCACTGCGTTGAACCAATGATCATTCTGGATCAGCTTTCTGGTATTCTGGTCAGGATATGTTCTTTCATACTCAGCACGATTGGTGATGCCCTGCGTGGGTTCAATGCGATACACGACGCCGCCGTCGGAGACCAGCTCGATGGTCTCGACGAATTCGCTCAAAGGGCCAAATTGTATGCCGGAGCCATGCGTAGAAGTTGAAATGGCGCCGGCAATGGTATGCTCATCATAACCGCCCATATTGATCAATGCCAGGTTGTTGCGATCCAAGGCTTCATTTAAAGCGCCCAAACGAATGCCCGACTCTACGTGGAAAAGTGTGGCTGGATCGGCATGATTGTTCAGCAAAGAGGTCGCTAGCGGAATGACTTTGTTCAATTTCGTTGGCTCGAGCAGGAAGCCGGTGGTAATGGCGACGTCCGAGAAGGAGTGCCCAGCACCGACGGCGCTCAATTGAACGTGATGTCTTTCGGCTTCCCTCACAATCTCGATGATCTGCTCGAGGCTCTCCGGTGTGTATATTCGCAAAGGCTCAGCCACTTGATTGCCGGCAACGTTTTTCCAAGTGACTCGGGTCTTGTATTTCATTGATAATTTACCCAAAAGAAAAACACGGAGTCCACGAAGGACACAAAGTTACACGAAAAAAAGCTAAACGAGTAGAGAAAATTGGGCATCAGTTGTTGCCGTGAATGCTAAGGTAGGTTGTTCCTACATCCAATGAGTACGGCAGAAAGTAACGCGTGGTAAGGCTAGAAGCAAGACGATTTTCTTGGTTTGTGCAAATGGATCAGAGCCACGGCCCCGGGTAGAGCGATGGCGGGCTACAGTGGCACCAATTCCGTCGTCGTCATCCGGCGTCGAGCGCGGGCGAAACCGCGCACGTAATGGCGTGACCCCGGCGTGTTGTACTTATCGGCGTAGGCGAGGTCAATGGCGTCCAGCAGGCGTTCGCCCCTGGTCTTCTTGGCGCGCACGGCAATCTCGCGGCCGGAGATTTGGATCGCGCCGCGCGGCTCCTCGCGGAACGCCCCGTACCAACCGTGCGGCTTGTCATTCCACGACCGCACGAACACCCGGTCCTTCACCACGACGACCCACACCCCAATGAAACGATGGGGCTCGGTGCCGGCGCGAATGCCAATGATCTTGCCGTCGCGGAGGGAGGTGAGCACAGGTTTGGAGAAGTGTCTCGCGCGAGTCATATGAGGACTTGGTTTTTTGACCAAGAAGCAGGATTTAATAAAACCTCAACGTCTGTAAACAATATCGACGCCTTCTTCTTCACCCACGTTAACCAGCGCGCGTTCCAAGAGTTGAAGCAATTCAGGCCCGGCGCCTTGTTCTTTTAGATAATCGATTGCGGCCCGATCAATTCAAATCCTCGAACGCGCTTTTATATTCCATGGGAAAATAGCTGCCGGAATGGCGAACGTCGCGCTTGGCATTGCGCACCTGCATCTCGCCGGTACGCCAGTTTTCGCGCATCTCGTAATCGCACTGCGCGCAGCGATAGATAATCCATTCACCCTGCCGCATGCCGGTGCATGGATGATGAACGAGATGAGGCGTGGGCTCGAACTCCAGCTTGAACATGGTGAACCTCCATAGATTTGTTCAAGAGAATGAAATTTGCGCAGCGAAAGCAAAGATTTTTGTCGCCAGCGGATCAAAAAACCCAGCGGATAAAAAGCAGTTGGGCTTTTCTACCCGTAAAATTCTGCGCCTAACTCTCGCCAAAATACGCAGCCCGGCCACGAATGTCAAGTTGCCGGCCATGCGCGCAAGAAAAAATCAGAAGAAATGAGAGAAAAACCGGACCGCGGTTGTCCATTGTAACAGAAAAAGGCGAAGAATGAAAAAATAAGCCAACAGTCTTCGCGCTTACCCTCACTCACCTTTTATACCAGTATTGTGGAGGTTGTTATGCCGTTAGGAATGTTCGTCAATCCGCTCCCGGGGCTGAAAGCGTCCCATCTTTTGCAGTTTGACTTTCCGGCCGATTACCGCGCGCCCGATACCTATCCAAACATCAACATCGAAGCCCCCGGCCTCGAGCAGATGTATGGCAGGCTGGGCACGCCGGCGAAGGAACAGGGCCATCCCTGCCTGTGCGAGCAAAGTCCGGTGGAAGCGGAAGATCCGAACGTTTATCCGTTTCAAGATCAGGTGGTCGACATCGACCGTCGCGTGGTTGTCCATCACACGGCGCGCCTGAGCGGTTCTTTTGCGCGGTTTCTCGCGAGCGAGAATTATCAGTCCATCGTGCGCCTGGACGCCCAGCCCATCACCAGCGGCGGCGCTCTGATTCGGCTCACGGGTGCGACCGGAATCGTCGCAACGTTGAGACCGCAAACGCCCGCGAGAAACGTATGGTTCTGGCAAAATCCCGCCACGCGTGAAGAGCTGGTGTTCACCGCCAACATCGAGTTCAACCCGCGCCGCGTGGGTTTGCTGGCGGAAAACGTGTACAAGCTCATCGCGCGCTGGGAATTCTACGATCGCAGCATCACCCCGGCGGAGCGCATGCCGATCTCCGGTTTCGATGAAACCGTGGCCTTCGAAGTCATCGCGCGCACGGCCAATCTGTAAGCCTGAAACGAGTTTTCGAACGAGCCTGTCAAAGGACGGAGACAGTTTGTTGCAAGAATGGGTCAGCGGAGGCTGGCCCATTTTTTTTGATGCAAAATGGTATTGACTTTATGCGAGCCAATAACGGCGTAACATTCGATGCGAGCCTCTGGCAGGAGGGCCGCATGGCCCTGGCGGAGGCTGTGAACCTTTATCTGCACGATCCCAACGTCACGCTTGTCGACCTCGGCTATCGCCTGCGCTCGGCGCAGGGTTATCGCCTCGAGCCGGAGCTGGCGGTGCGCGTGCACGTGCGCCAAAAGCTTCGCGGTGAAGCGTTTCAGGCCTTCCGCGAATGCGATCCCGATCGTGTGATCGACGCGGACCGCGTCGGTTTTCCGACCGACGTATTGCCGGCGCTCTATCGATTGCATCGGGCCGAACCGCCGGCCGCCGCAACTGCGCCAGCGCTGCTTCGCCCTGATCTGCGCGGAGGTGTATCCAACACCCACCCAACGGAGAAAAGCCATGGCACTTCAGGCCGTCAAGTGCGTGATCGCCGCACGGGCGAGGAGATGATCCTGAGCAGTTGGCACGCACTCTCGAGTCCGTGGCATTCTCGCAGCGGCGCACTGGCTCACCAACCTCGTGGCCTCAAAGGCGCGGGCAATGGTGCTGCGATCGCCACCTTTGTGCGAGGCGCCATGCACGCCTCTTTGGATACCGCGGTCGCTCGTCCAAACGGCCAACAGTCCCGACCGCATGAGCCATATGATATGGCAATGGCCGCTGGCGTCGCGGCACCGCGCTTGGGAATGCACGTGATCAAGTCTGGCGGCGCCACTGGTGTCAGTGCCGGCATCATTACCGGGGTTGAAGGCTATGCCGTACAGCGTTATGCCGGTATTCAACGGGTGCTGCACCATGTGATTCATATCATGCCGGCTGAGCCGGGAGCGCCCCTGTGTGCCAGTGGCGACTCCGGTGCGTGGTGGCTGGAAGCCGAGACCTTCCTGGCCGTGGGCCTGCATATCGCTGGTAGCGCGGCGCCCGATTTCGGACTGGCGCATGCCATGCCCGAGGTCTTGGAGGCATTGGAGGTCGATATTGAAGCGACACCTGCGCCCGCCAAGCAACAACGCATCATCGTAGAAAGCGCGAAGATCCGCGAGCAAGCACCATTGCTTCCCGAAATAAAACCTTCTTCCCAGCCGGTGCCGTGGGATAAGCTCCTTGGCGAGGTAAAAGGTCTGTCTCGCAACTTGTCCCGGCTGGTGAGGCGAAGCCGTGAAAAACCTGCTGTAGAAACGCCCTGCACCCTGGCCGATCCTCCCTCACCAAGCCCATGGGCGTTCCCGCGAGAGCCTTTGAGAAAATGGTGGATCAAAAGTTTGACGGCTCTGAAAAGCCCGAACTTCGAAAGCCTCGCGGCGAAAATGCAAGGCGCCATGGCCGCAATGCTATTGATAGATTATCGGGCGTGCCTGCGAATGCTCATCAGAAATTGGCCGATTTTGAGCTTGCCGGCAGGGTTGGTCGTGGTCATGAGCTTGATGGGTGCCAGATTGGATGATCGCTTGTCGGCGAGGCATGAAGATGAGCTGCAACGCATTGTCGAGTTGCAACCCCCGTTGTCGGCCTTGCGCGCCACCGTGCAGTTTGACAGCGTGCGACGCGTTACGCTCGACAAAGTTCTCGGGATTATCGATCAATACAATTTGAAAATGCCGTCGGATCTCAAGCTCAAAATTGCGGATGAGATTTATCTCATGAACCTGAAATACCGCAATCTGGACGTGGAATTGATCTGCGCCACGATCACGCATGAGACCGGGCACACCTGGAATCCGCGCAGCCTTTCTTGGGCGGGCGCGCGCGGGCTGATGCAAATCATGCCCGCCACCGGCCGTATGCTCGCAGAAGCGGAAGGTCTGGCGTGGGATTCACCGGAGGAGGTTTTGTTCGATCCCATTCTGAACATCCGCCTTGGGTGCCGCTATCTTTCCGGACTGGTGCTGGCGTACAGTATTGACGGTGGGCTGGCGGCCTACAACGGTGGCGAAAAAAGAGCAGAACGCTGGCTCAGAGAGGACCGCCGCGATGACATTCTGGCGCAGGAAACACGCATTTACGTTCCGGCGATCTTGAAAATTTACGATCGCTTCCGGGAGTAAGCTTTAAGATGCAGTGCCGTCATTGTGGCTTTACGATTCTTACTTGGATAAGCCCATCGTCCACACCCAGATGCCAACTTAAAAAGCGCACGCAAAGGCGCAGAGACGCAAAGCACACGCAAAGTCATCCCAAAACCATTTCAGGGCTTTCCTTTGCGGCATCTCTGCGTCTTTGCGTGAAGCTTTTGCCTTGTGACAAAGGCCAAAATTGCAGCAAGTTACTGAAATGCTTGAGAACCAGAATCAATAAATCTCCGTACCAAGGTCGTGAAGGCCTCAACCGCCTCGAAGTGAATCCAATGCCCGGCGTTGGGAATCATTTCCAGATGGCTGTTGGGGAAATGTTGCAGTAGTAGGTGATGATCGTGAGCGAGGCGATACTCGGAACTCGCACCACCGATGAAAAGACTTTCACCGTCGTAGCGCGCATGCACGGGCGGCTCATATTTGGGACTTTCATTATTATAAGCCTGCAAGGCAGGCAGATTGGCGCGCCAGTAATAGGAACCATCTTCTTTGCGCGCGAGATTGGTGAGCACGAATTGCCGCTCCATCGCGCCCGGGATTCTTGGCTCCAACTGCGCCTCCGCTTGTTGTCGCGAAGTGAGGGCGGACAAATCCAATTCGGAGAGTGCAGCCAGAATTTCAACCGAGGAGCTGCGATAGCCTCGCGGCGCAATGTCTTCGATGATCAAGCCTTGCAATCTGTCCGGATAGTGAAACGCGAACTCCATCGCCGCCATGCCGCCCATGGAGTGTCCGAGCAAATAGGCTGAGGCAAGGTTTTGTTGCTCGAAAAAATCTCTCATGTCTTCGCGCAAATCGTCGAGCGTATGGGTAGGCGTATGCGGCGATTCGCCGTGATTGCGTTGATCGACGACGAGCACGCGGTACTTTTCTCCAAGAATCTTGGCCGCGCGCTGCCAGTTCTGCGAGGAGCCCAGCAGGCCGTGGAGAATAACTAGTGTTTTGTCGCCGCGGCCAAATTCACGAAAATGCAGAGACAATCCGGTCATTTTCTGGCATTCCGATTTTGATTCTCGCTCGATGCGGTCAGCGGAAATAGGCGCTCAATAACTTTGTCGGTGCGGGTGCGCCATTTCCCGCTTGTAAAAACCCGAAAGGAAGGCTGCGAAGATGGTCATTGTCCGCCTTCCATGAAGCAATTCTCTTTTCTCTTCATCCGAACGAACTACAAATATAAAGGCAAAACAATTAAGGGCAAAGCAATTTTCAAGGACCTCCTGCCCCAGGAGAGCACGCGCTGTTTCAACATTGCAGGTGTATTCTCCAAATCAAAAGGCGATCCCGCATTAACGGAATCGCCTTTTTTACGAGATCCCCGTTTCGTCTTGAAGCCAACCTTTGAGCTCCAACGGCAAACTATTTTGATGAGGGTACGACGCCGAGCTGTTGCAGCATCCCCAGCATATCCCAGTGGTTCCACGTTTCCACGATTTTGCCGCCGCTGACACGGTGTATCCAAACTCCCGTCACTCGCACTTTTTTGCCAGTCGGTGGAAGCGGGGGATTGCCTTGCAACACACCCTTGTGCGTGCCGCTGCCGATCCAACGCGTCACGACTTTGTCCCCGGCCACCAACATTTCTTCAACTTCCCAGCGGGCGTCGGGGAAGGCGGTTTGGTAAGTGCCGATCAATTGCTTCTGGCCTGCGGGCCCCGATGGAATTCCGGGAATGGAAGGATCGGTATACGTGTGTTGGGCGGAAAAAAGCTCATCGGCTACAGCCAGTTTCCTACCGTTACACACCTCGTCGAAAAAGCGTTTGGTGAGTGTCTTGTTTTCTTCTGGGGACATGGGAATTCCTCCTGAGAGTGAGACGTGATTCAGAAATGAAAGACCACCCCAGCACGAACTGGGAGAAAGTGGTCTTTCTTTAGTACGAGGGATTTTTGAGATTGGATTTGTCGGGCGTGCAATTATTTTTCTAAAATCATTTTGCCATTAAATCATCTTGCCTAAAGCTATTGAATAGTTTTAGGCAAAATGATTTAATGGCAAAATAATAGGGGGAATCTTGTAGTACTTTTTTGAGGTGCGGGGTCTTTTAATTGGCGGATCGATCAAATCTCTTGAAATCAGGAGAATTTTGCAAAGCTTATTGTAATGCAAGGTCAGAAATTTTGAGAGGATTGGTCTCGAGGATAGCGGCAATGGCGGTATTGGGAGGTGAGCTTTACCCAAAGTTGCATCTTGATTTGAAGTTCTTAATTGAACATTGTCAGTGGGCCATTTGCCATTCACAATTCTCAATTGTGAATGTGAATGGTGAATTGTCAATGATCAGCAGTAAAACAATTTTGCGGGATTAGAGGAGTTGGGTAATCCCTTTGTCACAGTTGGAAACGGTATGTTGAGGGCACCCT
Source organism: bacterium (assembly GCA_050732395.1). Lineage (GTDB taxonomy): Bacteria > Zhuqueibacterota > Zhuqueibacteria > Zhuqueibacterales > Zhuqueibacteraceae > JBIOXB01. The sequence goes on from JBOHQX010000038.1 coordinate 27,851, forward strand.
GAAATGTTACATAATCACGAGTAGGAATCTGCGAATATCAGTTTCGTCCACGTTCAACAAAGCAAAACAAACTACGGGGAAAAATTGCTGCTTTTATGGGCATGACATCAAAAAGGGGTTTTCTGCAACATTGTAAAAAATCCTGTCAGCACTCGATGCGTTCGGATTCTAACTGCAAGTCGATTCGCTACATCTCACCTCACGCCACTTCAGTGGTTGTCTCAAATGTTCCGTTTGTGGCTAGGTTCCCAGTGTAGATCTCTTTACCCGCGGCGTCGCGAATGGCGATCTGGCCGTATCGGCGGTGACTTGGAGCGACTGCGTCACGTTAGCCTTCGTTCCGGTGTTCTGCCATGTGTACCGAAGGATTTGAGTTGTGTTCCGCACGGTGGTCGCTGGGAGCATGAAGTCATCAGTTGAGTTCCGTATCTCTGTTCAAATCGCGGGCTGGTGGCCTTATCACAATCGCACGGAACTACGGCGCATGCAGTGAAAAAGAGCGGAGTTCGCTTCAGCTTCAATCTCGACAAACAATCCAGGACCAAAAAGAACCAACGGTTCCAAAATGTGTGACCACAGAATTCTTTTTTATTCCCATGACGCTTATGGAATGGGAAATATTCGCCGCACGCTGTCTATTTGTGAAAGACTAACACAAGAGATTCCATCCCTCTCCATATTGATCGTCACAGGTTCTCCGGTGATTCATGCTATGAGAATCCCGCACAAAGTCGACTATGTCAAATTGCCGTGCTTGAGTAGAGATGAACAAGAAACGTTTAGTGCCAAATATTGGGATATGAACATGCAAGAGCTCATACATTTTCGCTCCGAGCTCATTGCGAGCTGTATCAAGAGATTTAATCCGAATCTCATTGTAGTAGACAAGAAGCCATTAGGGCTCGATGGAGAGCTATTGGAGGCGCTAACCTACGTCAAGAAATATCTGAAAAAAACAAGAATTATTTTGGGTCTCAGAGATGTTCTTGATGAGCCGGCAACCACGATCCCAATTTGGCAGAAGAACCGATATTACGAAGGCATTCGAGACTATTATGATCAAGTCTGGATTTACGGTTCCAGGAAGATTTTTGACGCCGCTAAAGAATATCAAATGCCCGATCTTGTTGCCCAGAAAGTGATTTACACTGGCTTTTTAGGTAGGTCGCGACCTTCAATCAGCCCAAATGCCCTTCGTGCGAAGCTTGGCCTAAATGGCGAGTTGTTTGTGTTGGTCATGGCAGGAGGAGGAGGAGACGGATTTCCAATTCTATCAACCTATATCAAAGGTATCAGAAACCATTACGGCTTGCCGCACTCAAGGAGTTTGCTCATCTCAGGTCCGGAGATGCCAACCGCCCAAAGATGCGATCTGGCCCATTGCTGTCAAGCTGACACGAGCCTGAACTTCCTGGAGTTTTCCGATGAAATCGAAACTATTCTGTCCTCGGCTGATGTAGTAGTCTCCATGGGGGGGTATAACACAATTTGTGAAATTCTTTCTTTCCGGAAAAAGGCGGTGATCATTCCGAGGGTTTACCCCGTCAAAGAACAGTACGTTCGGGCGCAGGTGCTTGCCAATATGGGGCTAATTGAGATGATTCACCCGGACGACCTCACGAAGGCAACTCTTTTTGCAGCAATTGCAAGAGCCGCGCAGCAGCGAAATGTTCTGTTTGAAGTTGTGAAGAACATAGATTTAAATGGCCTTGAGCGTATCACGAACCTGACTCGAGAAATCTTAGACTGTTAAATAAAAAGAGAGAACGATGATCTTGGTCACAAAAAATCGCTTTTCTCGCTGGGCACTGAAACTTTCTTTACTCGAACAAATCAAAGATAAGACAACAAATCCAGACATATCAGGAGATAACCTTTGATGCTAGTAAATGAGTCCAAACGCATCGCGTATGTGCTGAAACGCTACCCTCGTTACTCTGAGACTTTTATAGTTAACGAGATTCTTGCTCACGAGGCGGCGGGGGTCGAAATTGAAATATTTGCTCTATTACCACCCCAAGACAGCCATTTCCAGGACTTGATTTCGCGAGTGCGCGCGCCGGTGAACTATCTACCCAAGGCAGAGACCAAGTCGATTAATTTTTGGACAGCTTTGAAGCAGACAAGCCAGGTTTTTCCGAATATGTGGGGAACGCTAAAAGCAGCCGCCGGTGAAGATACGCTCGAGGTCTACTATGCCTTTGTCTATCAAGCC